>JBEKIA010000104.1:0-13404 GCA_050011995.1 Verrucomicrobiota bacterium
AGAGTCTCCGGCTACCTGGACAAAACCGCCTCCCTCTCCCAGATTCTGGACGAAATCCACCGTTTGATCGGCGACCCCGAAACGGGGGCGGCGGACCCGTAAACCCGCTCCCGCCGCTGTCATTCAAAACATAATGGTTTGCAAAAGAAAAAGAATTTTTTGGTTGGACAGCCTTTGTCCAACCGCCCCGCGTAAAGTGGCGCGCATAACGAAAGGGAAAGTACTTATGCGTTACCAAAATGAGATCGAAGAGAGTCAAGTCAGCCAATTGGAACTGGGTTTTGCCGGAAGGCGATGCCGGGGATCAGCCCGGCATCGCCGCGCGCAACGGGCGCAATGGTGGTTCACACAGATGCGGCGGGTGGTGGATCGGGCCGTGGCTTGGCCTTCTCCCACACCCGCGCCGCCGGAGCAGGCCCATCTGACCCTGGCCGGGCGGCGGTATTGACGGAGGGGCGGAGTTCCGGCCGTGGAAATGGGCGAAGAGGCGGGCGGTCATCGCGGGCAAATCGGCGGCAATTGGCAGGCCGGCGTCAGGGCAAGGACGGCCGCCTGCCAAGATTGATGGGTTACAAGCTGGCGGCTTTCCGCCGAAAGCGGCGCGCCCTCGTTTTGGTTTACTGTGCGGGAATCTTCAATAACTCCTCCGGCGTGAACTGGCCGGGATGACCCGCGATGGCGGCCCGGATGGCCTTGATCTGCTCCGGGGTGACCTTGGAGGCTTTGTTGCCCCACTGCTGGCGCGCGTAGGTCAGCGCCGCGGCCAGTTTCTCATCGCTGTAAGTCCCTCCCAGCGGCGCCATGGTGGCACTGATACTGACCACGCCGCTGGCCGCTTCGACCCGGATCGGCCCGTTCAGGCCGTTCAAAACAATGCGGCCAATCCGGTTTGGCCCGGGCGCCAGCAGCCAGTCCGAACCGGCCAGCGGCGGGAACTGGTCTGCCTTGCCCAGCCCGGTCATTTGATGGCACAGGGCGCAAGATTCTTTAAAAGTGGCCTCTCCCAGCGCGTAATAGCTTCTCTCCGGGTCGTACGGCTGGCTGAGGGAAAGTTGCGCGTACGACGTGAACGGTTCAAAAACCTCCGGGTTGAACCATCCCCCATGTCCGTCCAAATAGATCATGCCCCAATAGACCAACAAGCCCAGCAGAAGAATGAGCCAGAGGGGAACACTCGCCGGGCCGGCGGACGGCTCGTCTGGTTCCACATTGGCGCTGATCTGTTGTGCGTCTTGGCTCATTTTGCGGGAGCGTCGCTGGATTGCGGATTGGTGATGGCGGACCCGCCTTCGTTCTGCTTCGGCGCGGCAAGTTGCGGATTGGCGCGATTCGTGCCGGCTGGCAGGGCGGGTCCCGACACGTCGGGACTGCCCGCCGCGGGCGCGTTTGTGCCGGCCGAACCCGGCGGCGGCGGCGCTTCAAAAAGATACGGTTCCTGGCGCAAACTTGCCACATACGCGGCCAGCGCGCGCGCCGCCGGCCGCGGCACAATCTCATAACCTTGCGGCGCGGCAAATCCGCGCCCAACCGCCAGGGCGTCGGGCGAAGGAGTCCGCCCGATTTTGCGAACGTCGAACAAATACTTGTAGGGCGGCATGAGCGACTTGGGTTCGACCGCGCGCGCATCCCAAAGGCGCGCCAGCACCGCCGCGGCATCCATGCGCAATCCGGCATTGGCCAGGTCCGGGCCGACCCTTTGCGCGCCCAGCATCACCGTTTGAGCATAAATGTAGTCATGCGCCACGCTCCGCCGGATGCCCCAGCCGCGGGCCAGGTCCGGGCCCAGTTCCCTCGGGCGGACCTGCTGGGTATGGCAATAGACGCATCCGCTGGCCCGGTACACCTCCGCCCCCTGCCGCGCCAGTCCCGGCGCGGCGTTCGGATACACCGCCGGAAGCGCCGCCACCGTCGTGGCCGGTTGCAGGTTTCCCATTTGTACTTGCGGGCCGAGCACAAACGTCACCCACGAAATGGCCATCGAGGCAAACAATCCCAGAAAAAGCATCGGCCCGTTGTTCATGCGCCCTCCTTCCGGGTGTCGCCGCCGCCCGGTCTTTCCCGGCAGCAACGAACGCAGCAGCTTTTCAGCAACAGCGCTAAATTGAGCAAAAAAGCGATCATGCCCAGCGTCAGCAAGAGCGGCTCCAGAGTGCTCATGCGCAGCGCCATCATCGCGCCCTTCATCACGGCCGCGAACGAATGGGCCGGATTTTGGAACTCCACTCCCTGCCGGACGCCCGCTGCCAGCAACGCCATATAACCCGTCAGCACCCCCGCCAGCATCAGCCAAAAATGCAGTTTGGTTAAACTCCCCTTCCACAGTCTGTCCGGCGCGCCGGACTTCGCATCGGCCAGGCGCGGCACAATGTAATAAATCGCCCCGAACATCGCCATGGCCGCGAATCCGACGCGGAACAGGTCCCGCTGCGCCGTCGTGAACCAGGTGAAATCGGTCAGCGCCCCCGCCGGCGGCAGCGCCCCCGCCACTTGCTGCGCGCCGGCGATCAGCCAAAAAATCAGGCCCGCGCCGGTGAAGCGCAGGCAGGGGCCGGGCTCCGGCGCCGGCGGCGCGCCGCCCATCGTCAAATATAAATTCACCGCCACCGCCGCGATGGGGATGATCGTCAGAACCGTCCCCACCAGCGACACGCCCACCAGCCAGCCCGGCAGCGGGGCCCCGCCGGGAATTCCGCCCCAGCTTCCCGCCAGCGCCAGCATCCAAAACGCCAGCGCCGCCTGGTAGGAACTGTGCAGCGGCCGCCCGCTCAGTTTGGGGACGAAATAAAAAATCGAGGCCAGCCCCGCAAAACCAAAAAACACCGTGTCCAAATTATGCTCATACCACCAGTTGACCGAGGCCTGAAGAACCCCGCGCACCGGCGAACCCAGCAGCAGCAATGCCGCCGTCGAAAAAATCCACGCAAACCAAAAAAGCGCCCCGATGACGAACCATTGCGAGGGATAAAGCGGCCCCGCCTGGCGCTGATGAAAGGTCATCACCCCGCAGATTCCTATCAGCACGTACGACGCCAGCAACAGGGGCGCGACGGCCCCCGGCATCTCCAACACTTCATAACCCGTCCCGCCGCCGCGCAAGACCGCCCAGCAGCCCGCCGCCACCGCCGCGTTCCAGCCCAGCGCCCCCAACGTGACCACGACCGGCCCCGACAATGCAGTCCGTCCCAGGCGGCAGAGCAGCCACAGCCCGACTCCCAGCGCAGCCGGAACACCAAAACCGTAGAGCAGCGCCGTGTCCGCCGCCGCGTGAACGCGCCCGTAAGTGAGCATCGGGTAGGAAGCCAGGAAACCGGGGTTATGCAATTTGAGCGAGTCGAGCAGCGCCAGGAGCGAGCCGAACAGAAACCAGACCGCCGCGCCGGCGAACAGGAGCAAGAGCGGGACCGCCCCGGAAGCTTCGAGTTCCGTCCTGGAAACCCGCGGGGAAGCCGCCGTTGGCGCTGGTGCCGCTTTTGCCTCAGTGACGCTCATGGGTATCTGCTCTTAATCTTAAGCTTAATCTCTGTCGTGCATTGGGAATCGTTTGAATTAGGATTAAGATTAAGATTAAGATAAGACTCTATTCATACGGGTTGACCGCCGGGGCGGCGGGCGCGAATTCCTTGGCCGCCCGCGCGAGCAGGTTGGAGCGGCCCGCGGCGGGATTCTGCCATTCCTGCAAGATCAATTCCTTGGCCCGTTCGACCGGGATGCGCACAAATCCTTTCTGTTTGTCCGCCCAATCATAGCCCTGGAGCAGCGGGGCGTTGGCGGCGTCGAACTCGGCCTTGATCTTGAGGCGCTCCGCCGCGCGCACCTGGGCCAGCGCGGGCGGCTGCGTGTAACCGCGCATCAGCCAGACCAGCCAGGCCATTACTAAAAAGGATCCGGCCACGCCCAGCACGCTGAGGCCGTTGCAGCATTTCCGGCAGTTGGATTCAGTGTTCATTGGCGATTTCAGGGGCGATGGACAGGGCGCCGGCGGGCGGGACGTAGATTTCCACCGCTTCGGCCATGCGCGGGTCCTTCAGGGGATAGACCGGGTGCCGGTGGAGCGACCGGAGAAAAAGTTTGGCGAGAAATCCGCCGAGGAACATCATGCAGGCCGCGTCCACCAGCAGGCTGCCTGTAAGGAAAGGAAAGGTGAAGGTGAACACGCCGTTCTCATGCAGGCTGGGCATGATTTGGAACTCCAGGTCCACCCAGTGCATCAGCCAGGCCCACGCGCAGATCGGCAGCATGGCCGCCAGCTTGAGTTTGACGTCAATCCGCAGCAGCGCCAGGAACGGCATGAAAAAATGGCCGAAGATGATGATAATCGCCCCCGTGAACCACCACGTTCCCTGTTCGCGCAACACATACCAAAAGGTCTCTTCCGGCATGTTGGCGTTCCAGATGATAAAGTATTGGGCAAAGCTGATGTAGGCCCAGAACACCGTGAAGGCAAACAGCAGCGAACCTATCATGTAATAGGTGTTTTCCCGCACCAAATCCCGCAACGCCGTCGTCCGCTGCAAGACCATTGTAATGACATAGACCGTGGCCAGCGCCAACCAGACGCTCCCCGCGAAATACCAGACCCCGTACATGGTCGAAGCCCACTCATACATCAGCCCTTTCATCCACATAATCGCCGCCAGCGTCAGCGTCAGCGCGAAGAGAATGATCCCCAAGGCGGAATAAAACCGCATTCTGTGTGTGCAAAGGGCCGCGCCCGTTTTGTCCTGTTGCAGGGACCAGTGGCGCAAGCGGTTGGGAAAGAGCCACCACACTCCGAAGCAAACCGCCGCCCCGATATAATAACCCCGCATGGTGAACAGCGGGATCTTGGCCTGCAAGGCGTGATCCGGATGCCCCAGTCTGCCCATCCACTCATAAAGTTCCGGCGCCAGGAAGGCGATGGGGAGAAACAACACCAGCATCGGCCAGCCCGCCAGACAGGCCAGATGTTCGCAGAACCGCCGCGTCGGCACCGACCAGCTTGCGTCAAATAAATGATGCACCATCACCAGAAACCAGGATCCCAGGCAAAGGCTCAGATAAAACATGAAGGCCACCAGCCAGGAAAAGGCGAACTGTCTGGTCCCGCAGGCCCAGGCGCCAATCCCCGCCCCGATCCCGCCCGCGACCATCAAGAGGAGGGGCGCGTTGCGCCATTTCGACAAATCCAGCGGCGCAATCGAAGAGGAAGGTGGCGAATCGGTAATCATAATCTCATTTCTTAATCTCAATCCTAATCTTAATCATAATCTTATTTCCGCTTTCACCTCTTCAGCCTTTCCGCTTTTTCATTTCGTTAATGCTCCCCGTTTGGTTTCCGGCACGTCCTCCACCGTGGCCAGTTGGCTTCGTTGCAAGGCGCGGACATAATAGATAATCGCCCAGCGGTCCACCACCGGGATGAGCGCCCCGTAAGCGGGCATGAGCGGAGGTTTCCCGGCGGTCATGGCGTTGAAAATCCCGCCGTCTTCCATTTTGACCAGCCGTTCGTCATGGAAATTGGCCATGCTGATCATCCCGTATTTGCCGGTGATCCCCTTGCCGTCTCCCGCCGGGCCGTGGCAAGGCAGGCAAAAAATCTGGTAACGCTCCTGGCCGCGGTCCAGCAATTGCCGCGAGATTTCCAGCGGGTTGGCCTCAATAAAATTGGTCGTCCCGGGGGTCCGCCCGGTGTTGATCGGCGTGTCTTCGTAGGGATAAACCGGCTTGCCGCCGGCCAGCACCGTTTTGCCGTTGATTTCATAAGGCTGGCTGCGCTCCACCGTGCCTTCCGGGCGCGCGCGCGAACTGCGCTCGTCGGCAAAGAAATCGCTGGGCGTTTGGGGCCGCGCCTTGTTTTGGCGCACCATGTCCGCGAACAACTCAATGGGCGGCTGCCGCGATTTGCTGCCGCGGAAACCGGCCAGGCCGATCACGGTCACGCAGGTCAGGAAAAAAATAAGGTAAAAATAGCGCATTATTCCTCGACGAATTCAACATGCCTGCTCCCCAGCGACTCCAGCAGCTTGCGGGTCGCCGTTTCCGAGTATTGGGGATCATTGGTTTCGATCACCACGAAAAAGCGGTCGTGGCTGGCCAGCTTGAACCGCCCGTTCTTGAGCAGCGGATGATGCAGGCGCGGCAGCCGGTTGAGGAACAGCATCCCCAGCAGCGCCCCAAAGGACCCAAACAAGATCGTCAGTTCATAGGACGGCGGAAACGCCGCGAAGGGGCTGAACATCGGCTTGCCGCCGATCACGATGGGATAATCCAGCGTGTTCATAAACCAAATCATCAACATCCCCGTCGCGTACCCGGTCACGCCGCCGATGAAGGAAAACCAACCCACTTTGGAATTCCTGATGCCCATGGCCCGGTCCATGCCGTGAACCGGGAACGGGGTGAAAACGTCCCAGTTCCGGAACCCTTCCCCGCGCACCTTGTCCGCCGCGCGCAGGATGGCCGCCGGGGTTTCAAATTCCGCCATGATGGCGTAAGGCCGTCCGTTCATGAGTGGTGTCCTCCCATTTTCGCCCCGCCCAGCGGATGATGCGGGTTGGCTTGCGGCGTCACGCCCTTGACTTCCGCAATGGCGATCAACGGCACGTAGCGGATAAACAGGAGGAAGAACGTGAAGAACAAGCCAAACGTCCCCAAAAACTGCAGGATGTCCACCCAGGTCGGCTTGTAATAACCCCAGTTGGACGGGAGGAATTCCCGGTGCAACGAAACGACCACAATGACAAACCGCTCGAACCACATCCCGACGTTCACCAAAATGGACAGCATGAAAACCACGATCATGCTCGTGCGAACCTTCTTGAACCAGAAGAGCTGGGGGACCAGGACGTTGCAGAGGATCATCATCCACTCGGCCCACCAATAGGGCGCCGGCTTAATCCCGTAGAGCGGCCCAATGATGAACGGATCGGCCAGGCGGCTGTGCAGAAAAACGAATTTCTCATAAGGATTGCCCCCATACCAGGCAATGAAGAACTCCATCACGTAGGCGTAGCCGACAATCGAGCCGGTCAGCAGCGTCACCTTGCACATCAACTCGATGTGCCGCACCGTGATAATCTCCTCCAGTTTCAGCAGCCGCCGCAGCGGCACCAACAGCGTCAGCACCATCCCAAAACCGGAATAGACCGCCCCCGCCACAAAGTAGGGCGGGAAAATGGTGGTGTGCCAGCCGGGCAGTTGCGACACCGAGAAATCCAGCGACACGATGGAATGGACCGAGAGCACCAGCGGCGTGGAAAGCCCGGCCAAAATCAGGTAGGCCTTTTCATAATTGCTCCAGTGCCGGTTGGACCCCGTCCAGCCCAGGGCGAACAGCCCGTAGCCGAACTTCCGCACATTCGTCTTTGCCCGGTCCCGCATGACCGCCAGATCGGGGATCAATCCCATATACCAGAACAGCACCGACACCGTGAAATAGGTGGACACCGCGAACACGTCCCACATCAAGGGCGAGCGGAATTGCGGCCAGATGCTGTAGGAATTGGGGATGGGGAACAGCCAGTAGCCATACCAGATCCGCCCGATATGAATGAGCGGAAAGATGCCCGCGCACATCACCGCAAAGATCGTCATCGCTTCCGCCGCGCGGTTGATCGAAGTCCTCCATTTCTGCCGCAGCAAAAACAAAATCGCCGAGATCAGCGTCCCCGCGTGCCCGATGCCGATCCACCACACGAAATTGACTATCGCAAATCCCCACATCACCGGATGGCCCAGCCCCCACACGCCCACGCCCGTGGACATGAGGTACGCGATGCACAGGAAGCAGACCGTCATCATCGTCACGCTGATGGCGAAACATATCTTCCACCAGGCCTTGGGCGAGCCTTCCGCCACTCCGGCAATGGTGTCGGACAGCCAGCCAATGCCGTGCCCGCCGGCCACGAGCGGTTCGCGCTCCAACTCGGCGGGCGGCGCATGCACGACCAGCGGCGCGGGCTGGCTCATCGTGGGGATTTGGGCCGCTTCCGCCATTACCTGGCTCCTTTCTCAGCCGGTTCGCCTGCTTCCAGGGCCGGACGGCCCATGGTTTCGGAATACTGGTCGTAGCTGTACGGCGCCGCGTGCTTCTTATAATCGGGCATCTCGGGATTCGGATTGCGCACTTTGGCCAGATAGGTCAGGCGCGGTTTGGTGTGCAGAACATCCAGCACGGTATAATTGCGCGGATTCTCCTTCCATCGGCTCACGGTGCTGGCCGGGTCGGAAATGTCGCCAAAGGCAATCGCCTCCGCCGGACACGCCTGCTGGCACGCTGTCCTGGGGATCGTTCCTTCTCTCTCCAACAGCATGATGTGGTTCGAATCGCGCGCCTTGACCTTGGCGGCGATCTTGGCCTGCTCGATCCGTTGCAGGCAGAAGCTGCATTTCTCCATCACGCCGCGCATCCGCACCGTCACGTCCGGGTTCTTCACCATGCGAATCAGTTGCCATTGGTCTTCCGGCAGATTGCCCTTGTCGGGATTGTTCCACCACCGGAGCAATTCCCATTTTCCGTCCTTCCGGTCTCTCGGATCGAGGGGGCTTTGGTACAGTTTGTCCAGCGGGCGGCGGTTGTAGTCAAAGAAATTGAAACGCCGGACCTTGTAAGGGCAGTTGTTGGAGCAATACCGCGTGCCGACGCAGCGGTTATACACCATCACGTTCAGCCCTTCGTCGTCATGCGAGGTGGCATTGACGGGGCAAACATTCTCGCAGGGCGCGGCTTCGCAATGCTGGCAGAGCATCGGCTGAACGACCGCCTGCGGATCGTCCTGCGGGTTCGGCCCGACGCCGGAGTAATAACGGTCAATCCGAATCCAGTGCATCTCGCGGCTCTTGCCCACCATTTCCTTGCCCACAATCGGGATGTTGTTCTCGCTCTGGCAGGCCACCATGCAGGCCGAACAGCCCACGCACTTGTTCAAATCTATCGCCATGCCCCATTGATGCAGCCCATTGGACTTGGCGGCGTCGAAGGGGTTGGGATACATCGGCGCCACCGTCGGCGGCTTTTCCAGGTCCATTTTCCGGGCGAAATCCGGCTGCTTGCGAAAATCCTCCAGATTGGCTTCGCGCACTGGCGCGCGGCCTTCCATGCTCCAATGGCTCTGCGTGGTGGACAATTGGTAAGTCAAAGCGGTATGCGCCACTTTTGCGTTCGACGCGTAGTGCATCGCGTCCTTCGTTCGCAGCTTGTAGGCATTGTAGCCGCAATCGCGCCCGATCCGTCCCGTCCTCTCCCGCCCGTATCCCAGCGCCAGCCCCACCGTATAATCCGCCATGCCGGGCTGGACCCAGACCGCCCCGCGCACCGTCCGCCCGCCCAACTGAATTTCCACCACCTGATCAAAAAATCTCTGCGCCTGGTCCAGCTTTGTCGCCGGCGCAACTCCCAGTTCCTGGGCCGTCCTGGGACTCATCAGAATCGCGTTGTCCCATGTCAGCTTGGTGATCGGGTCGGGCAACTCCTGCAACCAGCCGTTATTGTTATGCCGTCCGTCGTCCATCTTGTAATCGCGATGGAAAACCACGTCCAGATTGCCAGGGCCGGGCGCGCCCTTGGGCGCTTGCAACAATTCCAGCACCGGCCCGAACAGCTTCCCGTTGAATTCAACCCTCGCCGGTTCCGCCGCGCTGCCCGCCAGGAAACCGTCGCGCAAGAACTTCCGCCAATCATTCTCGCCCGGCCCGCCGAGGAGCCGAAAAGTCTCGCGCACGATTTCGTAAGGCTTGGCCGTTTCCGCGCGCGCCAGAATCGCCAGCACTTCCAGTTCCGTCAGCCCGTCGAAGAGCGGCTCGATCAAGGGCTGTATCGGGACCAGCGAGCCGTTGGCCGTGCGCGCGTCGCCCCACGATTCGAGAAAATGCGCCATCGGCAAATCCCATTGCGTTGTCATCTGCGAAGAAGGATTCGGGGCGCACGAGGTTTCATCTTCGTGATATCCGAGCCGCACGATGGTTTTGGCGCCCTTCGCGTTCCCTGGATTCGCCTGCGACCAGTTCAATTCCGCCGGGGCATTGTAAGCCGGATTTCCGCCCAAGATTACCAGAGTCTGTACCTTGACGGCACCCATCGCCTCCATCAGCAAGCTAATATCCTCCTCGCCGGCTTTGGGAACTTCATGAAATTCGACCGTGTGTTCCGCCACCGCCCCAAGCTTCTCATTCATCGCCAAAACCAGCGTTTGCGCCGCCGGCGGCAAGCGGTAACCGGGCATCACCAGGCTTTTCCCGCCGACCGCCGTCAAATCCTTCGCGCAAGGCACGATCCAATCATCATAAGGCTGCGCCAGGGCCGACAATTCCTTCAACTTCGCGTCCCATTCGCCGGAGGGCAGGATGTTGAGCGCCATCCGCGCCACCACCGCCACCATCAGGCTGGGCGGGACGCGCAACCGATGGTCCGCGTTCATCCCTGTCAAGGTGAAAAGGCTTTCCACCGCGTAGAGCCGGCTCATCGCGCCGTCCCTGCCCGCCATGCGGCGGCCCTGGGCAAAACGCCGGATGTTGACCGCCGCGTTTTCCTCGCTGCCGATAAAATCGCAGTCCAGCGCCAGAATCTTCTCCGCCTTGTCCAGGTTGTAATAAGGCGCCACCGATTTCCCGTAAGCCACCGACGCCGCGTACCGCGCCGCATCCAGGTCCACCGGCTCATAAACAAACCAGCGCGCGTTGGGATATTTCTGGCGGACCATTTGCTGCAACCGCGCGCGGGAAGGCGAACTGCTTTGCTCCATCAGGAACGCCACCCCGTCGCCGTTCCCAAATTTCCCGGCCAAATCCGCCAGGGCGTCCAAGGCCGCCGCCTTGGTGGTGATGCTTCCGTTGCGGGCATAGTTCTTCGCCCGGTCCGGATCATACAGACTCAACACCGACGCCTGCGCAAAAGCGTCCGCGCCCCCGTTGCTGTCCGGGTGATCGGGGTTGCCCTCCACTTTGGTCGGCCGTCCGTCGCTGGATTTGACCACCAGCGGGACCGCTCCGCGGCGCGACGGCATGGCCGTGGCAAAAAATTGCGGCGCGCCATGAATATAATTCTCCGGCATTTTGGCGAACGGATAGATGTTCTCCGCCGGCCTCCGGCAGCCCGTCGCGCCCAGGCCCGCCAGGAGGAACGACGCCGACATGATTTTGACGAAATGCCGCCGCGTCACCGGATCAAAAAACTCGCCGGCCCCGGACGGAAACTCGTTCTGCACCCATTGGCGGAACGCCGGCGTGTCCGCCAGTTCGTCCAAACTGCGCCAATACGCCGGCCCGGCTGGTTCTGGTGGGAGGGGAATTTTCATCGGGGACCAGTGGCAGGGCGAGACTCCGTCGAGCCGTGGATGATTTGGGTGGGGCGATTTTTCATCGGTGACAAGTCGAGCAGTCTTCCAGCGATTGCACATGCCAGTCATGCACATATTTGGCGCCCATCGCCAGTTGCTGGTCCGGCGAGGGCGCTTTCCACTTCAAATCCGTGATCTTGTCCAGCGGGCGCACGCGCCGCGCCGGGTCGCGATGGCAATCCAGGCAAAACGCCATGCTCAGCGGTTTGGCGTGATACACCTCGTCCATCTGGTTGACCGGCCCGTGGCATTCCACGCAACTGATGCCCCGGTTGACATGCACCGAGTGGTTGAAATAGACATAATCGGGCATCTTGTGGATTTGCACCCAGGGAATCGGCTCGCCGGTCGCCGCGCTTTCCCGGACGAGCGCCAGCCGCGCATCGTCCTTCAACACCTGCACATGGCAGTTCATGCAGGTCGAAGTGGCGGGGATGTTGGAATACCACGATTTTTCCACCGTATTGTGGCAATACCGGCAATCCAGCCCCAATTGATCCACATGCACGCTGTGCGGAAAGGCCACCGGCTGGATCGGTTCATAACCCACCCGCGTGTATTTGGGCGTGAAATAATAGGTGACGCCGGCCAGCACCCCGGAACTGGCCAGCAGCGCCGCGATGATGATGTTTCGCGGCAACCGGTTCGTCCACTTTGGAAAGATGTCTGACATTTCTGCGTTTCTAAATCAGGCGACAACCTCCAACACTTTACGCAACTTCCATTTCCCGGCAAGCGACTTTGTGAGTTTCTTCACGAATTAGGCAGAAATAATACTAGCCATTAGGTTTAGTGATACATCTTCCCTGGTGTCGCCCACAGGAAATCCCGGCGTCCCTGGCAATTCTTCAGGAGCGCGCGCGTCCCCGCCGGCCGCGCCCGGCGTCCCGCCGGGCGCATGCGTCAAAACCCCTCTGTCGCGGCATGGGTTGCGCCCGCCATCAGCCCAGGAAGCTCCCATCGTACGGCTTGCGCATTTCGCGGGCCGCCATCGCGTTGCCTTCCGCCGCATTGTCGCCGATGAAGATTTCCTTGACCGGGTCCCATTGAAACTTATGGCCGGTGCGGAGCGCGATGACGATGAGGTGTCCGACCACCGCCGATTGATGGCCCGTCTCCACCGCGGAAATGGGGTCCTTCCTGGAGGCAACGCACTCGAAGAAGTTCCCCATGTGATTGCTGGAGGTTTCCAGCTTCACCGCATTGGCCGGCAACGGCGTGGTCAGAAGGTCCTCATTGCTGGATTTGATCCCGCCTCGATTGACCCAGATCCAGCCGTCCGTCCCCTCGAATCGGAGGCCATTCCGCTGGCCATCTCTGTTAATGACGCCGCCCGTCCAGGTATCGTCCAGGGTCGTCTTGACAATTTGCGTAATCCCATTGGCCCAGGTCAGGGTGGCTTCATATTCGCTGGGCGTGGTGTAGCCGCCGGGGATGGGCGGCGTGATCACCTTCGCTTCGATGGCGATCGGGCCGTCCTGGCCGATGGCCCATCGCGCGATGTCGTTGTGATGCGCGCCCCAGTCCGTGACCGGGCCGCCCGCGTATTGCCACCACCAGCGGAACGTGCCGTGGCAGCGCTCCTTCTGATAATCGTCCGCCGTCGTCTGGCCGCGCCAGAAGTCCCAATTCAAGCCCGCGGGCACCTGTTGTCCGGTGCGGAACGGCCCCGCCCGCAATCCGGCCGGCACCCACACGTTGATCGTTTTCAGTTTGCCGATGCGCTCGTTGCGCACCAATTCGCAGGCCAGATGAAAATTGCGGTCGCTCCGCTGTTGCGTTCCGGTCTGAAGCACCACCTTGTTGTCCCGCACCGCTTTGATGACGCGCTGCCCTTCCTCAATCGTCAGCGTCAGCGGCTTTTCCGAATAAATGTCCTTCCTGGCCCTGGCCGCCGCCACGTTGATCAGCGTGTGCCAATGATCCGGCGCCGACTGCACGACGATATTGACGTCGGACCTCTCCATCACCTTGCGGAAATCGTTGTATTTGGTCGCGCGCGAGTAAGTTCGCAACGCCTGTGACGCATGCGTGTCGTCCACGTCGCAAACCGCGACGATGTCGCCGCGCCGGGCGGCGTCGCGCGCGTCGT
>JBEKIA010000105.1:0-13383 GCA_050011995.1 Verrucomicrobiota bacterium
ACCTCGCGCAGGCTTTCAATGACCTTGCGGCATTCCTCCGGGAAGTTCTCGACCACGTCCACAAACTGGCGCCGACCGTGCAGCAGGCAGTGACACAGCAGCGTGTGGAACTCCTTGGGTTCATTGCGCGAGAGCGCGTCGCACATCTGCATGGGTTGGTCCAGCCCGGCTGCCCGGCGCTGGAGCAATTGGTTGAGATTCTCCCCGGCATGCTTCTGGCCGGTGAAAAATAGAGCGATTTGGCGTTGGCCCGTTTTGGAGATGATGCTGGTGGTGAAGATGCCGGTGCGTTCCTGTTCGCTGCCAGCGGCTGCAATTTCCTTGCGCACACTTTGGACGCGCATGTGGGTGTCATCATTGTGCAGAAGCTGGCCCTGCGCGGCGAGGCCGATCAGGACCTCGTAGATGACCTGGGGTGTTTCCGAGACGGACTCAATCAGTTCCCATTGGGTTGAAGCCGGCAAAGGAACCCCGAAATGATTTTGCCATTTGCCGGTCCGATACATCGGCAAACCGGCCCCGTAGCGCATCAGAGCCAGCATAGTGCCGACGCTCGGATCGTATTTGCCCAGCCCAGCCTCCGGGGGAGCGGGCGCGGTGAACAGGGCCCCGCACAGAGCGCACCGCAGCCGTTCCAATTCAAAGACGGTGGCCTGGAAGATGGGCTGGGCCACAATGCGGACCAGCCGGGCCGGGGTCAAGAACCGGTAGAGTTTGGCCTTGAGGCACTTGGGACAGAGGTCTCCGGCTTTGTGCTGAGGATGAGGCACCTGCACCCGCTGGGCCGCCGGGTAATCCTTGGCTCCGTTGCGCCCGTGGCCTTTGGCCTTGGGCTTGGTTGGCCCGGAGAGGATCGCCGCAATGGTCGCGGGAAGGATCTTGCAAGCCTTCTCGGTCGTCTCTCCGAAAATCATCCGCCGGAGACGGGCCAGACTGGCCGTCTTCTGTTCCAGCGCCGCCATGACCCATTGCAAGGTCCGCAGCAACGATTCCACCAGTTGATAGGTCGCCGGGGACAGTGCCCCGCGCAGTTCGCCCAAGAGTTTTTCCAAATCCGCCGCGCTCAGGCTAATAATCTGTGGGGCGGCACTTTTATTCATGGCCTTCCCGGCAAAGCCGTTGGCGAAAGTCCCGCCCCAGGGGTTGGACCCAAAGTTCCTTGAGCGAGCGGTTGGGTTGATGGGTCAGATCATCCTTGCCCCGACCGGTGGTCAAGCCCAGGCAAAGCCAGTTGGCCGCACGATAGCAAATGCCGCGAAAGCGGGCCGGCTCGATGAAAGTCTCCAGCAAATAAATCGGATGCTGGTAGAGATGCTGCCAATCGTCCGAGATACGACGCGCCACCCGGCCCAACAAATGGCTGGCCAGGTGCCGGACTTTTACCCTGGGCAGGATTAAAAAGCGCGTGTTGTAAGCCAGCAGGTGAATGTTGGCCCGGCGCTGCGGGACAGACCAGCCGATGAAACGGTCCCGTGGACCCAGGTGTCGAGGCGCCGACGACCACGCCAAGCAGGCAATCGGCTGACCCCGGCCATAAACCAAATACTTGACATGCTCCCCGACGGGCCGGCGATACCCCAGATAGTGATGGGTTTGGAGCAACCGGCCAAAGAGGGCTTCCTCCGGCGTGCGGCGCACTTGCCGGATCTCCAACGGTCCCAACTCGGCCAAATTACATTCCAACGGCGCGACCTCCAAGGACGGCTCCAGCAGCGGAGCCCGGTGCCGCGCCGCGTTGTTGGGCACAGACTTTCGCTTGGCCGGCAGGACAATCAACCCGGCCCGGTGCAACTGCAGCATCAGACCACGGGCCACCATGTCGCGCAGTTGACCGTTGGCTTGCACCCAGTTCCAGGACTGGCAGAGCTTGGCGGAAAGCCGCCGCCGGCTCAACCCGGGATGATCGGCGATCAACTGCCGGACCGATTCAATTTCGGCGCCACTGATATTGCGCCCGCGATAACGAAACTCCGTTTGCACGACCGCCAGCATAGGCGGTCGATTTTGGAACGCAAGCACTTTGTTGAACCTCTTTGTGGCCCAAGCCTCCACCCTTAACTCTGTCAGAGTTCACGCCCGTCACCGCCGCACAGTTCCCTATTATTGGTTAGGGATCACGTCGCCTCCCTGTTATTGACCAAGCTGTGGTCGCAATCCATAACGCAACGCTGCCCAAGAAAAACCAATGCGAAGCCAGCGTGCAAACAAGCAACAAAAGTATCAGGGCATTTATAGCCGAGATGGATGGAAAGGCTCGAATCCGACGGAGACGAGCGATAATGCTGGGAACGAATAGCAGGATACCCCCCAGCACCACAATTGCCACGCCGACAACAGGATTGTTAAACGGTTGGCTCATCTGATTTTCGATCCCTAATAATTATTCAACTAACCGCTCGTATATTGCATCATGCAAATTCACGCGGCAATTCCTTTCACCACTGAAATTTGCGAGCGAAAGCACCCCCAATTGAGCCAACATGCGCTAACCCGCAGGCGTAATAGGCCGCCACAGCGGCACGGTCTGGGCGCTGGCGGGCCTGGCATTCCACAGCAGCGACTGGAGTTGATGGGCGTCCAGCCCGAAGGTCGGTGGTTTCGCATCGGTCGGCCACCAGGCAAAGCGCCCGGTGGAAAGGCGTTTTTGACAGAGCCAAAAACCTTGCCCGTCAAATACGAGGCACTTCAACGCTTTGCGCCGCCGACTCGAAAAGACCACCAAAGCACCCGCCGTTGGGTCGATTTTGAGGTGTTGCCGGCACACTTGCGCCAAGCCGTCTATTCCTTTACGAAAATCCACCGGCTCGACCGCCAACCAAATCCGCATCTGCGGAGTGATCTGGATCATGGTCCAGACCTCCAGAACGCTTCGGCCAAGCCGACCAGGTCCAATCCTTCCTTTCCCTCCCAGCGAATCGTCATCCTGGCTCCCTCACCCCGCGCCAGTTCCACCGTGCAGATCGGACCCTGGCCAGGCTGCCCAATGAGAGGCAGTTCGACGAATCCAGGCGGGGGCTTAAGCCGAGACCGTCGCGGGTTCCTGGTTGCCTCCGCTCGGCGTTTGAGCCCGTTGTAATCCAGGCCCAAACTCTGCGACACGGGGCTGACTCCATGAGTGCAGGCCAACGCCGCCGCCAAAGCCCACAGCCGAGTGGGTATGCGCTTGCCGCGCGGGCGCGATTTTCGCCAAACCTCCAACCGACGGCGCGCCTCTTCAATATCCAACAAGAATGACCGGTTCGATTTCATTACTGACTCCACTACGTTTTGTTGTAGCAGAGCCTAGCCGCCGGGCCAAAAGCGGTCACACAATCTTACCGGAGCGACATGGAAAAGCTAAGGGCCGGGGGTGGTCAGGCTGGAAAAAATGACTTCCTTGATTTTCCAGAGGAGGGCCATGGTCATGGCCAGGGGCATCAGAATAAGGAACAGGGCCAGCCAGATTCCCGCGGCGCCGGCGGCGTCCATCCAAAGGGCGAGCCAGGCGGGCAGGGCGGGAAGTCGGGTCAAGAGGAAATAAAGCAACAGGCCGGCCAGCAAGGCGGCGAGGAGGGAGAGGTTGAAGGCGGTGAACAGTTTGGTTTCGGCGCGCAAGGTTTCATCGGGCAGCATGGCGCAGAGCCTTTGCAGCACGCAATTGATCTGGACCAGGAGGAACAAGCCGGAGAGAAAGAGCAGCCCCACACAGACGGCGTAAAGAGGAACGGAGGGGAATTTGTGCCACCAATACAGAAACGGGGCCAGGCCGGCATCGAGCACCGCGAGAATCTCCGCCCGGCTCAGGGCGCGCTGCCAAATCCGTTCCTGGGCCTGAAAGGCGCGCAGTTGGTTCAGGCCGTGCCAGAGGAGGGGACTGATCAAGAAGGCGGGAAGAAAGGCGGACAGGCGGAAAGTCTGCCGCGAGAGCATTTGGGCGGTTTCCAGATAGACCATTTCCAGGCAGACCAACCCGGTCAAGGCCAGCCCCCAGAAGAGGGCGGAGAGGCCGCGCACCAGGCGGCCCAGCGCGCGAAGCAGTTCGGCTTTCGCGGCTTCAGGCATGGCAGGGAGTCAAGGAAGGACAGGACGAATGGGAATGGCGGGACTTATGGGACGGACCCGGACAAACATGGACGCGCATCCTCGCAGTGACGCTGGCAGTCATTTCAACTGGTAAGGTAAGTGTAATCCTTGAGGCCGCGCTCGAAATCGTCCAGCAGCCGCATGGCTTCGGAGGGCTTGAGGCGGTCGGACTTGATGGCCTCGTCCACCTGCATCTTCATCTGGCGCTTCAATTCGTGCTCGTCGTATTGCACGGAGGTGAGGGTCTGCACGATGGTGGAGCCTTCGATGATTTCCTCCACGTAATAGCCGGACGGCTCGTCGGGATCAAGAAAGACATGGACCTCGTTGACGCGCCCAAAGAGATTGTGCAAATCGCCCATGATGTCCTGGTAGGCCCCCATCAAAAAAAAGCCCAGATAATACGGCTCCGGCCCGTTGCCGTTGCAGCGGAGGGCATGCAAGCGGAGGGTGTCGCGCACATCGGCGATATCGATAAACTTGTTGACCTGGCCGTCGGAATCGCAGGTGATGTCCACCAGGGTGCCTTCGCGGTTGGGCGCTTCATTGAGGCGGCTGACGGGCATGATGGGGAAAAGCTGGCCCAAAGCCCAGTGGTCCAGGAGGGATTGGAAGACGGAAAAGTTGCAGAGGAACTGGTCGCCCAGACTTTCCTCCAGCTTGCGGATTTCCTCGGGCACATGCTGCCGGCCCTGGAAACTTTGCACGACCTCCCGGCTGATTTCCCAGTAGAGCGACTCGATGGTGGCCTTGTCGGGCAAATCCAGCAGGCCCAGCGCGAACATGAGTTGCGATTCCTCGCGGCGATCCAGGGCGTCGTGGTAGGCCTCCAGTTTGTGCAGTTGGGAGAGGTTCTTGCGAATGTCCAGCAAATCGCGGACGAGGGCGTGCTTGCTCTCCGCCTCGGGCGCGCGGGAGCCGGCGCGGATTTTTTCAATGGCGCCGAAAATCTCGACGATCAGGACGCTGTGATGGGCCACGATGGCCCGGCCGCTTTCGCTGACGATCTGCGGGTGCGGGACTTTCTCCTGGTTGCAAACCTCGGCGAGGTAAAAGACCATGTCGTTGGTGTATTCGCGCAGGGAATAATTGGTCGAGCTGTCGGAGGCGGAGCGGCTGCCGTCGTAATCCACGCCCAGGCCGCCGCCGACATCCAGCGATTGGATGGCGAACCCCATTTTGAAAAGTTTGGCGTAAAAGCGGGCGGCTTCCTGGACGGCTTTCTTAATGGTGAGGATGTCGGGAACCTGCGAGCCGATGTGGAAATGGAGGAGCTTGAAGCAATGCTCCATTTTTTCGGCGCGCAACAGATCGGTGGCCATGAGCAGTTCCGCGGTGCTCAAGCCGAATTTGGCGTTGTCGCCGCCGCTTTCGGCCCATTTGCCGGCGCCCTTGCTGGTGAGGCGGATGCGGATGCCCAGCAGCGGCTCGACGCCGGCCTGGCGGGAAACGGCGATGATCTGCTTGAGTTCCTCCAGCTTTTCCACCACCAGGATGACGGTCTTGCCCAGCTTGACGCCCATCAGCGCCATGCGGATGAACTGGGTGTCCTTGTAGCCGTTGCAAACAATCAGGCTGCCGGCCTGGTTTTGCAGGGCCAGGCCGGCGAACAATTCCGGCTTGCTCCCCACTTCCAGCCCAAAGTGGTACGGCTTGCCCGCGTCCAGTATTTCCTCCACCACTTCGCGCAGTTGGTTGACCTTGATGGGAAAGACGCCGCGATAGACGTTCTGATAATTGAATTCGGCAATGGAGGCAGCGAAGGCCTGGTTGATGGCCTCGACCCGGTGGCGGAGAATGTCCTGAAAACGAATCAGCACCGGAAATTGCAGGCCCCGCCCTTTGGCCTCCTCGATCACGTCGGTGATGTCCACCACCGTGCCGGCTTCGCGCAGCGGCATGGCCACGACGTGGCCGGCCTCGTTGATGTCAAAATAGCGGGCGCCCCAGCGCTGGATGTTGTAAAGGGCGCGGGCGGCCTGGATGTCCCAGGGAGGAGGCGGGGCGGCGGATTGGCTCGTTGTCATTGCAAACTGTTGCGCAATATAAGAAGCGGCCCGCAAATTTCAATCCTGCGTTGCAAAAATATTCCTCTCGCGCGTTTGAAATTTTCCAGCGCTTCTGTTTTCATTCCCTCATGTCCAAAGCTTCTTTGTCCGCCATGGTCCGACATTGCCAAAAGCGGCTGCGGCCCGCAATGTTTAACGACTACGAGGGCGCCGCCAACGGATTGCAGGTGGAAAATTCCGGCGCGGTGACAAAAATCGCCGCGGCGGTGGACGGCTCGCTGGCCACGGTGAAAATGGCGGCCGCCGCGCGCGCCGATTTGCTCATCGTTCACCACGGCTTGTTCTGGGGGCCGGTGATTCCGTGGACCGGGCCGCGGCGCGCGCTGCTGCAACTGCTCCTCGGGGAGAATGTGGCCGTTTACAGTTCTCATCTGCCGCTGGACGCGCATCCGCAATTGGGCAACAACGCGTTGCTGTGCGCGGCGCTCGGTTTCAAAAATCTCCGGCCGTTTTTCGTCGAAAAAGGGCGGGCCATCGGCTGGCAGACGCGCGCCAGCCTGGAGCGCCAAGCTCTGGCGCGGATGCTCGGGCGGACGCTGGGCCGCGCCCCGATTGTTTTGCCGGGCGGGCCGGCGCGGTGCCGGCGCATCGGCGTGGTGACCGGCGGGGCGGGCGGCCAATTGAAGCTGGCGGCGGCGGAAGGGGTGGACACCTTCATCACCGGGGAGGGGCCGCATTGGACCTGCGCGCTGGCGGAGGAGCTCGGGCTGAATGTTTTTTACGGAGGCCACTACGCCACGGAGACTTTTGGCGTCAGAGCTTTGGCGGCGGAGCTGTCGAAGAAATTCCGCGTTCCGTGGATTTTTCTGGATCATCCGACAGGGCTGTGAGGATTGGGGGAAACGCTCCCGCGGCGCGCCCAGCCCGCGCCTATTTCGCAGTTCCTGGGTGGAATCCCGATTCCATCGGGACCCCTCCCGCCGGGCCGCCGGCCCGGCGGAAGGCCGAATGCGGATCTTGGCAAAAGCGCTGCGTCACAGCTATTGTCCGTCGCTCCCGGTTCCGGCCGGCGAGTCGCCGACCGGGACAGGCGGGCCGCCTGTGCCACCCAGCCAAAGGGGCGCCGGGTGGCAAATATGCGGGCCAACGGGTGTTGGGCGAAGGTTGCCGGCTTTCTCAATTCTTTTTTCAAATGGGGCTTGACAAAAATTAGAAACTATTGTTGAATTGTAAGCGTGAGACACGAAGGCATAGTCGAAGCCGGCCTCCGGCAGGGAGGCGTCCAGCGCCGGCGCGGGGCGCAAATCTTGTTCATTCCTTGAAGCTTATGGCCCTGGCCAGCGTCACGATCCATTCCAGCCAATTCCCGGAGAATGTCCGGCGCGAGCTGCTCCATTCCCTGCGCACGCGCCAAATCAACCATAAATTCCACTACGACACCTACAAACAGGCGCAAAAGTGGCTCGCCTTGCACGAGGCGCATTCGCCCTCGCGCACCGATCCCGCTTGTCTGGCGATGTACGAAACTTCCTTCGCCGCCGCGGCCGGGCGGGTCCCGGCGGCGCAGGTCCAGGTCATCGGATTGGGCTGCGGCGGCGGCCAGAAAGACGCCCGCCTGCTGCGCCTGCTGGCCGGGCAGGGAAAGGAGGTTTCCTACCGGCCGTGCGATGTGAGCCTGGCACTGGCGCTGACCGCCCGCCAGGCGGCGCGCGAGGCCGTCGGAGAACTGCCGTGCGACCCGGTGATTTGCGATTTGGCATTGGCCGATGATCTGCCTGAGATTTTCGGCCGGCCCGGCGGCGGCGGCCCCGCGCGCTTGATCACCTTTTTCGGCATGATTCCCAATTTTGAGCCGGAACTGATTTTGCCGCGCCTGGCCGGCCTGGCGCGCGGCGGCGATTGGCTGCTCTTGAGCGCCAATCTCGCGCCCGGCCCCGATTACGCCGCCGGCCTGCGGCGCATCCTGCCCGGCTACGACAACCCGCTCACCCGCGACTGGCTGACGGCGTTTCTGTTCGACCTGGGATTCGCGCCGGGAGACGGAAGCGCGCGATTTGCGGTGGAGGATTCCGCGGCCGGCCACAAGAGGGTGGCCGTTGATTTCTGCTTGACACGCCGCCGCTCGCTGACGGTTTATGGCGAGGCCTTTGCATACGGGGCCGGGGATAAAATCCGCCTCTTTTTTTCCTATCGCTACACGCCGGACCGGATGCGCGCCCTGCTCCGGCTCCACCAACTGGAGGCGCGGGAGCAATGGACGGCCCCCTCCGGGGAAGAGGGCGTTTTTCTGTGTCAGAGAGCATGAGCCTCGGTGTCCGGCTGGAATACTTTCAAGGTGTCCAGCACCGCCTTGACGCGCGGGACTTCGTGGGTCCGGAAAAGATCGGTCTTGCCCAGCGCCGCCAGCACGGCGAAGAACGCTTCCGCGCCGCGCACCTCCCCGCCAAAGTATTCGAAGGCGTGGGGCAGCGCGTGGCAAACCGGAAATCCCAGCGCCCGCAAACGAAACGTGTTCAAAAAAACCGACATCTGACGCCGGACCCGCGCCGCGCCGTCCTGCAAGTTCCGGTAATAGAATCCAAGACCCGGGTCAATCAGAATTCTTTCCACGCCGTTCTTCGCGGCCAAATCCGCCAGGCGCGAAAAATAGGCGCTCATGGCGGCGGCCGGGTCAGGGCTGGAGACGAAATCCCCCACCGCGCGCGCATGGCGTCCCTGCACATAGCAAAGAATGACGGCGGCGGAATGGCGCGCGGCGATGCGGAACACTTCCCCCGCCTTTTCTGTTCCGGTGAAATTGAGCACCCGGGCCCCCGCCTCCAGGCAGGCGCGGGCCACGGCGCATTGGTACGTTTCCACCGAGACGAGAATCTTCTCCGCCGCCAGCCCCCGGATCACCGGCAGCAGCTTCCTTTTCTGTGCCGCGCCATCCAGGCGCGCCGCATGGCCCAGCGTGGATTCCGCCCCCACATCCACGAGGCGCGCCCCTTGCGCCCGGAGGATTTTGCCCCGCTCGACCGCCTTGTCCACCGTCAGGCAAACACTCTCGCGGTACCAGGAATCGGGCGAAAGATTGATCACCCCCATGAGGGCGGGTTCGGAATTAAACCGGAACACTTCCCCGTCAATGGAAAACTCCCGCACCCGGGCGGCGAGGGCGTCGCGGCGGGTTTGCGCCAATTGGGCCAGGAATTCGAGCGTGAGCATGATTCAATGCCAAGTGACCATTCGGTTGCCTTGGTTATACAAGGCGGCGGCCTGTTTTCCATTCAAAAGCGGTTTGCCGGCGGCGGCCTGTTTTTCGGCTGCCGCGCGCCCTCCGCCACCGGCCCTCCGCCACCGATGGCGCGCCCGGCGGGAATCGAACCCACGACCCACTGCTTAGAAGGCAGTTGCTCTATCCAACTGAGCTACGGGCGCAACCGTTGAACAGCAACGACTGGCAAACATCTGTTGACCATTGGGAACCCAGCCGCTCATTTTCCATGCCGTTTGGACGCCGATGGCCATTGATTGCAACATGAGTTTATTACAGTTCTTCCACTATGCAAACCGCAATACATCGGTCCCGCTGGCAGGGCGCGCGCTCCGTGCGCGCCGCGGCGGGCATGCGCCGCCGCCAAGGCGATGGCGCGCGCCCGCCCTGCCATTCGGGGCGGACGCATTACACACTGGCAAAATTCTCCTTTTTGTGTCATTGCTGTAGCCGATGAAAACGTTCGATGATGACCTGGCCGCGCGCCTGGCCGATTTGCGCGAGCAGGGTTTGTATCGCGAATTGCGCCGCGTGGACTCGGCCCAGTCCGCCCGCATCCAAATCAACGGCCAAACCCTCCTCAACTTTTCCTCCAACGATTACCTGGGCCTGGCCAACGACCCGGCGCTCAAAGCCGCCGCGGCCGCCGCCGTGGAAAAATACGGGGCCGGCTCCGGCGCCTCGCGGCTGATTTGCGGCTCCCTCGCCCCGCATCACGAACTGGACGAATCTCTCGCCGACTTCAAAGGGACCGCCGCCGCCCTCTCCTTCTCCTCCGGTTATGCCGCCGCCCTCGGCACGATCTGCGCGCTGCTGGACAGCAACGACGTCATCCTCGTGGACAAGCTGGTGCATGCCTGCATCGTGGACGCGGCGCGGCTGTCGCGCGCCAAATTGCGCGTCTTCGCCCACAACGATCTCGACAGCGTGGAGCGCATTCTGCGCTGGGCCGGCCAGCGCCACGCCTCCGCGGCGGAAACCGGCCTGACGCCGCGCACACTCATCGTGACGGAAAGCGTTTTTTCGATGGACGGCGACCAGGCGCCCTTGCGGGAATTGTTCGAGCTGAAGGAAAAATACGGGGCGTGGCTGATGGTGGATGAGGCCCATGCCACCGGAATTTTCGGCAGGCGGCGGCGCGGCCTGGCCGAGGAAACCGGCATCGCCCAGAAGGTGGAAATTCAAATGGGCACGCTGGGGAAGGCGCTGGGAGCCTCCGGCGGCTACATTTGCGGCTCGCGCGCGCTGATTGACTGCCTGATCAACCGCGCGCGCAGTTTCGTTTTCTCCACCGCGCCCGTGCCGGCGGCGGCGGCGGCGGCGGCGGCCGGAGTGCGTTTGGCGCAGAGCGAGGCCGGCGAAGAGCGGTGCCGCCGGCTTTGGGCCAACGTGGCGGCGGTGTCCGCCCACCGCGCGCTGGCCCGGAAGGGAACGCCCCTGGCGGAACGGCGCAACAAAGCCGCCGCCATCATCCCGGTCATGATTGGCGACGAAGCCAGGGCGATGGACATCTCGCGCCGGCTGCGGGAACAGGGCATTTTTGTTCCGGCCATCCGTTTTCCCACGGTGGCGCGGGGCCAGGCCCGCCTGCGCCTGACCCTCAGCGCCGCCCACACCCCGGCCGAGGTCGCGCAAATGCTGGCCGCGCTGGACTCGGTGCTACCCTCCGCCTTGTCTTGTTGACACCCGCCCAAACCGCCCCCGCCCAACTGGACCGCCGCTACGTCTGGCATCCCTTCACGCAAATGCGGGACTGGCTCCGGCGCGCGCCGATTGTTATTGTTGACGGGCGCGGCGCCGTGCTCCGCGACGCCGCCGGCCGCCGGTATCTGGACGCCAACTCCTCCATCTGGACCAACCTCCACGGCCACGCCCATCCCAAAATCAACGCCGCCCTGGGCCGCCAGCTCCAAAAAATCGCCCACTCCTCCGCCCTCGGCCTGGCCAGCGAGCCGGCCTCCCGGCTCGCCCAGAAGCTCATCCAATCCGCCGCCCGGTCCCGCGCGCCTTCCGTCCCGCCGCGCCCCGCGCCGCCCCGGTTGGCCCGCGTGTTCTTTTCCGACGACGGCGCGACCGCCATGGAAGTGGCGCTGAAACTGGCCTTCCAATTCGCGCGCCGCGCCGGGCGCAGCCGCCGCCCGGAGTTTCTGTGCCTGGACTCCGCCTATCACGGCGACACCGTCGGGGCGGCCAGCCTGGGCCACATTGATTTGTTTCACCGCAGTTACGCCGGCTTGCTTTTCAAGACCGGCCGGGTCATGTCGCCCTACTGCTATCGCTGCCCCTTCAACCGCGCCAAGCCGGAGCGGGCCGACGCCCGGGAATACCGCCAATGCCATTGGGAGTGTATTTCGCAAGTGGAGCAGAAATTCGGCGCGCGGAAAAAGAAGGGCGACCCGTACGCCGCGTTTGTTTTCGAGCCGCTCGTGCAAGGCGCGGCCGGCATGATCCCGCAGCCTGCCGGCTGGCTGGGCCGGGCGGCGGAAATCGCCCGCGGCCACGGCGCCCTGTTGATTGCCGACGAAGTGATGACGGCGTTCGGCCGCGCCACCGTCAGCGCCCCAAGCCTGCTGGCCTGTCACCAGGAAAACGTGCATCCCGATTTCGCGGCCCTGGCCAAGGGGCTGACCGGCGGCTACCTGCCCATGGCCGCCACCCTGGCCACGCGCGAGGTTTTCGCGGCCTTTCTGGGCAGATACGACGAGTTCAAAACCTTTTTCCACGGCCACAGCTTCACCGGCAATCAACTGGGCGCGGCGGCGGCGCTGGCCAGCCTGGAAATTTTGGAATCGCGCGCCAGCCTCGCCGCCCGTCAATCGCTGGCAAAAACCATGCGGGAGGAATTGCAAACTCTATGGCCGCTCCGGCGCGTCGGGGACATCCGGCAGGTGGGACTGGTGGCGGGAGTGGAGTTGGTGAAAAACTGGAAGACCCGCGAACCGTTTCCGTTGCGCGAACAGGCCGGCATCCGCGTTTGCGCCGCCATGGCCCGGCGCGGCGTGCTCACCCGCCCCGTCGGCAACGTCATCGTCCTCATGCCCCCTTATTGCACGACCCGCGTTCAGGCGCAAAAAATGGTCCGCGTCCTGCGCGAGTCAATCCTGGAAACATTTGGGATGTCCCCATGAACAGCCCGGTTCCTTCCAGTGACGCCCCGGCGGTCTTTCCCAACACCCGCTGGTCGGTGGTGCTGGCGGCGACGCAGCCGCCTTCGCCCGAATCGGCGGCGGCCCTGGAAGCCATCTGCCGCGCCTACTGGCGTCCGCTTTACGCTTACGTCCGGCGTTGCGGCCAGCCGCCCCACGATGCGCAGGACCTCACCCAGGAATTTTTCCGCCGCCTGCTCGCCAAACACTGGCTCGATTCCGCCGACCGCGAAAAGGGCAAACTGCGGACCTTCCTCATCTCCGCGCTGAAAAACTTCATGAGCAAGGAATGGCGGCGGGCCTCCGCCCAACGCCGCGGCGGCGGCCAGGCGCATCTGCAATTCGACACGGCCTTTGCCGAAAGCCGGTACGCGGCCGACAGCCAATCGCTGGCCCCGGACGAAATGTTCGATCAGCAATGGGCGCTGACGCTGCTCGACTTGACGGTGGAGCGGTTGCGCGCCGAGTTCGCGGCGGCGGGCAAACCGGATGATTTTGACGCGCTCAAGGATTGCCTCATGGCGGCGCACGGGGCGATGGATTATCCGGCGGTGGCCTCGCGCCTCGGCTTGAACGAAGGCGCGGCGCGCGTCGCGGCGCATCGGCTGCGGAAGCGGTTCCGCCAAGTGTATCGGGAGGAAATTTCGCGGACCCTGGCCGACGGCGCCAATCTGGAGGAGGAATTGCGCCATCTGGCGGCGGTGCTGGCCCGGAGATAATGTACCCGCGTCATTTTTAGGCGGTAGGGCGAGACTCTGTCGAGCCGAAACTCGATTTCGTGGAGAAAGGTCACGGCTCGACAGAGTCTCGCCCTGCTATGGGTTTTGTCAAGCGAGCGCGGTGTTTTAATTCATGATTTTTTTCGGGCTTGGGGTGAATGGTTCGTTTCGGAGCGTTTCCTCTTCAAGGC
>JBEKIA010000106.1:0-13369 GCA_050011995.1 Verrucomicrobiota bacterium
GACGCGCCATCGCCGCCTGGAGTTGCGCCGCCACGGGGATATAGACCGATTCCTGCGGCTCCACGGTCACCAATCCCGGCTGCGCCCGCAACGCGCCTCGCGCCGCCAGCACCGCCGCTCCATGATAACCCAGGCTGCCGGCAATAAGGGCGGCATGGCCAAAGCTTCCTTTGTGGCTTTCCACCGGCCGGCGCGGCGGCCAGGCGGCGAAATCTTCCGGCAACGTCCAGTTCAGTTCGCCCGCCAGAGGACAGGGGATCAACCCGATGTCCGGCGCCACTTCCAGGCGGCCCACCCATTCGGACGCCAGCAGCAGGCCGCGCTTGGGCGCGCCCACCGTCAAGGTGACCTCGGCCCGAATGGCCGCCCCTTCCACCTGACCGCTGTCCGCGTTGAGGCCGGACGGCACATCCACGGACAGCACCGGCAGGCCGGATTCATTCACGATGTCAATTAGAGTTTTCCAGGGGCCGTCCAGGGGACGGTTCAATCCGATGCCAAACAAGCCGTCCACCACCAGCGCGGGACGGGCGCGCCCCGGCGACGGCCCAATGCTCCGCGAATACTCCCGGGCCGCGGCGCGGGGATCCAGCGCCTCCACTAGCACGACTTTGCGCCGGGAAAGACGCGGATGGGCGGCGCGGTAAACGCCGTCAAAGCGGCTGCGGCCGGCCAGGAACGCGCGGGCGGCGCGGGCGTCATCGCCGTTGTGGCCGCGTCCGGCCAAAATGAGAATGGTGTCGCCGGGGAAGGTGAGATCGAGCGCGCGCCGGGCGAGGGAGCGTCCGACGTTTTTAATGACAGCGGCCGGGGAACGGCCCGCGGCCCAGGTGGCGTTCTCCCATTCGCGCATCTGGGCGACTGAAATGACCGGCAAAGGCATGAGCGAGTTTATGGTTTCAACAGGGGCGATTGAAGTCTAAAATACGGGGATGTTGTCAAGCGATGAAATCCGGCGGGCGGTGCGGGCGGCGCTGGCGGAGGACATTGGTTCCGGAGATGCCACCACGCTGGCGGTCGTGCCGGAAGAAACCACCGTCACCGCCTTGATGGTGGCGCGCGAGCCGATGGTGCTGGCCGGTTTGGAACTGGCCGAAGCCGCATTTTTGGAATTGTGCCCGCAAGCCAACATCCAGCGCGCGGCCTCGGACGGCGAGCGCGTGCCGGCGGGATTCGCGCTCTTGAAAATTCTGGACGCCCCGGCGCGCCCCGTCCTTTCCGCCGAACGGGTGGCGCTGAATTTCGCGCAGCGGCTCTCCGGCGTGGCGACGCTGACGGCGCAATATGTGGAGGCGGTTTCCACCACGCGCGCGCGCATTCTGGACACGCGCAAGACCACGCCGGGGTGGCGTTTGCTGGAAAAATACGCGGTGGCTTGCGGCGGCGGCATGAACCACCGCTTCGGCCTCTTCGACCGCATTTTGATCAAGGACAATCATCTGGCGGCTTTGCGCCGGGAGCCGCCCAGCGCCATCGAGGCGGCGGTCCGCCGCGCCCGCGCCCGGTATCCGCAACTGACGGTGGAAGTGGAGGCGGAGACGGAGGAGCAGGTGGAGCAGGCGCTGCGGGCCGGGGCGGATGTGATTTTACTGGACAACATGCCGCTGGAACGGCTGCGCGCGGCGGTTCGGCTGGTGAACGGCCGCGCCAAAACGGAGGCGAGCGGCGGGGTGAATTTGTCCACCGCGCGGGCCATTGCCGAAACCGGGGTGGACTTCATTTCGGTGGGGGCGCTGACCCATTCGGCCCGCGCCGTGGACATCGCGCTGGATTTTGCCGCAGACTCATGAAGGCAATGCCTCAGTCTTGGGTGGTAGGGCGCGCACTCCGTGCGCGCCGCGGCGGGCAACGGAGTGCCCGCCCCACCTTTCCCGGCCCGCCCAAAACCAGACGGTTACTCATGACGCCCGATGACTGTTGACGCCCACATTCTATGCGCCTTGCGCGAGCCGCCCGGCGCCTCGGTGTCCGGGACAGACCTTTCCCGCAAACTGGGCATCAGCCGCGCCGCCATCTGGGCGCGCATCGAAGATTTGCGCGGGCTGGGATACGACATTGAAGCCAGCCCGCACCTGGGCTACCGGCTGGTGAGCGCGCCGGACTTGCTCCATGCCGACGACCTCTATTCGCGCCTGGGAACCACCCGCATCGTCGGGCGCGACATCCGGGTTTTCGAGCGCACGACCTCCACCAACGACCTTATCGCCCGCCTGGCCCGCGACGGCATCCGCGAGGGCGCGGTGGTGTTTGCCGAATCGCAAAGCCGCGGCCGGGGCCGGCTGGGGCGTCCGTGGATTTCGCCGGCGCGCAAAGGGCTTTGGTTTTCCATTTTGTTGCGGCCCGATCTGCCGCCGCAATCGGCCACGCAACTGACCGTCGCCGCCGCCACCGCCCTGGCCCGGGCCATCGCGCTGCAAACCGGCCTTGTCCCGGAAATCAAATGGCCCAACGACATCCTGATTCGCGGCAAAAAAGTGGCGGGCATTCTGACCGAGCTGACGGCGGAATTGGATCACGTCAAGGAAGTGGTGCTGGGCATCGGCGTGGATGTGAATTGGGACGCGGCTGAATTGCCACAGGACCTGCGCAAAACCGCCACGTCCTTGAAAATCGAGTCCGGCCAGGCGCTGGACCGCGCCGAGCTGGCCGTGGCCATCTTGCGCGAACTGGACGGCGATTACGAGCGGATACGGCGGGGCCAATTCGAGTTGGTGGCGGCGGAATGGCAGCAGCGTTGCGGCACCCTGGGGCGGGAAGTGTCCATCCGCATCGGCGACCGCGTGATCCGCGGCCGGGCCGAATCGCTGGACGCGGAAGGGGCGTTGCTGGTGCGCACCCAGCACGGCCGCCTGGAGCGAATCATCGGCGGCGACGTGACGATGGAAAAAGAAGCGGCGTGATCGCCTATCGGCGCTCACGTCCAAGATCGGGATGCCGCCGCTGATGTTTTACAACCGTGACCCGAAGCCGATTGGCATGAGTCTGGCGGAAATATATCACATAAGGAAACCGCGCCAGCATGGCTCGACGAAGATCACCGGAGAGCACCATCCACCGTTCGGGGGCGGCGGCGATCCGCAAAACCAGTCGCTCAAACTCGTCAATGAATTCTCGTCCCAGGCCCGGGACCCGCGCCTCGTAATAATCGCGAATAGCCTTGAGTTCGCCTTCGACGGCAGGGTGATATTCGACGGTCATCGCAGCCTTGCCATCAATTCCTCGTGCGTAACGGCTTGGACCTGGCCTTGTTCAATTTGCCGATCTCGCTCCAATGCCAGGGCCACCGCCTGGGCATCCTCCATCTGGGCTGGGGCAGCGAATGGGTCTTCCAGGCTCTCCCAAAGAGAGCCGGCTAAAAAAGCCCGATCCCTGGCCGGAAGCCGCAATGCCTCGGAAGCAATCTGATCAATGCTCATATGAATATAATACTCCAAAAGCCGCCGGAGGGAAGCTTCTTTTTTCACTCCCTGTTCGGAAAACGCCGTGACAAACCATGGAACAAACCCTATCATTGAACCATGGCTTCAACCATTAACCGGCGGCGGCCATCAAGCGCCGCGGCCAAAGCGAGGCGGCTGGGACGACGTGTGCAGTCGGTTTTGGCGGAGCATCCGGAAGCCGACCCGGACAATGTTCGTCACACGCTCATTCTATTGGAGATGCCGCCGTTGGAACGCTTGCAAAGGAGTTTAATCCGTGGCCGGCACAATACCTTTCTCCGACGCAAAGTGCTTCTGCTCGAACGGGTTCTCGCCAGCAAACTCGCCGCCAACCGACAGAAGGACAAACTGACAATTTCCCTCCTCCGCGACGCCCTGGCCGCGACCAGCTCCGTCAAGCCGCCCGCCCGTCCAGCGAAAAAGCGCACGCGAAGAAAATGAAACGCAGCTTCCGGTGTTTGAATGAAGATTCTTGCGCGGGGCAAGGCGAAGCGTACACTTCCGCCAATAGATTTAATCATTCATTCAAATCATTATGGAATATCGCGAATTGGGACGGACGGGGTGGAAAGTCTCGGCCATCAGCTTCGGAGCGTGGGCCATCGGCAGCGCCTGGGGACAGGTGGATGACAAGGATTCTTTGGCGGCTTTGCATCGCTGCCTGGACCTGGGGGTGAATTTTTTTGACACGGCGGATGTCTATGGAGACGGCCGCAGCGAACGGCTCCTGGCCCAGCTCCGCAAGGAGCGCCGCGAACCGTTCTATATCGCCACCAAAGCCGGACGCCGCCTCGAACGGCAGGAGCCGGGCGGCTATAACCGGGAGAACCTGACGGCCTTCCTCGAGCGCAGCCTGCGGAATCTGGCCACCGACACCATTGACTTGCTGCAATTGCATTGCCCGCCCGCCCAGGTTCTCTACATGCCGGAGGTGTTCGGCATTCTGGATGATTTCGTGAAGGCCGGCAAAATCCGCCACTATGGGGTGAGCGTGGAAAAGGTGGAGGAGGCGCTCAAGGCGATTGAATTCCCCGGCGTGCAGTCCGTGCAGCTTATCTTCAACATTTTCCGCCGGCGTCCGAGCGAGTTGTTTTTTGCCCAGGCACGGCGGCGGCGGGTGGGGATTCTGGCGCGGCTGCCGCTTTCCTCCGGCATGCTCACCGGCAAACTGACCCGCGCCAGCACGTTCGCGCCGGATGACCACCGCGCCTTCAACCGTCATGGCGAGGCGTTTGACATGGGGGAAACATTTTCCGGGCTGGATTACGAAACGGGCCTGGCGGCGGTGGAAGCCTTGCGGCCGTTGGCCCCGGCCGGGGCGACCCTGGGCCAGATGGCGCTGCGGTGGATTTTGATGTTCCCGGAAGTGACGTGCGCCATCCCGGGCGCAAAACGGGCCAGCCAGGCGGAAGAGAACATCGCCGCCGCCAGCCTGCCGCCTTTGTCCAAAAAAACGATGGCCGCCATCGCCGCCATTTACGACCGGTTCGCGCGTCCGGCAGTGCATCAGCGGTGGTGAGACCCACCAATGATCCTTTCCCCCACCCCGCTGCTTATTGTCTCGCTCTGCGGGTACGCCCTCGGAGCGTTGGGGGGGCTGTTGTTCCTGCGCCGCGAAAAACTGGCGGCGGCCTTCTCCTTCGGGGTGGCGGCGCTCTCCGCCTTGAGCGGGCTGCTGGCGGGGCTGTTGCTTCTGGCCGGCGCGCCCGCCAATCCCGATGGGCCGTTGGACCTGCTGCCGCCGCTGATCCCTGGCATCACCCCGCTCATTCCCAGCCTCAAGTTGACCGTGCGGCTCGACGCGCTGGGCGCGTTTTTCCTGGTGATCGTCTCGCTCCTGGGGGTGGCGGTCTCGATTTATTCCCTCGGCTATGCCAGGGGTTTCTTCGGGCGCAAGAATGTCGGCGCGCTGGGCGCTTTTTACAACGCGATGCTGCTGGCCACGGCGTTGCTGTTCGTGGCGGACAACCTCTGGGTATTCCTCCTCGCCTGGGAACTGATGGCGCTGACCGCCTTCTGCCTGGTCAGTTTTGAGCATGAAAAGCCGGAGACGCGCCGGGCGGGGGTGCTCTTTTTCATCATGTCGCACATTGACGCCGGGTGCGTCCTTCTGGGCTTTCTGTTGCTTTTTCAGGCCTCGGGCGATTACAGCTTCGGCAGCCTGCATAACATCGGCGCGGCGATGTCCCCCGGCCATCGCAACGCCGCCTTCATTCTTTTCCTGCTCGGTTTTGGCATCAAGGCGGGCGTCATCCCCCTGCATGTCTGGCTGCCGGCGGCTCATCCGGTCGCGCCCAGCAACGTCTCGGCGCTCATGTCCGGGGTGCTCATCAAGGCCGGCATCTACGGGCTGACGCGCGTTTGTTTTGTCTTTCTAGGTCCGCCGCCGCTGTGGTGGGGCGTGACAATTCTGGCCGCCGGCACGATTTCGGCGGTTCTGGGGGTTCTTTACGCGCTGATGGAACACGACCTCAAACGGCTGCTGGCTTATCACAGCATCGAGAACATCGGCATCATTCTGATGGGCTTGGGCGCGTCGCTGATTTTTCTTTGCACCGGACACCCGCTTCTGGCCGCGCTGAGTCTGATCGCCGGGATGTATCACACTATCAACCACGCCTCGTTCAAAGGGCTGTTGTTCCTCGGCGCGGGGGCGGTGGTTCACGCCACGCGCACGCGGAACATGGAGGAAATGGGCGGGCTGGCCAAACGGATGCCGGAGACGGCATTTTATTTTCTGATCGGCGCAATCGCCATTTCCGCGCTGCCGCCCCTCAATGGATTTGTCAGCGAATGGCTCACCTATCAGTCCTTGCTGCAAGGCTTTGGGGTGACGGAAAGCATGTGGCGGCTGGTGTTTCCTTTGAGCGGGGCCATGCTGGCCTTGACCGGCGCCCTGGCGGCGGCCTGTTTTGTCAAGGCCTTCGGCATCACCTTCCTGGCCCAGCCCCGCAGCGAACACGCCGCCGGCGCGGTGGAGGCCGCGCCGGCCATGCGCCTGGGCATGGCCGTGCTGACCGCGGCCTGCGTGCTGCTCGGGCTTTTTCCGACCGCCTTCGTCCGTCTGCTCGATCCGCTGACCCAACAACTCCTCGGAGAACAAATCAGCCGGCAACTCAGCCTGGCCAACGGTCTGGCGCTGGCGTCGCTGTCCGCACATCCCGGCACCATCTCCACGCCCGGCCTGGTGCTGACGGCGGTTTGTCTTCTGCCCATTCCGCTGGTCCTCTGGCTGATGTTCGCGCGGAAGGCGCGGACGCGGCGGGGGCCGGCCTGGGCGTGCGGCCAGCCCGGGCTGACGCCGCAGATGGAGTACACGGCCACAGGTTTTTCCAAGCCGGTGAGGATGATCTTCAAGGCGCTCTTCCGTCCGCGGCGCGACGTGCAGCGCGAATACGACTTTTCGCCTTATTTTGCCACCAACATCCGGTTCGAAAGCCACATCGAGGAGGTGTTTGTGGAACAGTTCTACCGGCCGTTGCGCATTTTGATTTTGCGCGTCTCGCGGCGGGTTCGCGCGCTGCAGGCGGGCAGCATTCACGCCTACTTGCTCTACATATTCGTGACGCTGCTGTTGTTACTGTTGTTCGCCTTATGAACCTGTCCCTCCCAGCCATCCTCGCGCAAACCGCGCTGCTGCTCCTGCTGGCCCCGCTCCTCAGCGGCCTGATCCGCAACTGGAAAGCCAAGCTGCAGAACCGGCGCGGCCCGCGAGTCTGGCAGCCTTTCTTTGATCTGATGAAATTCTGGCGCAAAGACATGGTCATCTCCGAGCACGCCTCGTGGATTTTCGCGGCGACCCCTTACGTCATGTTCGTGACGGCGCTTTCCGCCGGGCTGCTGGCGCCGATGGTCACGGGGCAGGCCCCGCTGGGCCTGTTCGGCGGAGCGCTGGCGCTGGTGGGGCTTTTGGCGCTGGGCCGCTTCTTCCTGGCTTTGGGGGGACTGGACCCCGCCAGCCCATTCGGAGGGATGGGCAGCAGCCGCGAAATGACCATTGCGGCCATGGCCGAACCGGCCATGATGCTGGCCATCTTCACGCTGGCCATAGCCGCCGGCTCGACCAGCCTGAGCCAGATCGTCCTGGCCAGCCAGGGGCCTGGCTGGAAGTTCCTGGATCCGTCGCACGCGCTGGCGTTCACCGCGATGTTCCTCGTCTTGCTGGCGGAAACGGGACGGATTCCCGTGGACAACCCGGCCACCCATTTGGAACTGACCATGATTCACGAAGCGATGTTGCTGGAGTACTCCGGCCGCTACCTGGCGCTCATCGAGTGGGGCGCGTCCATCAAGCAACTCGTTCTGATGACGCTGCTGGCCAACGTCTTCTTTCCCATCGGATTGGCGCCGGAGACGACCCCGGCGGCCTTTGCCCTGGGCGCGCTCTATCTGGCGGCCAAACTTCTGGCGCTGGCCGGCGCGGTGGTGCTGGTCGAAACTTGCAACGCCAAGCTGCGCCTGTTCCGGGTGCCGGACCTGTTGAGCGCCGCCTTCGTCCTGGCCATGCTGGCCCTGGTCTCCACTTTTTTGTTTAAATAACCATGAACCCGCCCTACGCCGAATCCGCCTCGCACCTGATCACGCTGCTGGCCTCCTTCATGCTGGTGCTCCAACTTCTGCTGGCGGTGCAGTCCATGCTCGTGACCAACATCCGGCTGTTTGCCCTGCAATCGCTTCTGCTGGCCGGCATCGCCGCAGTGGTGGGCTATGCCTACGGCGCCTGGCATGTCTATGTCGTCGCGCTGCTCACCATCCTCGGCAAAGTTTTTTTTCTGCCGTGGCTCTTGGAACGGCTGGTGCGCCAGATTAAGATCGAACAGGAAGTCCGCCCGTTCGTCAACATGCCCGGCTCCATGCTCCTGTGCGGCGCGCTGACCGTCCTGGCTTATGTCGTCGCCCGCCCCATCACTTCGCTCGAACGGCTGGGCAGCAATACGCTGGCGGTGGCCATCGCCCTCCTGCTCACCGGGTTTTTCCTCATGCTCAACCGGCGCAAAGCCATCACCCAGGTGCTGGCGCTGCTGACCATGGAAAACGGCGTCATGCTCGCGGCCATTGCGCTCACCACTTACGGCATGCCGCTGGTGGTCGAGATCGGCATCTTCTTCGACGTCATCATCGCGGTGATGGTGCTGGGCATCCTGGTCTATCGCATTCGGGAAAGCTTCGCCTCCATGGATGTAAGCAAACTCAATCAACTCAAATGGTGAACCCATGCTGCTGACTTTCATCCTCTGCCTGCCGCTGGCGGTTGGGCTGCTCTGCCTGTTCGCGCGACCGCGCCAGTTGGTGGAGATGCTCAACCTGGCGGGTTTCGCCGGCGGGACGATCCTCGGCCTGAAACTTTTCCGCGCGGTGCTGGCCGCGCCGGGCAGGGCGGTCACCGAGTGGGGCGAATTCCTGCGCGCCGACGCCTTGAGCGCGTGGATGGTGCTGCTGATCTCCTCCGTCTCCCTGGCCGCCTCGCTTTACGGTGTGCGTTACTTTCGCCGCGACCTGGCCAGGGCCGTGTTGAGCGAGCGGCGCTGGCGTGAGTTTTATGTGCTGACGCCCTTGTTCGCCACCGGCATGCTCCTGGTGGTGCTGGCCAACAACTTGGGTGTGATGTGGATTGCGGTGGAGGCGACCGCGCTTTCCTCCGTCCTGCTGGTGGCGCTCTACAACCGCCAGACATCGCTGGAAGCGGCCTGGAAATACGTCATGCTCGGCGGCCTGGGCCTGGTGCTGGCTTTGTTCGGCACCATCCTCACTTACGCGGCGGCCATCGTCCAGCCGGGCCGCGAGATGGCCAGCCTCAACTGGTCTTCCCTGCTGGCTATGGCGCCGCGCATGGATCACCACTTGATGACGCTGGCCTTCATTTTCGCCCTGGTGGGCTACGGCACCAAGGCCGGTCTGGCCCCGATGCACACCTGGCTGCCCGACGCCCATAGCGAAGCGCCCTCGCCCACCAGCGCCATGCTCTCCGGCGTGTCGCTGAAAATCGCCATCTACGCGCTCCTGCGCTTCCACATTCTCACCTCCGCCTGCCTCGGCTCCGACCTGAGCAGCGTTCTGCTGCTCGCCTTCGGGCTGTTCTCCATGCTCCTGGCCGGGCCGTTTATTCTGATGCAAAAAAACCTCAAGCGGATGCTGGCTTACTCCAGCCTGGAGCATGTCGGCCTGATTTGCGCGGCGGTGGGCATGAACGCGCCGCTCACCGTCTTCGGCGCGTTGCTGCACATGGGCTGCCACGCGCTGACCAAGCCCGTCCTGTTCTTTGCGGCGGGCAACATCCATCAGCAATATCACACCCTGGATTTCCGGCGCATCGGCTCCGGGCTGCTGCGCTCCATGCCGGCGACGGCGCTCCTGCTCGGCCTGGCTGCGGTGGCCGTGTGCGGTTTGCCGCCCTTTGGCCTCTTCCTCAGCGAGTTGACAGTGATCGCCGGCGGTTTCGCCTCGCAACAAGCCTGGGTCAGCGTCGTCATCCTGGCCTCGCTCACCGTCGTTTTCTGCGGCGTGCTCAACAAACTCTCCGGCATGTTGCTCGGCCCCGCGCCTGCCGGCGCTCCGCGCGAAGCTGTCTCCGCCGCCAGTCTCCTGGCGATGAGCCTGCCGCTGGCGGCGCTCCTGCTCTTCACCATCCACCTGCCCGTCTCCCTGTTCCAATTGCTGGCGCAGGCCGCGGCCATCATCCGGGGAACCCCTTGAACAAATCTTCATTTTCACAAGGATTTTACCACGGATAACACGGATTTCACGGATTCCAGGTAGGGACGCCTCGCCGAGGCGTCCGGTCGTCTCCGTGAGACGACCCTACCATCCGTGCCATCCGTGTTATCCGTGGTTTAAGTAAGTTGGTTGCGCTTGGGGGCGCTACGGCCATTTGGAGGAAACGCGGCTGGCCGAATACAAGAATCTGGCCCCAAAATGGCAGGATTGGAAGACGGTCAAGACCGCGTGCAATCGTTGCGCCAGAATCGTGTTTGACAGCGTTGCCGCCCTGGAACAGAAGCGCGCCCAAAAGGACCAGGCCGGGCTGGACTGAGGTTTCGCGCAAAAACTATTCCCGATTTTTCAGGAGGAGGATGTCAGAAAAATGGGGGCAGAAAGATAATACACCCCGCCGCTCCCATTTGGACCGAAGCGGGGAACTCCCATTTTTCTGACCCCATCTTTCTGACAGCGCCTTCTTTTTGAAAATATTCGAATCACGCCCTTTGTCTGGAAGTTGTTCTTGCAGGAGCACCAAGGAATTCTTCTGCAAGGACGAGCTTCGGCTTGCCCGCCCTCCGTCTTGTCCGCCGTCCCGTCCGCCATAGCCTCGGCGGAGGCGGAAGTTTTAACGAAGGCGTAAGCTCCCAGAGCGAAGGAGGGAACGCCTGCCTAAATGGATCGAGCCTCAGCCGGAATTCGAGCGGCCGCTTGCGGCGGGGCAAAGCCTGCCGCCACGCCCCCGGCCAGGCGATTACAAGCCAGGCGATTCCACTTGATTGCTGCCGGTGCCGGGCCGAACCTCCCGCGATGCGGGAAGAAAGCAAAAATATGCGATTATGCGGGACCTTATTCCCATAAGTTCTCCCGGAGCGCAAACGCGCGGCAAGTGCCAGACTCTGTCGAGCCGCGACCTTTCCCCAGCAAATCGAGTTTCGGCTCGACGGAGTCTCGCCCTACCGGCCAAGACTGGCGCATTGCAAAAAATCGCAATTTGCCATTGACAAATGTCGCTTAAATCCTAATCTTTACGAAGCATGAGGGAGGTCTTTATGGAATGCGGGAGGCTCGGTCCCGCTTTTGCATCGGGAACGCTTCGCGGAGAGCAAAGCGGCGGTGTCGGCTCGTCGGCACACTCCAAAGATTTGAAACTCTACTGAACAAATATACTTTATGATTTCGGCAATCCAACAGTGGCTCTTTGTGCGCGTCTTGAGCCTTTTTGCGGCAAATCATCCCAAGTGCCGTTGCACGAATTATTTAGACATATCACGGAACCTGTCCAATCAAGGCTAATCAAGGCTAATCAAGATATTATTTCGATCACAGTGCCCACAATTTCATCACTCCAATACTCGACTACTTCACTAGGATTTTCAGGTCTTGCGGGCGAAAACGAACCGCTGAGACTGGTGCATTGTGAACGCCTTTAGGAGACCCTCCATGAACCTGCTCCCCGGATTGCAAATTGTGCTGGACGAGTTGACGCACCGGTTCGGGGCGCAAATCGAGGACGCGCGCGCGCCGCGGCCCAACGAGCTTTACCTCCATGCCAAAGTGGAACTGGCCGGCGCCCTTTGCTCCGCGCTTTACAAAAAGCACAACGCCCGCCTCGCCGGACTCTTCGCCGAAGACGCCCGCGCCGCGGAACATGTTTTTTTTGTGTACTATCTCTACGCCCTGGACTCCGCCCACGGCTTCGTCCTGGTGCGCGTTCCCATCCCGGCGGACAAACCGGAACTTCCTTCCCTGACCAACGCCGTCCACGCCGTGGATTGGCAGGAGCGGGAAATCCAGGATTTGTTCGGCATCAAATTGATCGGCCACCCCAACCCAAGCCGCTGCGTCCTGCACGACGACTGGCCCGAGGTTTGGCCGCTGCGCAAAGACTTCGACGCGCGCGCCAAGCTGCCGCCTTTCACCGGCCCGCGCCATAAATTCCGCCCTGTCGAAGGCGAAGGGGTCTTCCAAGTGCCGGTCGGCCCCGTCCACGCAGGCATCATTGAGCCGGGCCATTTTTTGTTCAGCGTGGCGGGCGAACCGGTGCTCTATCTGCAATTGCGAATGTTTTATGTCCACAAGGGGATTGAGAAATTGTTCGAGACGCTGCCCATTGCTCATGGCGCGCGGTTGGCGGAGAGCATTTCCGGCGATTCCAGTTTCGCCCATGCCACGGCCTTCTGCCACGCCCTGGAACGCGCCGCCGGGGTGGACGCGCCGCCGCGCGCGCGGGCGCTGCGCACGCTCTGCCTGGAGTTGGAGCGCCTTTATAACCACGTCGCCGACCTGGGCGCGATCTGCAACGACGTGGCTTTCGTCACCGCCAACATGCACGCCATGCGCCTGAAGGAGAGCGTCCTGCGGTTGAACGAGGATTTGACCGGCAACCGCCTGCTGCGCGGCATGGCTTGTCCGGGCGGGGTGCGTTTGGATTTCGACGCCGGGCAGCTTGGCGCCCTGGCCGCGCTGGCGGACCAGTTCGAGAAAGAGTGCATGGAACTGGTCGAGATGATCCGCACCAATTCCGGCGCGCGCGACCGTTTTGAGACCACCGGTGTGCTCAAACCCGAAGTGGCCGCCAACCTGGGCATCGTGGGCATCGCCGGGCGGGCCTCCGGCTTCGATCACGACCTGCGCCGGGACTTCCCGCACGCCTTCTACGACCAGGCGCAATTCACCGTGCCGGTTTTCAGCGAAGGCGATGTGCGGCGCCGCATGATCGTCCGCCGCGAGGAGATTTTCCAATCCCTGGGCATCTTGCGGCAGGTGTTGGCGAAGCTGCCGGCCGGCCCCATCGCGGCCCCCATGGGCGAAGTGCCGCCCGGCCGCGTGGCGCTGGGGTATGTGGAAGGCTGGCGCGGGGAGATTTTCCACTGGATCCGCACCGCCCCCGGCAACCGGCTGGCCCGCTGCAAGATCAAGGACCCGTCGCTGCAAAACTGGCCGGCGCTGACGGAGGCCATCCTGGGCAACATCATCCCGGATTTCCCGGTAGTCAACAAGAGTTTCAACCTCTCCTATTCGGGGACGGACCGCTGATTATGTTTGACATCATCCGCCAAAGCTTGAAAACGGGCGTGGTTACCACGAGCTACCCGGACGCCCCTCCCCTGCTCTCCCCCCGCGCGCGCGGCCGTCCGGAAATTGACTGGGCGAACTGGAAGGACGCCCGGCCCGCGGCGGCCGCCTGCCCCACCGGCGCCATCTCTTTTGAGGACGCCGGCGCGGGGCGC
>JBEKIA010000107.1:0-13367 GCA_050011995.1 Verrucomicrobiota bacterium
ACAATAGCGCCATATTTTATTAGACATACCGGCGTAATACGCCAAAAACCAATCACGCCGGCAAATGTCCAATTATCTTCAGCTTAAAAATCTCTGCTTGCAGGGTTGTGATTCCTCTGAATTCTCACCCAGGGTAGCGCGAAGCGCGCAACCCTGGGCTGGACGCTCCAATCGCGTTGCGATTGACAAGACCAACGGCAACCTCCCCAGCCTCGCTTGGTGTTCCACCGAAAACAGCGAGGAGTTGGCGAAGAGGAAGGGCGCCATCATGGGGCCGTTGTCTCCATCGCCCGCGCGGCTGGGATTGGAACTCACGCAGCCGGGCGTTTGGGGCTGGAACGGCGCCACTCTTTCTTTGGCGGCTCGGGCAGGCCCTGGGCGCGCAGGGCGGTGCGGAAATGGGTCTTGGCGACTTCGCCCAGTTTGCCGGCCCCATATTTGCCGACGAATTCCCGGGCGGCGGCGTCCACGGCGGCGGACCCGCCTTTCGGAAAGATGAAGTCGAAACGTTTGCCCAAGGCAGCCAGCCGGGTGACAAATTCGTTGCGGGCCAATATGCTGGCGGCGGCGACGGCCAGGTCTTCCTCGGCTTTGTGGCGCTGGACCAATTCAATGCCGCGGCCCAGGCTCATGAGCGCGCCGGCCACGGTCTCTTTGTCGTGGGCGAATTGGTCGCTGATGGCCCGCACGGGCAGGGGCTTCATCCGGTGGGACTGGCCCATCAGGTTCTCGATGACCCGGGCGTGGCCCCAGGCCAGCAAGCGGTTGACGCTGCCCATATTGGAGTAAAGCCGGTTGTAGGCTTCGTCGCCAATGGGCACGACGGTGTGAACGCAGCCGGGGGTGTCGCGAATCAGTTTGGCCAGCTCGGCAATGCGGCGGTCGCCGGAGATTTTCTTGGAATCGCGGATGCCGGCGCCTTTCCAGGCCGTGACGACCGGTTCATTGATATAGACCCCGGCGACGCAGAGCGGGCCGAAAAAATCGCCCTTGCCGCTTTCGTCCACGCCAATGCGGGGGGCGAGCAACTCGGGATGCAAAATGGTTTCGTAGCCGAGCGTGACTTCCCGCAAGATCTGCGGCTCGAGAACAAATTCGACAAAATCCTGCGTGCCCTTGCCCTGGACGACCAGTTTGCCGCTCTGGTAAAAGACGACATTGGTTTTTTCCCGGTCGGCGGCGAAGCGGGCGTAGGGGACATCGCGGAAAGTGTAGCCATGCTCGCGCAGGTAATGTTGGAGGGCGCCGGCCTGGGAGTCGGTCAGCTTGCAGGTGTAGTTGGTGATGGGGTTCACGGGATTTGCGCCGTTGTCAGTCCCGCCTTGCGGGATGCGTGTTCGCTGTTCATTATCAGGCCTGAACTGAAAAGGGAACGCTGAAAACAAGCAAACTTAATCGGGAGGCGGTGCGGCGGCTCCTGGAGTGGTTTGGGGAAAACGCGCGGGATTTGCCGTGGCGGCGGACGCGCGATCCTTACGCCGTCTGGATTTCGGAAATCATGCTCCAGCAAACGCGGGCCAATACCGCCGCCGCTTATTGGCAACGGTGGATGCAAGCTCTGCCGGATGTGCGCGCCTTCGCCCGCGCCAGTCCGGCCCAGGCGCATAAGTTGTGGGAAGGCCTGGGTTATTATGCGCGGGTGCGCAACGCGCATGCGGCGGCGCGCGTCATGGTGGAAAAGCATGGCGGCGAGTTCCCAAAGAATTATGCCGAGGCCCTGGCTCTGCCGGGAGTCGGGCGCTATACGGCGGGGGCGGTTTGCAGCATCGCCTTTAACCAGCCGACGGCGGCATTGGACGGGAATGTGATGCGGGTGTTGAGCCGTCTGTATGGCGTGGCGGGAGATCCCCGGGAAAAGCAGGCCAACCAGCGGCTGTGGCAGTTGGCGGAGGAACTGGTGGCCATTGCCGGTGGCCGGGGAGCAGCCGGCCGGAACTGCGGGCGGTTGAATGAGGCCTTGATGGAGCTGGGGGCGCTCCTCTGCACACCCAAACAACCGCGTTGCGCGGCCTGCCCGCTGCAACGAATTTGTTTCGCCCGGCGGGAGAGCCGCCAGGGGGAGTTTCCCATGCTCAAGCCGTCGGGGAAGACCTCCCGGCGGCGGTTCGCCGCGTTTATTGTCAAAAAAGATGGGCGCTTCCTGGCCCGGCAGCGGCCGCCGGGCGGGGTCAACGCCCATCTCTGGGAGTTTCCCAACGTGGAAATCGCGCCGGATGAAAATCATCCGCCGGCGGCGGCCGCCGCGCCGTTTGTGCTGACGGGGACCCAGCCGTTTTGGCGCGCGCGGCATTCCATCACGCGGCATCGAATTTTGCTGGAGGCCTGGCGGGCGCAATGGCCGGGGCGTCCGGGAAAAGGCCCCGGGCCGGGCGTGTGGCGGACGCCGGCGCAGTTGGAGCGTCTGGCGTTCACCGGCGCCCATCGGAAAATCTTGGCGGCGCTGCGGGACGAAGCAAAACCCGATGGTTAGGCGGGTTCGGGAACTTCGGTCAGCTTTGGCTCCACGAAGAAGGTCTCCTCCTGGACGACCCGCAGGCCCAATTCCCGCAGTTTTTCCGCGCCGAGGACGTCGCGGTCGGAGAGGAGGTTTTGTTTGTGGACTTCTTCCTTGACGCGAATGTAGCCGGGGGCGCCCGCGGTTTTGAGGGTTTGCAAAACGCGGTCAAAGGTCCAGCCCGGCAGGGTTTTCAAGGCGGGCTGGCCGGTGCGCCAGCCGACGGCGCCATGCACGGTTTCAATGGAACGGGCGGCGCCGAATTCGTGCGGGTTGGCTTCGGCCCAGACGCGGGCGTGTTCCATTTTTTGGTCGAGGGCTTCATTTTGGGCGGCGAGTTGAGGCTCGAATTGCTCGCGAATGAACTGGATTTGCTCATCCATGGCGGCGGTGAGGAGGCGTTGCTGGTTTTTCAGCGCGGCGATCTCGCCGATGAGCGATTCCATCCCTTCGCGGGTGCGAATGACGGGCTGGGTGGTTCTGATTCTGTTCGTTTTCATAGGATTCTTCTGGTTTGCATAAAATGGAAGGCGGTCTGGCGGCAAATCCGCGCCGCCTCGCGGGGGACGTAGTCCTTGTCCACCCGGCCGAGCAGGCCGTCCTGGATGAGGTTATGGATGTGGTGGGGGCTGCAAGCCCACACCCGGGCCAATTCGGTGCTGAACAAAAAGGACTTGTGATGCTGGAACATGGCATCAAAGACGTTCTCCAGCGGGTGCAGCCTCTGGGCGGCTTTTTCGCGGGGCGTCAGGAGGCGGTCGCGCTGTTGCAGGCGGACGATGGACTCGGTGAGAATGCGCAGGCAGGAGCGGCGCGCGCCGGCCCGGCGGAGATCGAAGGCCCATTCCAGGTCCCCGCTCAGGATCCAGTCCATCAGTTGGCCCTCCCCGCAGCGCAGGGCCAAACGGGCCGGCCCCACCCCCAGCAACGGCGCCCGCAGGGTGATGGAGGAGATCAATTCCCGCCCGGCGGACGGAAACGGCGCGGCGGAGGGGGCCGCGGGGGGCGCAAGGCTGGCCAGGGCGGTGTTCATGGGGCGCAAGGGGCCGGGCGGGAGGGGGCGGGGGCGGCGGATGCGGGGGCGCGGCGGCGGAAAAGCGCGGTGGCGCTGGACAAAAGTCCGGGTGTAGTGTAGAAAATTCTTGCCAAACGGTCATTTTTGGCTTTTATTTGATTGAACGATGGCATATACTTAGGCAGTAAATTAACATAGTGTAAGGCTTAGTCAACGGAAAACTTAGTATAAATGTGAAAAAAAATGGTATGCAACCTTTAGACCCGTTAAAACAAGAGTTTCTGGACTTGATGAAGGTGATCGGCTGGACGCAGGCGGAGGCGGCGCGGCAGCTCGCCATGACGTCCGGCGCGGTCAATCAGCTCGTCAACCCCAATTCGCCGGTCCGTCCCAGCCAGACGACCCTGCGGCTGTTCAAATTGATCGTGGCGGCCCAACGGCCCGAGGCGATCAACGCCAAAACGCTGGAATTGAAGGCGGATCCCGGCTCGGCGCTGTCCTTGCCGGAGCGCAAGCTCATAGACGCCATCAGGCGGATACCGCCGGGGGAACTGCCGCGCGCCTACGCGGTGGTCCACGGGGTGATCGCGGGTTTTGGGGCGCCTTTGAGCCTGCGCCGGACCCGCCAGCTCCGCCAGGGCCGTTAATTGCCAATTTATGACAAAGAAAAAAAGCAAAGCACCCACCTATACGCGCAAGAAAATCCTGGATGAGTTCACCGACCTGCCGATTTCGCGCCAGCAAAAATGGCAGTTGCGCCGGGCCAAGGAAGGCCGTTGCGTGATCTGCGGCGACAAGCGGGTGACCGCCTGGCATTGCCTCAAGCACGCCATCGCCAACCGGGAATGGGCGCGCAAGTATGCCGGCTCCAAGCGCCGCAACAAGACGCTCACTTACGAACTGGCGTCCAAGGCGAAGGAAAAGAAGGGGAAAAAATAGGCCGGGGCGGTGGCGGCGGCGCCAGGCGCGGGGCTCATGTGCCGCGAAACACTTTCAGTGCCCTGCGCGCGGGCGTTGCCGACAGGTGAATTGTCTTTGGGCGCGGCTGGATTGCGCCCCTCTTTAACCGTCGGCTCACCGCCTCCCAAACACCGTGCGCAAGGGGAAGGCGGACTGGTCTTGCGAAAACACCGTCCCGCAGTCCAAAGGCGAAATCAGCGACGCCACACTGATGTCCAATGGGAATGTTCTTTTTGCGCACCCATTCGGCGTCACGGAGATTACGGCGGAGAAGAAGGCGGTTTGGAATTGCGACACGCCGGCCGGAGCGGAAATTCGCACCGCGCAACCCATTGGCAGGGAGCATGTTGTATTCATCCGCAATGGCAATCCGGCCAGGTTGCTGGTGGTCAATACCACTTCCGGCGCGACGGAGCAATGCCATTGAGGCAACCGCAAAAAACGCCAGGACAATTAGGAAGAACAATCAAGGCAACTTGTCAGCATGGTGAAAACTAAAAAGTGCGCATTTTTCAAAGAATTTTCAAAAACCCGTTTGCAAAATCCGGGATTGGCCTTATTCAATGCCGCCCTCCCATGCGCGGGTTGGCGCAGAAACCAACATAAAATGCCGGTTCCCATTATTTTGATGACAAAGACCCAACTTATTATGAATAAAAAGACCGAATTCATCCGCTGGCTCACCCTGGCCGCCAGCCTCTGCGCCGCCTCCAACTTCGTCCAAGCCGCGACCAACGCGACCTTCACCGATACCTGGAAAGACGCGCCTGCCGCCTTTGAATACCCGGAAACGACCGGTTCGTTCAGTTTCAAGATTTCCCTGCCCTTGGCCGCCTACGGGCCGCTCGATATAACCACCCTGGACTCCAACTCGCTGTTTTCGATCAGCATCGGCCCTGCTGGAAACCCTGTGCAAATTGTTTCCGACACGCTGGGCGATGCTTTAAAATTCACCACCAATAAGAATGGCGGCAGCGCCCTCTTCCCCATCCTCCTGACGAATGTCCCGCCCGCTTTGACCACCAACGGGAGTGTGACGGTCAGTTGGACGGCCACCACCATCACGGTCACCGGCACGTCCTCCAATGACATTTTGCGGGAGGAGGCATTATTCGTCGCCAGCTCCGTTCAGATACCGGCCTCCAACACCTTTGCCAAAGAAATCGAGACGAATGAAGTCTCCGTAACGCTGGACGCTTCCGACAACGGTGGCGGCACGTTCAGCTACAACAACCCGGAGGTGCCGCAGACCACCAAAAACACCGAGACGGAGTACACCAATCCAAATGGCGGCACTGTTTTTTTGGAAGCCGGCTCCGCCAGTGGCGCCACTGCTGGAGTCTCCTACACCGACACCTGGAAAGATGCGCCTGCCTCCCAGGACTACGCCATCACCGCCGGTTCGTTCACTTTCAAGGTTTCCCTGCCCTTGGACACTAACGGGTCACTCAATGATATAACCACCCTGGACTCCAACTCGGTGTTCTCGATCAGCATCGGCCCCACTGGAAGTCCTGTGTCAATTGTTTCCAACACCCTGGGCGAGGCCGGCAAATTCACCACCAATAAGAGCGGCGGCAGCGCCGTCTTCCCCATCATCCTGACCGAGGCCTCCGGCGTCACGACAACCAACGGGAGCGCGACGGTCAGTTGGACGGCCACCACCCTCACGGTCACCGGTTCGTCCCCCGTTGACCTTTTGTTTGAGAAGGCCTCCTTCGCCGCGACCTCCGATGGGATACCGGCCGACAACACCTTTGCCAAAATGCTCGAGACCAATGAAGTCTCTGTGGTGCTGGACGCTTCCGACAATGGTGGCGGAACGTTCAGCTACGATAACCCGGATGTGCCGGCGACCACCAACAACACAGAGACGGAATACACCAATCCGGGTGACATGACTTTTCCCTTGGAAACCGGCTCCTCCAGCGGCGCCGCCGGCGGAGTCTCCTACACCGATACCTGGAAGGATTCTCCCGCCACCGACGATCAGGCCGAGACGACCGGTTCGGGCAGCCTGGCCATTTCCCTGCCCCTGGAGGGGCTTCCCTTTCTCACCAACACCGGCCTTGACCCAACCAGCCTGGACTCCAACTCCCTGTTTTCGATCAGTATCGGCCCCACTGGAAGCCTTTTGCCAATTGTTTCCAACACGCTGGGCGGCGCGTTCAAGTTTACCACCAATAAAAATGGCGGCAGCGCCGCCTTCCCAATCCTCGTGACGAATGTCTGGGGCGCCCTGATGTCAAACGGGAGCGTGACGGTCAGTTGGACTGCCGCCGCCATCACGGTTGCCGGCTCGTCCTCCGCTGACTTTTTGGGTCAGGAGCCGTCCTTCGCCACCAACTCCACCGGGACGCCGGCAACCCAGCCGATCAGCAAGACTTATGAATTGAGCCTGGTCCTCGATGCCACCGACAACGGTGGCGGCATGTTCGCCTACGATAACACGAATGTGCCGGTGGCCGGGAAAAATACGGAGACGGAGCACACCAATGCGGACGGCTCCGCTTTCGCGCTCGAAGCCGGGACCATGACCGGCACGGCCGATTTCATTCCTCCCACCGTCACCATCACCTCCCCCAAGGCCGACTTCGCGGTATATAACCAGGATTCGATCATTAACCTGGAAGGCACAGCCAAGGATAACGTCGCTGTGGCCGGCATCCTGTATTATGTCAACGGCGACACCTCCAATTTGACGCAGGTTGACCAGGGGCCGGAATGGCCAACCAACTCGCTTTCCTGGACGGCCGAGGTGGATTTGAGCCAGCCTCCCGGCCAGCCCGGCACGAATGTCATCACGGTCTATGCGATGGACACGTCCGGCAACGTTTCCGCCAGCGTCTCGCGCACTTTCTTATGGATCCAAACCAATGCCGCCACCGTGACGATCAATCCGGCCGGCGCGGGAACCGTCAAGGGCCTCAAGACCGGCCAGGTGTTGCAAGTGGGCAACAACTATTCCGTCACCGCCACCCCGGCAAACAAGACCTGGATATTCTCGCAATGGACCGACGCGACCGGTGATGTCCTTTCCTCCAATGCGACCTTCGAGTATTTTGACACCGACGGCGCCTTGACCGCCAATTTCGTCAACAATCCTTTCACCAACGCCACCCTGGCGGGCACTTATTCCGGCTTGTTTTTTGATCCCAGCGGCGCGGAACCGATTGACTCCGGTTACATCAGCATCAAGCTCACGGGCGCCGGCGGCTATTCCGGCCAGCTCTACGTGGCGCCCAGCACTTCGCTGATTAGCATCCCCAGCGGCCAACTGGTGATGTCGCCGGACGATTCCGCGGCGGGGGCGGCCTTTACGATTAAAGTCAGCAAAACGGAGTATTTGGATGTCAACGTGTTGATCACCAATTTGTCGGACCCCGACAACGCGATGCTGGGCGGCTTTGTCAACGCCTTTTCCGACGCCACAATGACCAATCTGCTGGACTCCGCGGCCCTGCAGGGAGGCCTGGCCTTCTATAACACCAACATCGCCGCCAAACCTTACAATATGTATCTGCTCCCGAATCAGGGCGACCCATCCCAAAGTCCCGGCGGTTACAGCTATGGAACCGCCACGGTCAGCAAGACTGGAGGGGTGGTGACGACTCTCTACCTGGCGGACGGCACTTCCCCGATGATTTCCTTCTCCAGCTCCCTGGCGAATAGCGGCTACTGCCCGTTTTACGCCTCTCTCTACAGCGGCGATGGCGTGATCCTGGGCTGGTTGCAGTTCGCCGCCGACGGTTCCGGCGGCGTGAATTCACAACCCCTGGATTGGGTGAAATTGCCGGTGAAAGACAATTACTACACCAATGGATTCACCAACATTCAGTCCATAACCGGCAGCCTTTACGTCCCGCCCAACGCCACCAACAACATCTTTGGAGCGACGAATCTGACCTTCGTTGTGGACCAGGGTTATTACGGTTTGAGCCTGGCGGATGAATTGGACGTTCCTGTGACGTATAATCCTTCCAAGTTCACCTTCACCGTTCCGGACAATTCAAACAAGGTGAGCCTCACCTTCACTTCTTCCAGTGGCGCGCTGTCCGGCTCCTTCATAGATGCGGTGGGCAGCAAGACCTCCTTCACCTACAAAGGCGTGGTGGCCGGTGGCGTCGGCTACGGGTTTTATACGAGCACCAACAAGGAAACCGGGCCGATCATACTCAACCCGCCTCTCGCCCAGCCTGTTGCCGGGGATGCAAGTGATTCGCTTATCCAAGCCAAGCGTCCTTAGCACCCGCTAAGGAAGGCCTCAGTTCCGCCGCGCGGGAGGATGGCATATAGGCGCCTGGATGAACGGCGGGGGCCAGTGGAAACGCGGCGCTGGCGCGCCGCGCGCTCCAGGACCTGCCGGCACATCGGTCGCGCACCGTGAGCGCGAAGCGTTTTGCAGCGCGGAACGCCCGTTTCGTTCCGCTTTGGCCGGGAAACACGCGCTTTCGCCCCATTTGAAGGATTTTGTCTCACCCCCCGATCCCGGGTTTTGGGATGAAAGCGGCTTGCCATCATTCCGGTTCCCGGCCATCTTCCTGCATTGCCAAAAAGTGCAAGGGCGTCTGAAATGCCTCCTGCCAACCCGGAAGCCAGGGCGGGCGGCTGGATGCCATTGGCCTTAACTTATTATGAATTCCATTCTTCGCCATCTGGCCTTGGGCCTTGTCTTGTTCGGCGCGGCGGCTCCTGCCTCCGCGGAGTCCTTTTCTTTGCGCGACGGCACGCTCTCGCTCGGCGACCGCGCCGTGTTGCGCCATGTTTCCCCGGAGTTTTCCATCGTCAAGGACCCGTCGGGCGCCGGGGTGTTTTTGCGCTGGTCCGCGGCGCGGCCCGATTCCCTGCTCGAAGCGCCGCTGGGCGTCATTGCCGGGCTGCGGCGGTTCACCGGCTGCCATCGGGACGAGCCGTGGTGGATGCTCCCGCAAGCAGGAACCAATGGCTCCGAGGTCGCGCTGGAAACCCAATGGCTGCTGGCCGAAACCGAGCCGGGCGATTGCGTCATGCTCGTCCCGCTGATGGACGGCCCGTTCTGCTTCACCCTGAGCGGCGCGGCGGAAGGATTGAAGATCACCGGGATGACGGGGGATGCCGGGGTGACCGGCAAGGGCGGCGTGGCGCTGTTTGTCTCGGTGGGGAGCGATCCTTACCAACTGGCCGACGCCGGCGCCCGCGCCGTCAACCAACGGCTCGGCACGGGAAAATTGCGCCGCGACAAACCCTTGCCGGACTTCGTCAACGACTTCGGCTGGTGTACCTGGAATTCCTTTTACCAGGAAGTGTCCGCCGACAAAGTGCGGGCCGGCCTGGCCTCGTTCGCCGCCGGAAAAGTCCAGCCGCGCTTTCTCATTCTCGACGACGGCTGGCAGGATTACCGCACGATGCCGGGGGGCGAAAACCGGCTCGTTTCCCTGGCGGCCAATCAAGCCCGCTTCGGCGGGGACCTCACTCCCGTCGTGCAACTGGCCAAGCATGATTTTGCCGTCCGCACTTTCATCGTCTGGCACGCCATCGTCGGCTACTGGGGCGGGGTGGATGGAGACTCCCTGCCGGACTACGGCGTCCGCAACAACGTGCGCTCCTTTTCCACCAGCATCCTGCTCATGCACCCCGAACTGACCACCAATTGGTGGGGGCATGATGTCGGCGTCGTTCCGCCGGGCCAGATTGCAAAATTCTATGACGACTACCACCGCCGCTTGCAGGCCCAGGGCGTGGACGGCGTCAAGGTGGACACCCAGTCCATGCTCGAAGGCGTGGCCGCCGGATTGGGCGGACGCGTGGCCCTGACCCGGGCCTATCGCCAGGCCCTGGAATCTTCCGTGGCCAAACATTTCAACGGACGCCTCATCAACTGCATGGCCAACTCGATGGAGACTTATTATGAATCCCCGCGTTCGACCTTGATGCGCACCTCGATTGATTTCTGGCCCGACATCCCGGCCTCCCACGGCCAGCATCTTTATTGCAACTCCCAGGTCGGCGTTTGGTTCGGCGAATTTATGCAGCCGGACTGGGACATGTTCCAATCCGCCCACCCGATGGGCGCCTTTCACGCCGCCGGACGCGCGGTTTCCGGCGCGCCGGTCTATGTCTCCGACACCACTAATGCGCACAACTTCGACCTCCTCCGCAAACTGGTCCTCTCCGACGGCACGGTCTTGCGCGCCGACAACGTGGGCCGTCCGACCCGGGATTGCCTGTTCGCCGATGTGACGCGGCAGCCGGTCCTGCTCAAAGTGTTCAACTACAACGGCGATTGCGCCGTCATCGGCGCCTTCAACGCCAACTATCACACCAATCAAAACAGCTCCGTTCCCGCCGTCCATTCCATCGAGGGCCAAGTCTCGCCCGCGGACGCGCCGGATTTGAAGGGCGCGCAGTTCGCCGGGTTCGCGCAGCGTTCCGGGCGGCTGTGGCTTTGCCGCGGCAACGAGCCAACCCCCCTCAAGCTGGCCGAAGGCGAATGGGAAATTATCTCCTACGCCCCGGTGGAGCGCGGTTTGGCCGTCCTGGGCCTGGCGGACAAATTCAACAGCACCGGCGCGGTGACCCAAAAACAGTGGAAGGCTGACGGCAGTTGCGCCATCCAGTTGCGCGATGGGGGAGATTTCCTGGCTTGGGCGGAGAAAGCGCCCGAGCGCGTTGAGGCCGGCGGACGCGGCGTCCCGTTCCATTTCGACGCGGCCAGCGGCCGTCTTTCGGTGGCGTTGCCGGCGGCCGGCAAAACCACAGTGACGTTGCTTTGGCCCCGCGATGTCAAACCAGGAAATTAATTAAAATGTTGGACATTGCGGGAAGTGGAAGCTCCGTTGGTCTGGATTTTTCGGTTCTCAACACTTGACTTTGCCTCGCCACACCAAAGGCGGGCTTATCTGGCCTTCAGCTTCTTGAACTGCTTGGTCCAGACCGTGGGCGGCGCCCAGCAAATGTTGTCCGCCCGCGCGCGCGAGCAGACTTTGGGGTTGTCTTTGTTGGGGCAGTTGCCGGGATCGGGATTGCGGCATCCGAAAGTTTGTTTCCCGGTGTCGAGCGGGTGCAGCGGCGCGTTAAAGGCTTTAGCGCCGCCCATATTCCTGGAGGGCGGGCGTCGCGATTCCTGCGTTCCCCCGCCCGGTGGCCCGGGTTCGGGATTTTGCCGGTGAAATGGTTGCATGGCTGAACTTGGCATCGTGGGCCGATTATGCCACGGACTGGCTGCTTTTCAACTGAATTGATATGCGTCAGAACTTCCCCATTCACCCTTCAAAACTCGCCGTTCCGGGCCGCCGGCCCCTGGATGCCGTGGACATTAGTTCGTGCCACGCCGCCCGGCCCGCTGTATTCTCCCTCATGGATTCGCCCGGTCTCATCGCCATTGTCGGACGGCCCAATGTGGGCAAGTCGGCCCTGTTCAACCGCATCGCGCGCCGGCGCATCGCCATCGTTCACGATGAGCCGGGCGTGACGCGCGACCGCATCAGCGCCCCAGCCGAATGGGAAGGACGCTCCTTCACCCTGGTGGACACCGGGGGTCTGGGCCTGTTGCGCGGCGAGAAATCCGGCGACGTCATCGTCCAGGCCGCCTTCGAGCAGGTCGAACTGGCCATCGAAGCGGCCGCCGTCATTATTTTTGTGGTCAATTTGCAGGAAGGGGTCGTGCCCCTGGATCGCGAAGTCGCCCAGCGCTTGCGGCGGGCGGGCAAACCGGTCCTCGTCGCCATCAACAAGGCGGACAACGACCAGTCGGAATCCGCCGCGGACGTGTTCACCGAACTGGGCTTTGCGCAGAATTTCCCCGTCAGCGCCATCCACCAGCGCGGCATCAGCGCCCTCCTGGATGCCGCCGTCGCCCTCCTGCCCGGGCCAACCGCTCCCTCCGCCCCGGAAACCCCGGGCGCGCCGCCCCCCGTCCCGCCGATCAAGCTGGCCATCATTGGCCGGCCCAACGTCGGCAAGTCCTCCCTCATCAACGCGCTGACCCAATCCCGGCGCGTCATCGTCACCCCCGTCCCCGGCACGACGCGCGACGCGGTGGATGTGCCCTTCACCGCCGGGACCGGCGGCGCGCGCCAGGACTATATTCTCATTGACACCGCCGGCGTCCGCCAGGAGCGGCGCATTGACGATTCGGTCGAGTATTTCAGCGTCCAGCGCACCGGGGATTCCATCGCCCGCTGCGACATCGCCGTGCTGATGCTGGACGCGCAGGCGGGCGTGACTTCCCAGGACAAGAAAGTGGCGGGAAAAATCGTGGAGCGGAACAAAGCCTGCCTCCTCGTTGTCAACAAATGGGACCTGGTCGGGCCGGAGGTGGACGCCGCCCGCAAGCAGGCCCGTCGCCAGGAAAAGCGCCGCGCCCGGCGCCGCGAGGGCCAGGAGGCCCCGCCGCTCACCCTGGGCGAATTTGGCGGCTGGGTGCAGGAACAGCTTTTCTTCCTCGATTACGCCCCGGTGGTTTTCACCTCCGCCAAAACCGGATTTCATCTGGACCGCCTCCTCGAATCCATCCGTTACGTCACCGCGCAATTGCGGCAGAAGATCCCCACCGCCATTCTGAACCGGACCCTCCGGGACGCCATCGAGCGCCGCCAGCCGGCCAGCTCGGCCGGGCATCGTTTGAAGTTCTTCTACGCCACGCAAGTCAGCCAGTCGCCGCCGGTTTTCCTGTTGTTTGTCAACAAGGAGGATTTGTTCTCCGAGCAATATAAAAAGTATCTGGCCAATCAAATGCGCGCCGCCTTTGGCTACGAAGGCTGCCCCATTGTGCTGCGCGCCCGCCAGCGCGAGCCGAGCGCCGGGCGGCCCCGGGTCCAACCCGCTTCCCCGCCCGCCCGGCACGCCCGGGACCGCGGCGCGGAGGGCCAGGTCCGCCGTTCCCGCGCCCGCCGCCCCAAAGCGCGGAGGTGACCGGAG
>JBEKIA010000108.1:0-23796 GCA_050011995.1 Verrucomicrobiota bacterium
AAGACCAGCATCCAGGCTCGCGCTCGCATCCATCCCACCCAACCACCCCGGTCCCATCAGGCCATGAAGGTGGAGCATGAATACGAGCGCCGGGGAGCGTGGGCCTATCTGGCGGCTTGACCCGGACAATACGTTAGTGAACTTACGAACCGGCCCACTTAGCCTGCCGGCGTGGACATGGCCTGCCGCATTGAAACGCACGCATACCTTGTGCCAAGTGTGCCAGGCAGATGATTCTTTTTGAGGAATTAAATTTTGCCTGCCGCCTTGACGAACAGAGCGGCCCCCGGCCATATTACCCTCCCTTTTTACATATACTGTGAGATGAGCCTTGAAAAAGACAGGGCGAAACCAGAGGCGAAGTCCGCCGCGAACCGGGCGGAACCTCTGAAGAAAACGGCCGCCCGCAACGGCGCGTTCGCCCGGCCCGGCCCATCTCCTGTAACCGCCGCCAACATGGCCAATTCCAGTTTATCCCACTCCCATGCCGCCGCCCCAGGCGCGGCGCTCGCGGCGGGGGCCGATCTGCGCGCCCCCGGCCCAGCCGCCGGCTTGGGGCTTTCGGAAAAGGTAAAGGAACTGGTCCGCCTGGCCCGCGAACAGGGCTACCTGACCTACAATGACATCAACGATGCCCTGCCCGATGTCGTCGTTTCCACCGAAGACCTCGACAACCTTTACTGCAAATTGCGCAATCTGGAAGTGGAAATCGTGGACCAGGCGGAAGTGGACCGCATCAAACAGCCGGAGCCGGACGAAGAGGAGGAAAAGGTGCGGCTGGACATTTTGGACGACCCGGTGAGGATGTATCTCAAGCAGATGGGCCAGGTGCCCCTGTTGACCCGCGAGCAGGAGGTGGAGATTTCCAAACGGATCGAGGAGGCGGAAAACGAAATCAAACTCATCGTTTATAGTTTCGGCTTCGCCGGCAAAGAGCACATCGCCCTGGCGGAAAAACTCATCTCCGATCCGCCCAAGGAGCGTTTCGACCGCGTCATCGTGGACAAGAAGATCGAAGGGCGGGAAAATCACCTGCGGGAATTGCGCAAGCTCCTCCGCCACGTCCGCCGGCTGGACCAGACGGTGGACGGCCGCTACGCCGCCTGGCAAAACGCGGAGCATTCCAAATCCGGCCCGGCCAAACCGGCGCGGCAGTTCAAGAAGCTGGACGGCAAACTCCAGCGCACTTACAACCGGTTCTTTTACAAACAAAAAGTCATCGAAGAAATGGCCCTGGTGGCGGACAATATCCACGATAAATTCCAGGCCAGCCTGCGCATCATCACCGATTTTGCCGAGCACAAGGATTCCTTCACCCACCAGCAGATCGTCCAGTCCGAAGAGCGCAAGATCAAGGCCCTGGAGGAATTTGTGCGGATGCCGTGCCGGGAATACCTCAAGGCCTACCAGCAACTGCAGTACTTCACCGTCAAAGCCATCCAGGCGAAAACCGAGATGGTGGAGGCCAATCTGCGCCTGGTCATTTCCATCGCCAAGAAATACACCAACCGCGGCCTCTCCTTCCTGGATCTCATCCAGGAGGGCAACATGGGCTTGATGAAAGCGGTGGAAAAATTTGAGTACCGCCGCGGCTACAAATTCTCCACCTACGCCACCTGGTGGATCCGCCAGGCCATCACCCGCTCCATCGCCGACCAGGCCCGCACCATCCGCATCCCGGTCCACATGATTGACACCATCAACAAGCTGATGCGGGTGCAGAAGCAGCTCATCCAGGATTTCGGCCGCGAGCCTTCCCCGGACGAACTGGCCGACGAATTGCAAATCCCGGTGGACCGCGTCCGCGCCGTCCTGCGCATGGCGCAGCAGCCCATTTCCCTGCAAGCCCCCGTGGGCGAGAGCGAGGACACCAACATCGGCGATTTCATCGAAGACAAGGAGGCCGACAACCCGTCGGAGATTACCAGCTACAGCCTGCTCAAAGACAAACTGGGGGATGTGCTGGCCAGTTTGACCGAACGGGAGCGGATGGTCTTGGAGTTGCGTTTCGGGCTGAGGGACGGCGATTCGCGCACCCTGGAGGAAGTGGGCAGACAATTCCGGGTTACCCGCGAGCGCATCCGCCAAATCGAAGCCAAAGCCCTGCGCAAGATGCGCCATCCCACGCGCATCCGCCAATTGACCGGCTTCCTCGAGGCGGAAAAACCGGCGTGACCCCCGGCCCCGGTTCGCCCAAAATATCCCGGCCGGACAAGGATCGGACCGGAAGATAACCAACGTGTGATCGCGCCCTTGGCAAAACTGCTGGATTGGCTGGCCATCCAGTTGGTGTGGGGCGTTCGTGTCAAATCCCGGCTGAAACAGCAGAGTCCCGCGGCAAGTCCGAAACTGGAAGAATCGCTCCAATTCCTGAACGGGCCGGACTTTATTCCCGTCGAAAGCCCGCCGGCGCGGCTTGAATTCAATCCTGCCGGGTCAGGGCTGCGCTTCCGGTTTCCCACACCGCGACCGGGCGAATTCGCCGAGAACAACGTGGTTTATGGCCGGCTCTATCGTTGCGCGGAAGGCTGGAAAAAACGACCGGTTATTATTCTGCTGCACGGCGCCGGCGGCCGGGACTATTATTTGGAGTTTCCATGGATGGCTCGCCACTGCAATCGAGCGGGATTCAATGCGGCGACGCTGATGTTGCCTTTCCAATTTCAGCGCCGGCCACGCCAGCTTGAGAAGAGATTGAATTTCCCGGACTACCTGCTGATGGCGCAAATAGACTACGCGCAGGCGGTTGCCGAAATTCGCGCTTTGACCGGCTGGCTGTTGGCGGAGGGTTGTCCCGCGGTGGCACTCTGGGGTAATTCCTACGGCGGCGCGCTGGCCGGATTAACGGCCTGCCGCGATGCGCGCCTGTCTGCCGCCGTTCTGGCCGCGCCCGGCCTTGACATGAATGTTTTTCTCTCCGCCGCAAGACACCTCGTCTCGCCGCGCCTTCGAAAGGAATTGCTAAGGCAGCAGCCGGCCTGTGAGGCGTTGAATCGAACGGCATTGAACTTGACCACCCTCCGGCCGTGCATTCCCAAGGAGAACATATTGTTGATTGAACCCATCTACGATCTGTTTGTGGACAGGAACTCCATGGAGACACTCTGGCATGCGTGGGGGCAACCTGACATCTGGCGCCTGCCGCATAGTCACGCCAGTAGAATCTTGGTTCCCGGCTTGACGGGCCGCATGCTGCGCTGGCTGGCGCCACGGCTGGACGAACCTGCCGTTCGGACGGGTTAATCCATAGTTTTGCCCCATTAACGGACAGCGAGTTTCAGCCATGAAAAATTATGTTCCGGCGGACGTGCTTCGTCAGCCGGATACAAAAATCCGCCGGTTCATTTCCCCGGTCCCCCGTCTTGGTTCAACTGGTCAGGGGTTCGGCCGGAGCGGGGGTTGCGGCCGCGGCCGCCGGGGTCTTCTGCCGGAAAACCAGCTTGCCGTCCTGCACGGTGACTAAAATCGGCTCGTTGGGCAGGAGGCCGCCTTTGAGGATTTCCTCGGCCAGCGGGTCCTCCAGGTTGCGTTCCACCGCCCGGCGCATGGGACGCGCGCCGTTGGTCGGATCATAACCCTTCTCCAGCAGGAAATCCTTGGCCGCGTCGTCCAGAGTTAATTGCAGTTGGCGGCCCTTGAGGCGCTGCCCCACTTTGGAGACTTCCAGGACGAGAACTTGCACCAGCTCGGGCTTGGTCAGCGAACGGAAAACAATGGCGTCGTCCAGACGGTTGAGAAATTCCGGGCGGAAGATGCGCTTGGCTTCGTCCATGATTTTCTCCTTCATCTTTTCGTAGCTGTGCTCGTTGGAGGCGGTGGCAAAGCCCATGGTGGTCTGGCGGCGGATGAGGTCGGCGCCGACGTTGGAGGTGAGGAGGATGATGGTGTTGCGGAAGTTGACGACCCGGCCGATGTTGTCGGTCAGTTTGCCTTCCTCCAAAATCTGGAGGAGCATGTTCATGACATCCGGGTGGGCTTTTTCAATTTCGTCAAAAAGGACCACCGAATAGGGGCGGCGGCGGACTTGCTCGGTGAGCTGGCCGCCTTCCTCGAAGCCAATATAACCGGGGGGCGAACCGACCATGCGGGAGGCATTGTGGCGTTCCATGTACTCGCTCATGTCCAGTTGGATGAGGGCCTTGGGGTCGCCGAACAAAACTTCGGCCAGGGTTTTGGCCAGCAGCGTCTTGCCCACGCCGGTGGGGCCGAGAAGGGCGAAGGTGCCGATGGGCCGGCGCGGGTCTTTCAAGTCCGCCCGCGAACGGCGCAGCGCCTTGCACAAGGCGGAGACGGCCTCGTTTTGGCCGACGATGATGCGGGACATTTCCTGTTCCAGGGCGAGCAACCGCTGCGCTTCGCCCTCTTCCATGCGCTTGAGGGGGATGCCGGTCCATTTGGAAACGACCTGCAAAATGTCCTCCTCGCCGACGACCACGCGTTTGTCTTCGCGGCTGGAGCGCCAGGCGGCCAGAACGGCGTCCAGTTTTTCCTTGGCGTGCTTCTCCTTGTCGCGCATGGCGGCCGCGCCTTCGAAATCCTGGTCCTTGATCGCCCGCTCTTTTTGCGTCTTGATGATTTCAATCTCGGCTTCCAACTCCTTGACTTCCGGCGGGCGGGTCATGGTGCCGATGCGGGCGCGGGAGCCGGCTTCGTCCATCACATCAATGGCCTTGTCCGGCAAATAGCGGTCGGTGATGTAGCGGTCGGCCATTTTCACGGCGGCTTCGATGGCCTGGTCGGTGATTTCGGCCTTGTGATGCTCTTCGTACTTGGGCCGGAGACCCTTCAAAATGAGCAAGGCTTCGTCCACCGAGGGGGCTTCGACCTTGACGACTTGGAAACGGCGTTCCAGGGCGGCGTCTTTTTCGATGTATTTCCGGTATTCGTTCAAGGTGGTGGCGCCGATGCACTGCATTTCCCCGCGGCTCAGGGCCGGTTTGATGATGTTGGAGGCGTCCATGGTTCCTTCCGCCGAGCCGGCGCCGACGATGGTGTGCAACTCGTCAATGAAAAGAACAATATTCTTGGCGCGGCGGATTTCATCCATGACGGCTTTGATCCGCTCCTCAAACTGGCCGCGGTATTTGGTCCCGGCCACCATCAGGGCGAGGTCCAAAGTGATGACCCGTTTTTCGCGGAGGATTTCGGGGACGTTGCCGCGGGCGATTTCCTGGGCCAGTCCTTCGACAATGGCCGTCTTGCCCACGCCGGCTTCGCCCAGCAGGACCGGGTTGTTCTTGGTGCGGCGGCAGAGAATCTGGATGACGCGCTCGATTTCACTCTGGCGTCCGATGACCGGGTCCATTTCGCCCTTGCGCGCGATGTCGGTCAGGTCGCGGCCAAAGGCCTTCAAGGCGGGCGTTTTGACTTCGCCCTTTTTGTCCGGCGTTTTCTCCGGCGCCGCATCGGGGGTTCCGCCGCCGGCCTGGGGGTCGTCGCCCGAGGCAAAATTAGGGTCCAATTCCTTTAAAATCTCCTGCCGCGTTTGCTCGATGTCCACGTCCAGATCTTTGAGAACCCGCGCGGCCACGCCGTCCCCTTCGCGCAACAACCCCAAAAGGATATGTTCGGTGCCGACGTAAGTATGATTGAGATTTTTGGCCTCCTTGGCGGCCAGGGCCAGGACTTTCTTGACACGCGGGGTGTAGGGGATGTTCCCGATCATCTTCTGGTCCGGCCCGGTGCCGACCGCTTTCTCCACAGCCATGCGGACGGTTTCCAGGTCCAGGCCCAGTTTTTGCAGCACATTGACGGCAACACCCTGTCCCAGTTTGATCAGGCCCAGGAGAAGATGTTCCGTGCCGATGAAGTTGTGGTTGAAGCGGTCGGCTTCCTTGCGCGCCAGGGCGAGCACCTGCTGCGCGCGCGGCGTAAAATTGTTTGTGGCATCGTCACTCATGCTTCAATATGCCTCCATTAGTTTCGCTTGTCCAGCGGGCCGCTGTTGCCGGGAGTTTTCGGGTTGGGCCGTCCGACCTGGCGCAATCGGTCCCGCATCATGTCCGCCCGCAGCACGTCGCGTTCCTCCGCCGCCAGTTTGCCGGTGAATTGTTTTTGCAAGTGGGCCGGCTGGGTCACGACGAACAACTCGTCAATCAGCGCCCGGTCCGCCCCCGGGAACATCTCCAGGTCCACCCCCAGGCGCATGAGGGAAAGCAGGTTCATGGTTTCCTTGGAGGAGATGATATGGGTGTTGGCCAAAATGCCGTAGGCGCGCCCGATATGGTTGAACACCATCTTGGCCTTCTTCTCCAGCAGCATGGCGCGGGCGTTTTCCTCGTGCTCGATGATTTGCAGCAGGACCTTGTTGAGGCGGTCCACGATGTCGGTTTCCACCTCGCCCAGGGTCATTTGGTTGGAAACCTGGAAAACATTCCCCAGGGCCTCGGTCCCTTCGCCATAAAGGCCGCGCACGGCCAGCCCCAGTTTGTTGACAGAGGAGATAATCTGGTTGATCTGCTCGGCCAAAACCAGGCCGGGCAGGTGCAGCATGGCGCTGACGCGGATGCCGGTGCCCAGGTTGGTGGGGCAGGCGGTCAGGTAGCCCAACTCCGGGCTGAAAGCGTATTCGAGCTTCATTTCCAGGTCGCTATCCACCTGGTCAATGGCCAGCCAGGCCTGTTTGAGTTGCAAACCGGGGCGCAGGGCCTGCATGCGCAAATGATCTTCTTCATTGATCATCACGCAGAGGGATTCCTCCTTGTTGAGAACCAGCCCGCTGCCCGCGCCCCTGGCTTGATGCTCGCGGCTGATGAGATGGCGCTCGACCAGGATCATTTTGTCCAGCGGCCCCAGGTTGTCCATCGTTTCGGAAAAGGCCCCGGCCAGTTGCGGCAGGCTTTCCACCGCCGGCCGGATGGCTTCCAACGTCTTGATTCGTTCGGCCTTTTTCGCCCAGCCGGGAAAGGCCACGCCGCGCAAATTGCGCGCCAGGCGCACGCGGCTGGAAAGAACAATGCGGTCATGCGGCCCGGGGCGGCGGGCGGTTTCCACCGGAGAGACGAGGAATTCCTGGATGGTCATGGCTTCAATCCCGGGGCGCAGTGCTCGATTTGGTCGCGGGTGTTGCGGATTTCATCGCGCAAACCGGCCGCCTGCTCGAAATCCTCGTCGTTGACCGCGCGATCGAGTTTTTTTTGCAACTGCTTGAGGCGGTCGGCCAGATCGCGGCCTTGCCGGAGGGAATGAGGCATTTTGCCGACATGCCGGGTGCCTTTGTGCATGGTTTTGAGCAGGCTTTCCAGCCCCTCGGCGAAAGTGGCGTAGCACTGCGAGCACCCCAGCCGCCCGGCCTTCTTGAAATCCGCCTGGGTAAAGCCGCAAGCGGGGCATTTGATCTCCTCCCCGCCGCCCGCTTGGGCCATTTCCTGGGACGCTCCCAACCCCAGCAACAAGTCCGCGATGGCAAAACCGGCGGTGTCGTTGATGCCCTTGTGCCGGGCGCACTCCTCGCACAAGTCCACCTTCTTGACCTTGTCATCAACAATCTGGGTCAGGTGGACCTGGGCGGCATTCTGTTTGCAAATCATGCAGAGCATACAAATCACTTTCGAAATTGGCACGATCTCCAATACTCTCTCCATACATCATAATTCACCGCGGAACCAATATCAAATTTCGCCTCTGCCGCCGGCCCGACCGGACAGACCCGGATCTGGCGCCCTTCTTACCGGTATATCGGCTCCCCCGAACTTTTTGTTAAGTCTTGGTACTGCGCGATGAGCTGCCGCGTCACCGGGCCGGGCCGGCCGTCCCCGACCGTCCGGCCGTCTATTTGCACCGCCGCGATAATCTCCGCCCCGGTGCCGGTCAGAAAACATTCGTCCGCGTTGAACAGATCGTAGCGGGTCAAATTTGGCTCGCTGGCCGCCATCCCGTTTTCGCGCGCCATCTCCAGCACCACTCCGCGCGTGATGCCGTGCAACGCCCCCGCCGAAAGCGGCGGGGTGAAAAGCTGGCCCCCTTTGACCATGAAGATGTTGTCCCCGGTGCATTCGGCCACAAACCCCTGGGCATTGAGCATGATGGCTTCGTCGCACCCGCCGTTCAGGGCCTCGATTTTTGCCAGGATATTGTTGAGGTAATTGAGCGACTTGATGGCCGGATTGACCGCGCTGTGCAGATTGCGCGTGGTCGGCACGGTGATGATCTTCAGGCCCCGCTGGTAAAGATCGGGCGGATAAAGCTGGATCTTGCCCGCAATGATGATGACTGATGGATGTTTGCAGTGGTTGGGATTCAGCCCCAGCGACCCGGCGCCGCGCGTCACCACCAGCCGGACGTAGCCGTCGCGCACCTGGTTGCGGCGGCAGGCAGCCAGCACCGCCTGCGTGATTTCCTGGCGCGTCATCGGGATGGCCAGCAGGATCGCCTTGGCCGAGCAAAAAAGCCGGTCAATGTGTTCGGACAATTTGAAGACGCGCCCGTTGTAGCAGCGGATGCCCTCGAAAACTCCGTCGCCATAAAGCAATCCATGATCCAGCACCGAGATGCGGGCGTTTTTCTCGTCGTAGTACTTTCCGTCAATGTAAATCTTCATGGCATCAGCGACTTAACCTAGGGCAATCCACCCGCTTTTCAAAGCGCAAAAAAGCGCAAAGTTCAATCCGGGCGGCCCGGCGGCGGGGCGGCGAGCTTGGCGCGGGTTGCCTGGATGTTCTTTTCCACCGCCTCCGGAAAGGGGGAAACGGCCTTGAGCGCTTCCAGATCCGGGAGCAATTGCTGGAGATCATTCTGCTCCTGATCGGCGCGGACCAGGCCGTCCAGGATTTCTATGCGGGCCTTGGGGGATGGTTGCAGGCCGGCGGCGTCCTGCTTTTTCCATTTTTCCAGCGCCAGCTCAAACAAATTGCGGGCCATGCGGGGATTCTTCTTGTTGAAGTCAAAAACGTAGCCCAGTTCAATGAGGATTTCGTAGCTGTCGGGGTTGGCCCGCAGCCCTTCCCGGAGGAATCGCTCGGCTTCGTCCGCCTGGCCCAGCGTCCCGCGCAACCAATAAGAGGCCGTCAAATAAGTTTGAACGCGATGCGGATCCATGTCGGCGGAAAGGCGGAGCCAGGGAAGGATCTCGGCCACTTTGGCGCTGGCCAGATGCGTGTGCTCCGTCGGCATGAAATGCCGGCCAAAACGCTCCACCCAATCCCGCGGCTGGCCGAGAAAGCCTCCGCCCTCGTCTTTCTCGGGGCGGCGCCCGCTGGCCGGCGCGGCGCCCGGTTTTTCGGCCTCCTCCTTGGAGTTCACATCCAGGGTCTCCTCCGCTTCCGGCGTGTCGAATACGGTGGGGTAATAGCCGCTGTGAAAATAGACATCCGCCTCCACGAACAGTTGATTGGCGAAAAGGCGGCGGCTGTCTCCCATCAGCGCCGCCACCAGGCCCGCGCCGTTGTCGGCCCGGGCGCGCAACTCCCGCATGGGCGCGTCCAACCATGTGGCCAGCGTGAAACTGCCGGCGAAAACCAGTGTCAAGACGAGCCGCATCATAAGGTGAGCGTCTTGCGGCGGAAAATCATCCACGCCAGCCCCAGAAAGAATCCGGTGTAGAGCGCGCCGTAGAGGGTCGCCCCGGCCATGGTCAGCCAGCCAATTCCTTCCCAGTCGTGGACCAGCAGATTGTGGATGTCGTACCATTCCAGGTGCGGGATGGCGAAATAAAGCGCATAAACCAGGCCGCCGCCAAGGCCTCTCATGCCGCCGGCCACCCGATTGAGATACCCGCCCACATAAAGAATGCCGACGACGATGATAAAGCAGATCGTGGCATTGGAGGACTGGGCGGTGAACACCACCGAACCCAGCAGCGCCAGCGCCACCACCACCGCCAGAAAAATGCCGTGGAGCCAAAACGCCTGAAAAAAGATCAGGGCCGGCCAGGCGTGCTCGTGCGAGGCCGTGATCAAGCCGAAGAAAAAGTAGAACACCAGCAGGGCCAGGACACAAGCCAGCCAGCACCCCGCGAATTTGCCCGCGATCAACTCCCAGCGGCTCACCGGTTTGGCCAGCAAGGGAAATATGGTGCGGCTTTCCCGTTCCGCCGGGATTTGCCGCGCCGCCGTGGTGATGGCGATGACCAGCGTCGAAATCCAGATCAGCGCCAGGCAGATTTCCTTGAGAAAGCGGACAATATCCGCGTTGTCAAAAAAGCGCATGGAGCCTAGCAACAGCGTGATCAGCGCCGTCATGACGAACAGCACGTAGAAGTCCTTGCGCCGGTACAACTCCTTGATCACCACCCCGGCGAGCGCGCACACATTGTTCATATCAAGACTCCGGCTGGAGTTTTCCTAATCTTAATCTTAATCCTGCTTCACCCCAAGCACGTTGTTCCTATCAAGACCCCGCCTCAAAGCCGATGATTTTGAGAAAGATCTGCTCCAGATGACATTGGTATTGCCGCACCAAATCGTCCACCTTCCCTTCCACCCGCAGGCGGCCTTCGTGCAAAATGGCCACCCGGTCGCAGACCGTTTCCACTTCCCCCAGCTCGTGCGAGGAGAAGAATACCGTTTTGCCTTGCTCCTTCAAATGCTGGATGACCTGGCGGACCTTCATGCGCCCCACCGGGTCCAATCCGCTCGTCGGCTCGTCCAAAATCAGCAGATCGGGGTCGTTGATCAGCGCCTGAGCCAGTCCGACCCGCTGCTGCATGCCCTTGGAATGCGTCTTGATGAGCCGTTTGCGCGCCCCCTCCAAGTCCACCAGTTTGAGCACCGCGTCAATCCGCCGCTCCCGCTCCGCCGGGGCGAGGCGAAAAATGCGCGCATAAAAACGGAGCAACTCCTCCGTGCTGAGAAACTTGTAATAGTAAGTCAATTCCGGCAGATAGCCGATGCGCTGCCGGGCGATCGGCTGCCGCACGTCCACGCCAAAAATCGAGGCCGACCCGCCGCTGGCATTGACGAACCCCAGCAACACATTCATCGTCGTCGTTTTCCCCGCCCCATTGGGACCCAGAAAACCAAAAACCTCCCCCGATTGCACCTTCAAATTCAAGCCATCCACCGCCAGCTTGGCGCGCTCGCCCAATTCCCGGCTGCGAAACTCCACCCGCAAATCCTTGATTTCCAGGACCGTGTTCACCGGCACACCATACAAAAAAAACCCCGCCGTGACAAGCGGCGAGTGGCCGGAAGTTGGCTGGCGGGTGTGAGACAGAATTCTTCTTTTGGCAGGGGCGTCCCGCCGGGACGCCCGGACGCCTCGGCGAGGCGCACTGCCATTCGGTTAAGGAATTCGGAAGACAGACTTCCGGGTGTTTCGTTGGCAATGGTAATAGTGCCAGGCCGACTGTTTTTGGCGCGGCACTCTTCGTCCGGGGCTGGAGGACGCCGGATTGTCCAGAAACAAGCGCTGCAATTTTGGCAGCACGTCGCTGATCGGTTTATCGCTCAACAGCAACGCGATGATTTGACTTTTAAGCGCATGAAAACTGACCGCATGGTTGACTTGCGCCGGATTCTTTCGTTCTTCGGACGCCCGGCCCAATTGCGCTTCCAGAACGATGCGGTTGAGCACATCCGTTAAGGCGGACAGACGCGCCTGCGGATACCGGCCCGAGGAACCTTCCTGGTTGGTGCATTCCACCCAGCCAAATTCTTCTCCCAAGGCCAGTTCATTGGGCAAGCGGATCAAAGAACTACCCATGCCCGGCAGGCGATGGCCCTGCCACAGACGCACCGCAAAATCATGTTTCCCTCCGCAGACCACGTCCAGGATGGCGCGCTCATTGAGTTCGATAAAGGCGGTGTGCTTGAGTTTCAGACGCGCTTCGCACCAGGACGAAGCCGACGCGCTCTGGCCCGCGAGGGTCGGCGCCGCAAAGAAAGCATGCAGGTGCGGTTGAATGGAACGGACGGTCTTTTGCAGCAGCATCACCATGACGTTGGCAAAGGGGAGCTTGCGGCGCCGGGTGAAGTGTCGGTCGCTGGTGCGATGGCGCTGGCAGAATAATTCATCCTGCCATCCGTGCTAAAATCCGCGAAACAGGCGACTCTGACGGATTGCAGCGCAAGGAATGGAAAGGCCTTGCGGCTTGGCGACCTCGCGCCGTGGCGTTAAATCCGCCGTCCGCCATCCTTCGCCGGGTCTGCGGCGGGCAGGCAATCCACAATGGGGGGCGAAACCCGTTTTCGCCGCGCCGCCGTCCGCCCATGCCTGCCTTGTCCTCAAGGCCGAAAAGATTAGCATATAAGCTCGAATTGTCAAGGGAAAAATTTCGGAAAAGGCAATGCGTCAGTGACGGATGGGGAAAAGGCAGGGCGGGCAGTCCTCTGCCCGCCGCGGCGCGCACGGAGTGCGCGCCCTACCAGCCGAGACTGACGCGTTGCCGGAAAAGAAAAGGCCTTTGCCCGCAGACCACGCGGATGAACGCAGATGAAGTATTTTGCAACGGGACGGCGCGCGGCGGCGTCTGCCGAAATGGATCCAGCCTCACCCGGAATTCGAGCGGCCGGTTGCGGCCGGGCAAAGCCGTGCCGCCTCGGCCACGGCCAAGCGATCAAACTTGATTGCGGCCTGTTTTTGGGCGAACCATCCGCGCGATGCCGGAAGAAAGCAATAATATGCGATTATGCGGGACCCCATGTTATCTTTTTGCCCCCTTTTTTGCTTGGTTGCTGAGGTTATGGATAGGACAGGCGGAAAAACCGCTGTGGATCGGCTGGATTGAAGCCGTTTGTGTAATCATACACTCCGAACTGATCAAATTGGTTGGTCTGGAGGGGCGTCCAGAGCGCGGCGGGCGTTGCAACATTGGTAGTCGTGTAGATGACGAAGTTGGTTCCGGGTGGTCCCCCAATGCCGCCGACATCCAGACTTGTTCCCGTGATGACCGGACCGGCCACCTTGAAGCCACCGGAAAGGTTGTTCACGCTCAACTCGTAGGGGCCGTTGCCCCCACTTGAGTAGGAGTCCTCATTGGCCGTTATCAAAGTGAACGTGCCACTCACTGGCGCAACGCTATTGATTAACGCACTGGTTGCCCCATAGACCGAATTCAACAAGCTTCCATCCCGGCTGTAAAGCCGCACATACGGATCGAGCCCGCCAGCGTTGCGGTTCAAATCTGCCATGTTCACCACTATGGGATCGCCGACATGAGCTGTGAAGTTCCACACGGAAAGACCACCAGCGACATTGGTTCCAATGTAATCACCAGCCCCCGTCATCGGGCCGCCGAGATTTCCTGGTGAAACCACAATCGGGCTGCCTGTCTTTCCCAGCGTCACTTGATTAGTGCCATAGCCACCATTGCTGTAAGCGTCTTGATTGGCGGCAATCACGGTGAATGTCCCGCTATTCGTCGCCCGCGCGGTGGCTTCTGTGCCAAAGTCGCCATATTCCGAATCCAGGATCGAGCCCGCCAGCGTTGCGGTTTGCGTCGCCCATGCCCACCACGATGCTGTCTCCGCTGTTGGCCGTGAAACTCCAGACGCTCAACTGGCCCGGCAACAGGTTGCCCTGGTAGGTGAATCCGTTGGTCATTGACCCGCCCATCATTCCCGGGGCCGCCACAATCGGGCTGCCCGGGCTGCCCGTTTTGCCCAGGGTGAGCAGGTAGGTGCCTGTGGCGGTTGTGCCGGTGACATCGTCCGCAATCACGGCGAAAGTTCCAGCGTTCGTGGCGGAGACAGCAATCTCCGCGTCGGGCGAACCGGACGCCAATGCTTGTTGCACCGCATTCGGAGTGAACAGCCGAAGGCGGGGCGTAAAATTATTGGTGGACGTGATTCTCCCCATGCGGAGGACGATGCTGTCTCCATTTGTGGCGGAGAAGTTCCAGGTGTCGGCATGTCCCACGGGGGCGATGGTGCCGGTGTAAGTCCACCCGTTGGTGAGTACCCCTTGGGCGCTGGCGGTATTGATGCACAACGTCAGCACGAGCAGGCTTAGGAAGCAGATGAGATGTTTCATTTTTTTGATTGTTTCGATTTTGTGAATCGGTCTGTCCCCTACAAAAAAGGCGTGACCTGCTCACGCCCCAATCCAGGCACTGGTATACCCTCACAGGAACGCTTTCGGGCACGCCCGATGAGGGCGTGCCTCGAACCGTGTCCAATGAGCCAAAATTGCCAGTTTTGTGGCGGACAGCAGCCGAAGCAGCAAATCAGTTTACCTTTTGTGTCACATACGTATTTCTTCTGAACGTTGGATGGAAGCACACACCAGGATGCGATGCAAGTGCCTATTTTTGGGGAACCGAGAGGGTCAGGGAACCGAGAGGGTCAAAGGGAACCGTGAAAGTAACTGCCATTCGGGTCAGTCCTCGTAACTGCCATTCGGGTCAGTCCTCGTAACTGCCATTCGGGTCAGTCCTCGGAATCACGTAAACTTGCGCTTGAAAGAGACAATACGTGATTCCGAGGACTGATCCTTAATCCGCTCACTGACCCTTAATCCGCTCATTATCGCAAATCACCCCCTGGAAGGTTGCGGCCCTCCTTGCGCTGTTGAAAGCGCTCAGTTCCGGCAGCCCCTCGCCATGTGAAATAGGCTAAACTATTACGCACCCGTTTGAAGCGGAAAAGGCTCTGGGAATTTGGAAAAACGAGAATTTCTGTCGCACCATTTGGTAATGGTCGGACCGAGTTCGTACAGCCTGTCAAGAAAGGGGAGGGATTACCTGCTTCAAAAAGGCCTGCTGAACAAATGATGACACCATTACTCCACCCTGTCGCCAAGACTTGCCGACTTTGGTTTCCCCTTGAAAGTCTACGCCGCCGAATCCGTCATGTCCCGGTGTCGCGGTGTCGCGGTGTCATCGCGGAGTCAGTCACTATTTACACTTTTTGGGGAGCCGGTGTCGGTCCTGACGCCGCCAATTCAAGGCGTCTCCACTCCGCTCCATTTCAGTGCCGGGAGTGAACCGCTCCACCGGCTGGCCCTTCCACTGCGCTCCGTTCCACCGTCCCGAAGCGTCTGAGACAGGATTCTTCCCCGGCGTCATGAGAGCGGCGGCTTTTGCTCCGGCTCCACGCCCCGCTTCCCTTCCGCTCCGCTCCGCAAAACCCGCCGCACTCATGCCGCCCCGGATTCCAGCTTGTCCCTCGGCCTGAAAGCCTCTCCGTTCTGCTCACTCGCCCTTAACTTGTCGCGCCGCAGCTTGGCGAAGGCGGATTGCTCCGGCTATGATGCTCGGTCTCGCTCCGCTCGCTCTGCGCGTCCAAGGAGTCTGTTTGAAAACTACGAGGGGTCCTGCGGCGAGCGATTTTGGCCGGAGGCGAGGCGGTGAGGACGGAGCATCCCCGCAGCGGGCTGTGAGGTCCGAGCCAACGAGGGATGCGGGCAAAAGAGCCGCCGCCCGAAGGGTTTTCGCGCAAAAAGCCATCTGACTTCGTTGCGCCTCGGTCACAGCCCCACTGTGGGGATGTCCGACACCGAGCCGACTTCAGGAGCAAGATCAAAAACCGCGCCGGCGCCTCCCCTTTTGCCCTTTCGCCACTGTCTCCACGCTTGCATCCTGCCTTCATGAGCCAGCGGTGCGGAGTGATGGGGGGCGTGCATTTCACTTTTTGGGTTTTCTTTCTTAATCTTAATCTTGCTCCAATCCGTACGCAGGAGGGAGACGAGATTAAGATTAGGAGCAAGATTAAGAGGGGAACCCAACAATGTGAAATGCACCCGGACGGAGGATTGCAGAAACCATTTGCGCGGAGGCGGCCAGGGGTTATCTTGGGGGCATGGATTGGCAGAGAATTGCGGCGTTGACAGTGGTGGCAGTCACGGCAGGGGTGTTTTTGGCAAGGGCCTGGCCGCGCCGCCGGAAATTCAGCTTCGAGCGCCAGACGCATTGCGGTTGCGGGACCTCCGGAGAGTCCGGGGCGCGGAATTCGGTGGTGTTTCATGCGCGCAAGGGCCGGCGCGCGCAGGTGATTGTGAGGATGAAATGAAAGCGGCGCGCCCGGAGTGCGCGCCCTGCCAGCCAAAACTGACGCGTTACCAAAACGGCACAAAGTCCCTTGCGCGGAGGGGCGTACTGAGGTATGATGATTGGACTGCGATGCAAAAGATAAGTTCTGACCTTCATTTTTCCAAACGCCGCCAGCCCATGGCGCGTGAACCCGAAACTCATTGGGTGCCCAACACGGATGTCTATGTGGCCGATACGGGCGTGGTCATCAAAGTCGAGCTGGCGGGGATGCAGCGGGAGAATCTGGAGTTGGTGATCGAGGGCAACCGGCTCAAGATCAGCGGACAGCGGGGCGACGGCTGCCGCACCACCGGACAGTGCAAGTTCCTGGTGATGGAGATCAATTACGGGGCCTTCGAGAGCCTGATTGAGCTGCCTCCCGGTTACGATTTGAACCAGGCCAAAGCCGCTTATCAAAACGGCTTTCTGCGCATTGATGTTCCATGCAACGGCTCCATTGCCAGCGCCGCGGCGTGATTGCTGTTGACGCCGGATACACCGCGTCGGTTACTCTCCTGGCATGACGATACCGGATACCGAGTTCATCAACATCCTGGGGACGGGGACCCGGGGTTCGGGTGACGCCTCCGGGACGAAAACCTGGTCCAAAGCCCTGCCGGAAACGCTCCCCATTCTCGGCTTGTCGGACATCGTGATTTTCCCCGGCACGGCCACCCCGCTGGTGGTGGAGACGCCGCAAAGCATCCGGTTGATTGATGATGTGGTGGCGGGGGACCGTTTCCTGGGACTGGTCCTGCAACGCAACCCCGATGCGGAAACTCCCACCCCGGCGGATTTGTGGCTGCACGGCTGCGCCGGGCGCGTGCGGAAAATGGTGAAGTTTCCCGACGGCATGGTGCGGATTCTGGTGGAGGGTTTGCGCCGCTTTCGCATCCGGGAATTTGTTTCCGAGTCGCCCTACCTGGTGGCGCGGGTGGAGAAGCTCAAGGATGTGGTGGACGCCACGCTGGAGCTGGCGGCGTTGACGCGCAACGCGGCGCGGGAATTCCAGGAGATTGTCAAACTGTCCCCCACCCTGGCCGAGGAGGTCAAGGTGGCGGCGCTCAACGAGCAGGACCCGGCGCAACTGTCCGATTTGATCGCGGCGAATTTGAATTTGAGTTTGCAAGAGCGGCAGCACCTGCTGGAATTGCCCGAGGCCAAGGTGCGCCTCTCCCGCCTGCTGCCGCTGTTGAGCCGCGAACTGGAAGTCCTGCGCCTCGGCTCCAAAATCCAGAACGAGGTCGTCACCTCCATGTCCAAGAACCAGCGCGATTTTTTCCTGCGCGAGCAAATCCGGGCCATCCAGCGCGAATTGGGGGAAGTGGACAGCGGGGTGGCGGAGGTGAGGGATTTGCGCGAGCAAGTGGAACGGAATCACCTGCCCGAGGAGCCAAAAAAGATCGCCCTCAAGGAACTGGACCGCCTGCAACAGATGCCGCAGGCCGTGGCGGAATACACCATGACGCGCAATTACCTGGACTGGCTCATCAATTTGCCGTGGTCCAAATTTACCGAGGACAAACTGAATTTGGAGGACGCGGCGGCGCTGCTGGATCAGCAACATTTTGGGTTGAGCAAGGTCAAGGACCGCTTGTTGGAATTCCTGGCGGTCATCAAACTCAAACACCAGCTCAAAGGCCCCATTTTGTGCCTGGTCGGCCCGCCCGGGGTGGGGAAAACTTCGCTGGGCAAGAGTGTGGCGGAGGCGCTGGGGCGGAAATTCGCGCGCATTTCGCTGGGCGGCATGCGCGATGAAGCGGAAATTCGCGGCCATCGCCGCACTTACGTTGGCGCCTTGCCGGGGCGCATTATTCAATCGCTGCGGCGGACGGAATCCAGCAACCCGGTGATTTTGCTCGATGAACTGGACAAGGTTGGCTCGGATTTTCGGGGCGACCCCGCCTCGGCGCTCCTGGAGGTGCTGGATCCGGGGCAGAACAGCAGTTTTAACGATCATTACCTGGACGTGCCTTATGATCTGTCGCGGGTTCTTTTTATCACCACCGCCAACTGGCTGGATCCGATTCATCCCGCCTTGCGCGACCGGCTGGAGGTCATTGAACTGCCCAGTTACACCGCGTCGGAAAAACTGCAGATCGCCAAGCGCCACTTGGTGCCGCGCCAGTTGGAAGAACACGGGCTGAAGAAAAAATTGGTGCGCTTTCCCGACGCCACCCTGCGGCGGGTCATCCACGATTACACGCGCGAAGCGGGCGTGCGCCAGTTGGAAAGGGAAATCGCGGCGCTGACGCGCAAGGCGGCCCGGAAAATTGTGGCGGGCAAAGGCCCGGACCAACCGCTGACCATCGCGCCCAAAATGCTGGTGGATTTCCTGGGGCCGGCCACGTTCACCTCGGAGATCGCCGAGCGCATTGCCCAGAACGGCATTGCCATCGGACTGGCCTGGACCCCGGTGGGAGGGGAGATTTTGTTTATTGAAGCGACGCGCATGCCGGGCAAGGGCCAGTTGATCCTCACCGGCTCGCTGGGGGACGTGATGAAGGAAAGCGCGCAAACGGCCTTGAGCTTTTTGCGCAACCGGGCCGGGGAATTGCAGGTGGACCTGAGCGATTTTGAGAAGCGCGACATCCACATCCACGTCCCGGCCGGGGCCACGCCCAAGGACGGCCCCAGCGCGGGCTTGACCATTGTGGCGGCCCTGGCCTCGCTGTTCACACAGCGGCGGGTCCGGTCAGACTTGGCCATGACGGGCGAAATCAGCTTGCGCGGGCGGGTGTTGCGGGTGGGCGGCATCAAGGAGAAGGTCCTGGCGGCGGCGCGGTCGGGATTAAAGGAGGTCATCCTGCCGGAGCAAAACCGCAACGACTGGCTGGAGGTGCCGGAGGAGGTGCGGCAGAAAATGAAGGCGCATTTTGTCAACGATATTTCCCAACTCTTCGCCGTGGCGCTGCGGCCCAAATGAGGAAGGGCCGTGTCCCCCCGATCCTGACAGCTTGAACACCGAAAACCTGCCCCAAGCGCCGCCGCCGAAGGGCCGGCAGCAACTTTTGTAACCATGCCCAAAAAGGAATCAAATCAATCCCAGGTCGTGCTTTATCACACCGCCGATGGAAAGGTGACGGTGAATGTCCTTTTTGCGCACGATAATTTCTGGCTTACGCAGCGAACCATGGCCGACCTTTTCGGCGTAAGGATACCGGCTGTGAACAAGCACCTGAAAAACATTTACGCCAGCGGCGAACTGACGCCGGGGGCAACTATTTCCAAAATGGAAATAGCTCAAATTGAGGGTGGCCGCCAGATCTCGCGCGAAATCGAGTTTTACAATCTGGACGCGGTGATTGCCGTTGGATACCGGGTCAATTCCGTAAAGGCGACACATTTTCGGATTTGGGCGACGAACACCTTGCGCGAATACATCGTCAAGGGGTTTGTCCTCAACGACCAACTGCTCAAGAACGGGCGGCAATTCGGCAAGGATTATTTTGACGAGTTGTTGGAGAGAATCCGCGAAATCCGGGCCAGCGAGCGGCGGGCTTACCAGAAAATCGCGGACGTATTTGAGCAGTGCAGCAGCGATTACCGGGGCAACAGCGAGGAAACGCAGTTGTTTTACAAAATCGTCCAAAACCAACTTCACTTTGCGACCACCGGCAAAACCGCCGCCGAAATCGTTTATCAGCGGGCGGACAGCGACAAGCCGTTCATGGGCCTGACGACGTGGAAGAATTCGCCCCAGGGCGAGATTCTCAAGAGCGATGTCACCATAGCGAAGAACTACCTGAACCAGAGTGAAGTTTCACAACTAAACCGGCTGGTGGGCATGTTCATAGATTACGCGGAGGTGCGGGCATTGAACCGGCAGGTGATGACGATGAAGGACTGGTTGAAGCAGGTCGAAAAGTTTTTGAACTATACGGATCAGCAGGTGCTTCGCCGCGCCGGGGAAATCTCGCACGAAATAGCGGTGGCGAAGGCGCACGGGGAATTCGAGAAATACCGGGTGAAACAGGATGTGGATTATATCTCGGACTTCGACAAGGCGTTGGCGCGATACCTGAAAGGCAAAGACGAACCATGAACCCACACGTCAACGCCTTCCAGACGGCGCCAGCCGGCTAAGTTGCTAATGGGCGACCCCTTTGACTGGATTCTCCGGATCCATCCGGCTGCTCGTCGGGAGCAAAACAGCGGGAACACCTCCAAACGTGGGGGCACATCGGCATCGGGGCCGCATCTTAACGTTTAACATTTGAATGAAACGGCGTCAGATGTTAAATGTTGATTCTGCTGAAAAACCCCCTGTTTTGAAAAAGTTTTAGGGCAGTGCCGATCCTAAAGTTGACACTTCGACAGCGTCAACTATTCAAATTATTTTTAAAATGTTTTGCGCATGGTTTCGCCGCGCTCCCGGCCGCGCTTTTTTTGTTTTTTCACCCCCTTTTCGACGGCGGGCGCCCCTTTTCCGCCCGCCAGTACACACTACGCCCCCGCGCCACCGCTGACCGGCGAAAGCTTGGCGCCGATTTGCGCCCGGCGCATCTGCCAGATCATCCGCCGGATCCACCGCTTGGCGTTGCACGCCGCCCCGATGAAATAGTTTTGCAGCCGCACCTTGTCCAACCCGCGATAGCGCGCCCGCCTCAGGCCGTGCGCCCGCACCAACTCGCTCTGCGTGCCTTCGATGGCGTTGCGCCGCCGGCTTTTTTCTTGGAAGGCCTCCGTTTTCTGTTCCTGCCGCCGGGCTTGCAAATGGCTGTGATATTGGCCCACCACCAAGGTGCGATGGGCCTGGCCGGGGCCAACGCAGCGCGCGCGCAACGGACAGTTCTTGCAGTGGTAACTCCATTCAAAGCGATAGTTGACTTTGCCGCTTTCTTTCTCTTCCAGACGGCTGCATTGGGTGCTGGGCTTGTCGGCCGGACATTTTGCCCGCCGCTCTTCCACGTTGATTTGGAAGTCTTCGGAACGGAAGCGATCGTCGCGGCTGGGAGCGGCTTGGACGGGGCCAATGATCTCGCGGCCTTGTTCCTGCGCTTGGGCCAGCTTTTGTCCCGAGGTGTAGGCGCTGTCCACATAGAGTTCGGCGGGCAGTTCCAAACCCATGCCGGCTTGCTCTTGTTCGATCTGTTCTTCTCCGGCTTCGTCGCTGGCGATGGCGGGTTGGGTGGCGATGCCGGTCAGGAAACTGCGGGTCGGTTCGCCCGGGGCCAGCGGCTCGGGGTTGACGCTCTCGGCCACTTGTATTTTGTAGCCGACGTGTTCTTTCTTGTGTTTGCCCTGGCCCTTGGCCGCCCACTGGGCTTGGGGTTCGTGGGGATTGTGGACGGCCCCCGCGGGCTGGGCCTCTTTTTGCGCGGGAGCGCCCGGGCTCTCACATTGAAAGTTCTCGTCGAAAACCCGTTGCAGCAATTGCATCTGCCGGCCTTGGGCCAGGGAGGCATCGGAGAGTTTGGCCACCCATTGCAGCAGAGTCAGCGCGTCGGCTCCCGCCTGGTTCATCTTTTCTTTCAGGGCCGGGGCCTCGGCGCGGTAATCCAATTTGCTGGCCGCGTAGCGTTCCCACAGCAGGGGCCACCAGCCTGGCTTGGCGAAGGGGCCGGCCTTGGAGTCCAGTTCCTCCAAGGCCAGGCGGAGCGTTTCACGCACACATTCCAGCCGGCTCATGCGGGCGACCAGGCCCAACATTTGGGTGGAGTCCAGGCGCTGTTTGCCCCGGCGCTCGACCAGGCCGGCTTGGACCAGTCCTTCCAAAATCTGGGCGAAGACGACGTGGCTGAGTTTCTTTTCGCTCAGACGATTGCGGAAATAAACCAGGCTGGTGGGATGGAAGAGCGGCTGGCCCAAGGTGAGGTTGAGGGCGAAATTCCAGCCCACATGATAGCGGAGCATCTGGAGGGCCTCGCGATCAGGAATGCCTTCCAGAAATTGCAGCACCGTCACTCCCGCCAGGACGACCGGTTCCAAGCCGGGGCGGCCGTTGTCGTCGCAGTAGGCCTGCTGCAGGGCCGGGCGGGCTTGGAGAAGCAGGGGGAAAATCTGCCGCGCCAACAGCCGGTAGCGATCCTCGGGGGCAAAGAACTCCGGCGTGAGGGTGGTAAAGAGGGGCGCTTGGGTGGCAAGGTTGGGCAGGCTCATAAGGCGTGGCGGCATGGCGTTGACATGGAGCTATCCTATAGGGTAGCATACAAGGATGCAAGCAAATTATCCAATGAAAGTGCAGGCCATCCGGTCACGGAAGCAATCCCCCCGGTTTTACGTCAACCTCCCGCTGCCGCTGGCGGCGGCGTTGGAGTTGGAGGCGGGGGAAGTGGTGCGGTGGCGACTGGTAAGCCGCCGGGAACTGCGGCTCTTGCGGGTCACGGCGCCGCCTGCCGCCCGGCCCGCCAGACGACGCCCTCGGCAGTAGGGGGTTTTTCAGCAGAATCAAATGTTAAGATGTGACCCTCCCGGTTTGTTAAGATGTGACCCTCCGGGTTTGGTTTTACGAGGATTTCAAACAGGACCCACATTATTGTGTGGAGCTTGTTCCGGGGAAGGCAGATAATTCAGAATTGGTCATTGAAGATTTGTCATATGTCATTTCAGACGCCATCGGCGCATTCTTTGAAGAACACGGTCCTCATGTGGTTGCTCTGCGCGAACGCCATTTCACCGGCGGGAGGGCGGTTGCAGGGGCAGGAGCGCGCCGGCAGCGTGCCGGTTCCTGGAGGGGGAGTTGACGCCGGGGTTAAGCCCGCGGCTGAAAATGTGCGGACTTTGAGCGCGTGGAGGCTTGGCACCGGGAATGTGTTGGAGGTCGGGAGTCAGGCAACCAACGAGAGTTTTGCGCCGGTCAGCCAAAAGGAACTTGAAGCTCTGACAGCGCAAGCGTCCAAAGGCAATGCCGCGGCACAATATGAGTTAGCGTTCCGGTACGCTCTGGGAATCAGTGCTGCGGAGGACGCTGGCAAGGGTGAAGAGTGGATGAGCAAGGCGGCCGAAGGCGGCGAACCACGCGCCCAGAGGCGACTGGGAGAGTTTATGTTGAAAAAGAGCGAACGGGACACGGCAGCGGGATTGCAGTGGTTGCGAAAGGCCGCCGACGCGGGAGATGCCGTGGCAGCCTTCGATCTTGGCACTGTCTTTGATGGGGAATCACCGAGATTCACGGAAGACGATACCCAGGCTTTCCAGTGGTTCTTGCAGGCGGCCCAAGAGGGCTTGGCCGTGGCGCAGTATAATGCAGGCCTGGCTTACGCCAAAGGCAAGGGTGTTGCCATGGACCTCGAAGCGTCGCGCAAGTGGATCGAGAAAGCCGCGACGCAGGGCAACCCATTTGCCATGTTCACGCTGGGAAGCATTTATGTTGAAGAGGTGGGCGTCCCACACAATGGCGAAGAAGCGGTGCGTTGGTTCACCAAGTCGGCGCTCGCCGGCAACATGGATGCTCAAACCTACCTCGGGGTCTGTTACTTCAAAGGAGACGGGGTGCCCCTAGATATTCAGGAAGCCGAAGATCTGTTCGAGGGCGCTGCGATGGCGGGAAATGCCTGGGCGGCCGACCAACTTGGCAACCTCTTTACTTTCACAATCCCGGATTTGCCAAGGGCCTATGCCTGGATCAGCAAGGGGGCCGCGGCCGGTTATGCCAGTGCGGAGTCCGATCTCGGCCTTTTGCTGCACCGCGGCATGGGTGTGACCAACGACGAAGTTGAGGCGATGAAATGGTTCGATTTGTGCGCGGACCAAGGTGACAAGAAAGGAATTATGTTTGCAAAGGTTTTTTCGGTTCTTTTGAATGCGTCAGAAAAACAGGAAGCCAGGCGACGGGCTGACGCATTCATACCGCACCTGAGCCCAGGCGGCATTGAGAGCAATCTCCTGGTCGCCACGTCATCCCTGGGAGATGAGATGCAAATTCCCGTGAGAATATTGGGGGAAACCAA
>JBEKIA010000109.1:0-13342 GCA_050011995.1 Verrucomicrobiota bacterium
ACGTTCGATGTGGTGACGGCGGCCTACGGTTTGCGCAATTTGGCCGATTGGGAGCGCGGCCTGGAGGAAATGTGGCGGGTGGCCCGGCCCGGCGCGCGCCTGCTCGTGCTCGACTTTGGCAAGCCCGCCAACCCGGTCTGGAGCCGGTTGTATTTCGGTTATTTGAAATACCTGGTTCCCTGGTTCGGCAAAATCCTCTGCCAAGACGCCGCCGCCTACTCCTACATCTTTGCCTCCCTTCAAAACTACCCCGCCCAGCGCGGTGTCGCCGCAAAAATGGAATCGCTCCATGCCGCCGGCATCCAGGTGCGCAACCTGATGGGCGGCGCCATGAGCATCAATTTCGGCCGGAAATAGCCAACCCCCAGAACGGGCAATTGTGAATAGAGAATAGTGAAATGAAGACATCCCCTTTCCCAATTCATAATTCAACATTCAAAATTCCATGAAATCACATCGCGTCCAACTGCCGGCGTTCCTTCTTCGTGGGCCGGCCCGAACCTTTCGGGCGGGCGAACGGGTGGAAATACGGCTCCCGCGGCTTCTCCCATTCCGAGGCGGGAGTTTGGTCTTCGGCGTATTGCCTGGCGGCGGCCGCGCCCACGCGGCGCTCGAGCAACTGCAACACCTTGAACGTGCGGGTCATTTGATCCTTCTGCACCACGATCACATCCTGGATTCGCACCTGGCGCGAGGGCTTGACCGGCTGGCCGGAGATTTGGACATGGCCATGCCGGCACGAATCCGAGGCCAGGCTGCGGGTCTTAAAAACCCGCGCCGCCCAGAGCCATTTATCAATCCGCACCGAATCGCCTGAAAACATGTCCCAAGCCTACTGCGAAAGCTGGCAATTGAAAGCCTTAAGAGCCAATACTATGAAATAGAAGAATACTTCCAAAAACTGTGGAGTTTTTCTTCGATTTCCACAAAAGGCGGGGTGTTAATCGCACAAACCACACAATTAAAAAATGTCTTTCCATGAATAAATTACATCTGAAATCGAGCCGTTTCCAATCAAGGTCAATCAATCCTGATCAAGGCAAAAGACATTATTTCAGTTTATTTTGCTTTCCTCCCGGTTATGCTGTGGGCGCGCGAATATGGACAAACTGCTTTTGATTGATGACGAGGCGGACGTGCAATACTCGTTCCGCCGCATTTTTGACCAGCCGGAGATCGAGTTGACCACGGCGGACAGCGGGGAGGAAGGGTTGAAGCTGATTGCCCGCCTCAAACCCGACCTGGTGATGATGGACGTGCGCATGGGCGGGGTGAGCGGCCTGGAAACCCTCCGCCGCTTGCGCCAGACGGACGCCAAACAAATGGTCATCATGATGACGGCCTATGGGACCACCCAGACCGCCATCGAGGCGATGAAGCTGGGCGCTTACGATTATCTGCTCAAACCCTTCGACGTGCCGCGGCTCAAGCAGCTCGTGCTCAATGCCCTCAAGGCCGCCCGCGACATGCGCCAGGTCGTCTCCTACCAGCCGTTGCTGGAATCGGAGGATTACGATTTGGGGATCATCGGGCGCAGCGAAGGGATGCAGAGCGTTTTCAAAATCATCGGCCAACTGGCCGCGAGCAACGCCACCGCGCTGATCACCGGGGAAAGCGGCACGGGCAAGGAACTGGTGGCGCGCGCCATTTATCATCACAGCCAGCGCAACTCCCAGACCTTCCTGGCCATCAACTGCGCCGCCATCCCGGAGAATTTGCTGGAAAGCGAATTGTTTGGCCACGAGAAAGGGGCCTTCACCGGCGCGACCGCCCAGCGCATCGGCAAATTCGAGCAGTGCCACCGCGGCACGATCTTCCTGGACGAGATCGGGGACATGACGCTCTCCACCCAGGCCAAGATCCTGCGCGTCCTCCAGTCCGGCGCGTTTGAGCGGGTGGGCGGCAACCAGTCCATCCAGGTGGACGCGCGGGTGATCGCGGCCACGCACAAGCCGCTGGAACAGGCGGTGGCCGCGCGCGAATTCCGCGAGGACCTGTTCTACCGCCTGAATGTGGTGCGGCTGCACATTCCCCCGCTGCGGGAGCGGCGCGAGGACATTCCGCTGCTTGTTAACTATTTTTTAAAGAAGTTCGCCCAGCCGCAGGGGCGCGCCCCCAAATCCATCCTGCCGGCGGCGGCCGAGTTGCTGGAGCGGTTCCACTGGCCGGGGAACGTGCGGGAGCTGGAAAATGTGGTGCAGCGGGCCACCGTCATGGCCAAGGGGGACGTTATTTTGCCGGGCGACTTGCCGGCGGAAATTTCCCGCCTCGCCGCGGCCGGACCGGACCAGCCCGGCCCGGCCCCGGCGGCGCCGGGGGAGGGCGGCGGCGCGCTGGATTGGGCGGCGGTGGGGCGGACGCTGTTTCAATGGGCGCGGCAGGAGGGCAAACTCAAAGTGCTGCCCGCGGTGGAGCGGGAATTGATCATCCAGGCGCTGATGGAAACCAAAGGCAACCAGGTCCAGGCCGCCAAGCTCCTGGGCATCACCCGGGCCACCCTGCGCAAGCGCGTGGAAAAATTCAAAATCAAACAGGAGCTGGCGATCCAATAAGAACGGAACGCCAAGGCCCGGAGCCGGGCCTTGGCGCGCGGAGCGACACGGGCGCCGGCGGTTATGGCTGCAGGCGGATGCGATAGAAGCGGGCGGAGCCGGGAGCGTTGGTGATGGAAACCTGGAACTGATTGCCGTCGCCAACATTGGTATTGACAGCCGTCCAGGTTGGTCCGCCCGGCGTGGCGCCGGCTTCCAGGACATAGTTCTTTCCCGGCGCCGTCAGCCAGCCCAGGGTGATGCTTTTCGAGCCGCCGGAGGCGGGGGCCGCGCCATTCAATCGCAGACAGGAGAGCGGATTGGTCGGGTCGGTTCCGGCCAGGTACTCCTGCCAGTTTGGAACGCCGTCGCCATCGGGATCCGCGTTGTCCTGCGCCAGGGCGCTGGTCAGGCTGCCAAAGAAGCGCATCCGCCACTCATCCGAGGTGATTTGCGGCGGCGCGAGCGCCGGCCCCACCCAGGCCGTCCCCGGCACGCTTTCCAATTGATACTGCGTGTTCAGGTCCGGCACTCCGTCATCGCCTACAAAATGCAGGCTGTAGGATTGTCCCGAAACCACCGTTGCCGGCACGGTGAAGAAGATCGAACCGATCAAATTGCTGCCCTGGAGCGACAGGGAAGCAGGCGCCTGGCCCAAGGGAAGCGGCCACACGCATACGACTTCGCTCGGCGACAATCCGCTCAATAGCGTGGGATAGGGAATGCCCGCGGCGGGGAAAAATTGAATGGAAGCCGGCGCCGGCGCGCCGCCGTTGGCGGAGAGAATGGCGCGGAACTGCATTCCCGCCAGGGTGGACCCCGGCTGCACAGTGACGGAGATGGGGATGGTGGCGGTCGTGCCCGGGGTCAACCCGGAAACCGATCCGGCGCTAAAGGTGGCGTTGGGCGCCCAAACCTGGCCGGGCGGTGTGACGGCGTTGGCCTTTAATACATTGGGAATGCCAATGGGAACGGGAACGCCATTGGTCAATCCGACTGGCGCGTGCGCAAGAACGGCGCCGGCGGCGGAATTGGTCCAGAATCGAACCCAGTTGTTTGTATACATTCCGAGCGAGCGGTATAAAGTCCACTCCCAATCAAGCATCTCGATGTACCCTTTGCCCCCCCCCATCGCGCTTTCTGAATCCAAGGGATAGGATTCCATGGCGTTCTCCGCGTCCGTGCCGGGGTAGGGAACCGCGATGTGGACTGAGGCCAACAAAGCGTTATTGACGTCGTTGTTCTCAAGAAGGCCATCGCCAAATTCGCCGGCGGAATATCCGCTGTTGGGCGCGGTATCGCCGACAAGATACTGCAGGTTGGAGATCAGAATGGTCTGGGGAGGATAGGTTTCGAGCGTCACCGGAGAGTCCACCCCATCCGAGGTGCCGCTGGCGTCGAGAACGTTGACCGTGTAACTTTGTCCCTCTACCGCATTGGTCGGAATCTGCACCTCCAGCAGCGCCAAGGTCGCGCTGCCAGTGACAGTAAACACTGGGTTGGTGGTCGGGGCCTTGATCCACAAAAAGGCCAATCCATTGATGCCCGGCCCAGGCGAATAGGGACTGTAATACTGGTAAGTGGGCGATTGGTTTATCCCCGCATACGGCACCGGGCCGAGAACCTGATCATAATCATTGGTGCCAATGGCCATCGGCGTTAGCGTCGTAATGGGCGGCGCGTTGCCATTGGTCGAAATCTCGACAAAGAATTGAAGCGATTCCAGCGTAACGGCCGTTCTCAAATTCGCCACCACTTGAATAATGGCGGTGGAACCCGCTCCCGCCAGTTTGCTGTAGGGCATGCCTATGAGGTTGGCGTTGGGAGGCTGCCCTTGCGTAACGGTGCTGAAGTTGGTGCCGTTAATGGCGATCATTTGGACGGCGCTCAAATCTTGCTCGGAATTGCAAAATTGGAAGGACCCTTCGAAGCCTCCGGCGGGATTGTTGCTCATGTTGAGCACCTGCTGGCTGTTGGCGGTGGGCTGCGATCCGTTCACAGTGTAATAAACATCAGGAACTCCGGCGCTCACGACAATAGTCACACAATTGGTATAGTAGCCGGAATTGGGACTGAAGGTGGGCGGGGCGACGGGTGCCGTCTCCGGGGGGATCAAACTCAGGGCAACTGTGGTGAGCACCAGGCTGCGCAGGTAGTTATTCCCGCGGTCCACCACGTAATAGCCGCCATCGTGGGTATCAAAAGCCAGGCCCACCGGCTGATCAAACAGCGCGTTTGCCGGCACGCCGTCCTGATAGCCTGCCACCCCGGGGGTTCCCGCCAGGGTTTGCACGGTAAAACCGCCGGCCAGGCTCCCCGTCAGTTGCCGGATCGTGTTGTTCCCCGTGTCACTGATCAGTAATCCCACCCCGTTGGTGTCCCAAAGCAGCCCGGACGGCAGGTCGAACAAGGCGCTGGACAAGATGGAGGTGTCGGAGGACCCGGAGAAACCTGGCGTGCCCGCCACGACCATTAGCGAGTTGCCGAGGGCGTTGATGTTGGTGATCAAACAAATGGTTTGATGCCGGGTGTCGGCCACCCACAAATTGCGCGTGGCGGGATCGAAGGCCAGCGCGGCCGCCCCTTGCAAGACATAGTTGGCCAGCGGGACGCCGTTGGAAACCACATTGGTCACCTGTATTGTCGAAAGAACGTTGGCGGAATTGAGCACGCGGATGGCGCTGTTGCCGGCATCGGCGATATAAAGATTTCCCCCATTGTCGGTCGTGATGCCCACCGGATACCGGAGTTGGTTGACCCCAAGCGCGCCGTCGGCGAAACCACCGGTAGGATTGCTGGCCGTGGCCGGGATGCCCGCCAGAGTCGTCACCACCCCCTGCGCGGTCACGAAACGCAGGGTCTGGTTGGCCTGGTCCACCACTACCAGTCCATTGCGGAACGGATCGTACACGATCCCCAGCGGCTGGTAGAAAAGGGCCCCCTCGTGAGTGCCGTCATTGGTCCCCGACAAACCCTTGGGCGACCCTGCCAGAATGGTGGCGTTGGTGACCGCCACATTGAATTTGAGAATGCGGTTGTGGGAGGAATCGGTGAGATAGACGATATTGGCCGGGTCGGTTGTGACGTAGTTCGGTTCGTTCAGATTGGTGGAGATGACCGTGGCAACCTGTTGCGCCTGAATCCCGGCGGCGAACAGACATGTCGCTAATCCGGCCAGCCCCCACGGCGCGGCCTTGGGCTTTATCATTATTTCTGCTCTCATAGTGTATGTTGAATTTGAGGTTGTGGTTGTTGACGCGTATCAAAAGCGTTTGATCCCCGATCCCGTCGCGATGGCGGCAGGTGCTGCGGATGTGCTGGCGGCATCATTTTGTTGTCGCCATTCATTATACGCTCTGGAAAAGGCATTTTCAATCTTTATCGTCCTTCATCGGCATTTTTGTCGTCCGGCTGAACTGCGGCCCCGGGTTGGCCGGCGGAAATGCGGGTTCATATTCATGGTTGCAGCCGGATGCGAAAGAAGCGCGCGCCGCCGGTTTTGTTGGTGAGCGAAAACTGGAATGTGTTGCCGTCGCCCAGGTTGGTGTTCACAGCCGTCCATTGCGGCCCGGTCAGCGTGGCGCTGGATTCCAGGACGTAATTCCTGCCCGGAGCGGTCAGCCAGCTCAAATTGATGTCTTGCCCGGCGCCGGAGGCGAAGGCGGGGTTGAGGAATTGCAGCGCGGAGAGGGCGTTGGTGGGATTGGTCCCGGCCAGATATTCCTGCCAATTGAGCATGCCGTCGCCGTCCGGGTCCGCGGTATCCTGCGCCAGGGCGTTGGTCAGGCTGCCGAAGAAGCACATCCTCCACTCGTCGGAGCTGATTTGCGGCGGCGTCAGCGCGGCCGAGCCTACCCAGGCCGTCCCCGGCACGCTTTCCAGTTGGTAGAGCGTGTCCAAGTCGGGCGATCCGTCCTCGCCCGAAAACCGCAAAGTGTAAGATTGGCCGTTTTGAGCGGTGCCGGGGACTTGGAAAGAAATCGAGCCAAGCGCGTTGCTGCCCTGGAGCGGGGGCGTGAATGGCTCGAAGAGCGACCAGGCGTAAATGATGTCGTTGGGCGAGAGTCCCTGGGCGGAGGCATAAGGAGGGGGCAGGCCGGGCGCGGCGGCAAATTGAATCTGGCCCGGCGCGGGCGCAGTGCCGTTGGGGACGAGGGTGGCGCGGAATTGGAGGCCGGCCAAGCTGTATCCCGGCAGGACATTGACATAGACCGGGATGGAATAGGTCAAGCCAGGACTCAGCCCGGCAATGGTTCCGGCGTGGATGGAAGCCTGCCGCAACCAAACCGCGCCCGGCTGCGGGGTGTCGGCCGCCCTGACCTTGGGAAAGGCCTCGAAAGGCTGGCTTGGGGAAATGCCGTTGGTGACGATATCGCCGGGAAGCCAAACGATGGGTTTGTGCGAGAGCGTGCCGCCGTCGGTCCAGAATCGGATCCAACTGTTGGTTTCGAGCCCGAGTGAGCGGAACAAAATATGCTGCCAGTCCAGGAACGTAATAAACCCATCGCCTATTTCCGTGGCGGTTTCCGGATAGACATCCATGGCGCTGAAAGCATCGGTGGACTGGAAGGGAACGTAGATGCCAAGGGACGCCTTGAACGCATTGTTGACATCACTGTTGTTGATGGTGCCGTCGCCAAATTCGCCCGCGCTGTACCCGTTGGCAGGCGAGGAATCCCCCTCAAAATACAGGTAGTTGGAAATGGTCAGCGTCTGCATGGGCATCGCCGTCAGAGGCACGTTGCCCTGGAGTCCATTGGAGGTGCCGGAGGGTTCATAAAGGAAATTGAGGGTGTAACTTTGCCCCTCCACCGCGTTGGTGGGAATCGCCACTTCCAGCAAGGCCAGGACCGCGAAATTCTGCGCGTTCAATAAATTAGTCCCGCCCGCCGGCTCCAGCACGGCCAATCCCAGCCCGTTGCTCTCGGTGGAGAAAGTGAACTTTTCGTAAGTCAGATTTCCCTGCGTCGGCGCGACGAGCAGATGGTAATCGTTGGTGGTGATGTTCAGCAGGCTGACCGCGCCCGGCAAAATGGGCGGGGTGGCGCTCGAATTGGGAACGATCTCCAGGTCGAATTGCACCGACGCCAGGGTGGTGTTGGGTTGCAAATTGACCACCACAGGAATGACCGCGGTGGAACCGACGCCGGCAACCTGGCTGGACGGGAAGCCGATCAGGTTGGTGGAGCTGTGCAATCCGCTGGCCACCACACTGACGTTGGTCCCGTTCGCGGCGAGAAGCTGCAAGGAACTCAAATCCAGAAGGGAATTGCACCACTGGAACGAGCCTTCATAAAAAGTCTGGCCGCTGTCGGTTGTGGTGCTGACCATGTTCTGCACCATCGGGCTGTTGGTCGTGGGGGTTGTTCCGTCCGTTGTGTAAAACACATTCGAGACTGAACTGCTCACGGTAATGGTCTGGCATTCCGTGAAGTATCCGGAATTGGGGCTGAAAGCGGGCGGCGAGAGGACGCCGTTGGTCGAGCCGACGCCGTTGGTGCCGCCATTGGTGCTGACCGCGAAGGCCACTCCATTCACCTCGCGCAGCAAATCATAACCGAGTTCGGTGACATAGATCGTGCCGGACGGAGCCACCAGCACGCTGGTTGGGGCGTCTCCGGTGGCGTTGGTTTGGTAAGGGCCAAAAGCGCCATCCACCCAGCCCGCGAAAAGTCCTTCCGAGCAATCGGACGACCCCCACAGAGCGGATTGGACGCCGTAAATGGTGCTGGTGGTTTGGCTGGCGTCAATCCGCCGCACCGCGTTGTTCGCCCGGTCCGCCACCACCAACTGGCCGTCCGGCGACCAGGACAAGCCGGCCGGTTGATTAAACTCCGCGTAGCCCGCAACGCCATCCACCCAGCCCGGCGTCGAACCATTCGCCCCGCCGCCGGCGTAGAGGATGGGAACGGAGTTATTGGTGCCGGCCAGGCGGTAAATGGCATTACTGGCCAGGTCGCTCACGGCCAGCACGCCATCGCTTCGCCAGGCGATCCCGCCGGGCTTCAAATTGGAACCGCTGCCGACGATGGTGTAGGGGCCGGCCAAGGCGGCGTTGGACTGCCCATACTTGAGGACCATCCCATTGGTGAAAGCGATGAATATATTGGTGGCCGAGTCCTGGGACACGGCCAGCGCGCAGGGCGAATAAGGGAGGAGATTGCTGAAAAGCAAATTGAGCGAATAATTGTATTTTCTCAAAACATTTCTCCCCTGCGCATTGTTGCTCTGGGTCAGAACATACAGGTTGTCGGCCGCGTCCACGGCCACGCCCACCACCGTGTGCAGGTTGGTGAGAATGGGCGAAGTCACGGTGGCGCTGCTTGCGGTGTCCCCAACCGAGGTGACCATGCGGACGGCGTTATTGGTCTTGTCGGCAATGAAGAGGGTTGCCTGGGAATTCAGGGCCAGGGCCACCGGGCCGTCAAATTGGGACTGCTGAAGAGTGCTGCCATCCACGAAGCCGGCGGGGCTGGCGCAGAAATTGTTCGGCGGGGGTCCGCCGCCGATGGTGGTGACGGTGACGTTGGTCTCCTCGTAATTGACTTGCGCCTGAAGCGCGGGCGCCAGGGCCAGGCAGGTGAGGAGAGCGGCCCAGAGCAAGCCCAGGGGACGGATCGGACCCAAAGTCCTGTCATGGTCCTCGGGCGGACCATGCCGAAGTTCCGCCCATCGTCGCTCCTTAAACTGATTTTCAAGGCTCATGGGAATCAGGGCTGATACACTGGCTCAACGGGCGGTTTCGGCTTGGTCCAATCGTAGGGCGCGCCCCGGTCCCAGGCCGGGTCTGTGCCGGTGGGCATGGGCTCAATTTTGCTGCGCAGAAAATCGGTGGCGCCCGGCTGGAAGTCGGCCTCCTGAATGATGGTCGGGGTGACAAAAATCAGGATCGTGTCCCGCGTATGGTTCTTGGTGTCGCTGCGGAACAGCGAGCCAATGCCCGGCAGGTCGCCCAGCCCCGGCACCTTGGTAAAAGTCTTGGCCATCACGTCGTCATCCAGGCCGCCCAGGACCAGGGTGTAACCGCTGGGGACGGAGGCTTCGGTGGTAATGATGCGGCGGTCGAAAATGGGGGAGGTGTTGACCTGGCCGTTCAAGGTGTCGGTCGCTATCTTGGTGTCCACGCTGGAGATTTCCGGCTGGACGGCGACGAGAACATTGGAGGCCCCGGCGATGCGCGGCGTCACAATGAGTTTGATGCCGACTTCGTTGAGAATCGTATCGCCCACCTTTTTTTCATAATTGGGCAGCACTGTGGCCAGCCCTTGGGAAGCGCCCGCGGCCGGGGCGCTCTGCGATTGTTCAAAAATAGGAACATTTTGCACCACGCTCAATGTGGTCTTCCTGCCGTCCAGCGACACCGTGCGCGGGAAGGCGATGGATTTGGTGTCCGCATCGGAATTGAGAAAGGAAAGGACCGCCGAAACCCCGTCCGCATTGAGGAAGGCAGTCTTCGGGCTGAGGCCGCTGGCGGTGTTGAGCGAAAGACCTCCGGCCTGGGCCGTGCTGCCCACGATGGTGGTCAGGAAACTGGTGCTGTTGCTGACGATGGTCGTGGCGGGACTTCCGCTGGATGTCCGCCCCCCGGGGGCGGTCACGGTGGCGCCCGCCCCGGTGGCGGTTTGGCTGCCCTGGCTGACAGTTCCGCCAGTCAGGCCATTGCCGAAACTAATATGCTGGGCGGCGGCGGTTCCGGTCCAATCAATCCCCTTGGCCGTGCTGATGTCCTTGGTGGTTTCCATGATCTTGGCCTCGATCAATATCTGGCCCGTCGCGCTGTCCAACTGGGCGATTAACTTCTCCACCGCGGGCATTTCGCGTTCCGTGGTGCGGACGATCACCTGGTGGGTGCGCAGGTCCGCAATGATGGTGACCAGCTCCGGCAACGCCTTGCTGACTTCGCTCACGATGTTGGTCGGGTCGCTGTAGCCCAGGGGGATCACCTTCATGACCTGGGGTTCGACCGCGTTGGCTTCCTTGGCGCTGATGATGATGATCGGGGTGTTGGGGTTTCGTTTCATCTGCCAGCCATATTTGTCCAACAAGGCTTGCATCGCTTGCATGGCCGTGACATTTTTCCACTTTTCCTTCACCGACGGGGGCGCAATGGGAGCGTGGGTAATGGGATCCACCTGGTTCTCCAACTTGGCGTCAAACTGAATGTTTATCCCCGCCAGAGCGGCCAACTGCCGGATGGCGTCAGGCAGGGGGAGATCGTCAAAGGCCAAAGATTCCTCCACTTCCCCGCCGGGGGCGGCGTTGGTGCCGGCCAGGGTGGCGTTGGTGCCGGCCGGCGCCGCGTTGGCTTCGGCCATGGTGGGGTAACCCTGCACCGGGAGGGTGGGCTCGGGCGGGGGCGCGACCGGGCCTGCATTGGTGGGCCCCGTGACCGTGGTGGTGGTGGTGACTGGAGGAGGCGCGGTCGCCGGCTGCGCCAGACTTCGCATCCCCAGCTCCGCCGCCAGGAGGATGAGAAGCAAAGGAAGTTTGATTTTCATAAGGATTGGGCGGGATGGATCGGGTCAGGGGTGGAGACTTTCATGGCATGGAAGGCTGTCACTTTTTTTGGTTTATGGTCAATCGTTTTATCCCGGCGGTTCCTTCAATCGTGACGTCAGCATAATTCGAGCCAATTTCGACGACTTTCAGCGTGATGGCGCCGCCGCCAGAGACGCGGATGGTTTCCGGCGGATCGGTGACGGTGAGAATGTGATTGTTGATGACGGCGACCCAGCGTCCCGGAGATCCGCCCACGCCTTGGAGCTTCAACTGGGCATCCACCGGCCCGGCGGCGGAAGTCGTTTTCGGGATCGAAGGAGCAGCCGGGTTCCGGTTGGTCGAGTCGGGGTTGAATGGATCCCTGCCTTTGTTGCCGGGCGGCGGGCTGTCGTCAAATACAGAGACAAATTCCGCCTCTCCGTTGGTCGCCGCCTCGGCCGTGGTGTTGGTGACGGCGGCCGGCTTGGCGGGCGGATGAGCGGCCGGGGTGGGCGCTTTTTTGCCGCATCCGGGCAGCACGGCCAGAGCCATCAGCGCTCCCGCCAGCGCGGCGGCCGCGGCTTTCTTCGGGAATGGGGCCGGCGATTTCATTTGGTTTCCGCCCCGCTGGGCAACTGGGGCGTGACGACGTCGAAGCTGTATGCCAGCATATCCGGGTCCCGAGACTGGCGGATGTCGGGGACGAAAATATCCAGGTTCTGAATGGCAAAATAGGGAAAGTTGTTTTCGAAGTTGGCGATAAACTTTCCAAAATCATGGTAGTGGCCCTCGCCGGTGATGTGAAACCGGGCCCACTTGTAGGGAAAGTCCCCAATGACTCCCCTTTCCGAGATGTCCGGCGGTTTGACGTCACTGATGGAAACGGTCTTGTAATGGTGAACTTCCTTCGGTGGCACAGCGAAATCGCCCATCAACCCCACCATCCAGGTGTAAGGCTCGCGCGCGGGAGCGAAGGTGGCTTCGCGCCGGCTGAGTTGTTGCATGCAGTTGGTCAGCTCCAGGCCGATCTTTTCGGCCCGGCTCACCTCGGCGGAGGCGTCCTTGATTTTGGTTCTCATCTTGACACAGTTTGCCTGGGTGACAGCCAGCTCCTTGCCTTGGGCCAAAATGACGAAGTACCACAAGGCCGCCATCACCGCCACCGCGCCGGCGGCCACGCCGATCAACTGGTCTCTTTGCGTTTTGGTGATCTTGATCATCGGTCGTCGCGCCGGATGTCGGGAAACTGGTTGGTCAGGGTGAAAACGTGATATTCCCGGCTGGAACCCGGCGCCTCCTGGAGTTTCGGGCCGGGGGCGCCTTCAATGGTAAAGCCTTCGCGCCCGCCCATCTTTTTGGCGAAGAAAGGAGAATGATTGAGGGCATCCTCGTACTTCTTGTATCCATCCGTCGCCGGGCTGTAGTCCTTGCCCGCAATGGACAGCCTGACTTTCTCGAAGTTGGCCGTGCCTGGAATGGTCTTGTTGGCGATGGTTCTGGGCGCCTCCCGATCAAGGGTTTGGAGGGTCCAAATATGAGTCACCTGGACCTGATCCACCACAGTATATTGCAAGGCGTTCAGGACGGGTCCCCAAAGAAACCGGTTGGTGTGGAGATGGTCCAACGCCGCGATTTTTCCCTGGAGGGCAGCGATGCTGGCCTCCGCGTTGGTCACGCCGGTGTATTTCGCCTCATCGGCCTTCCACTGCTCGTCCAGCCCGGCTTTCACGGCTTTGGCGTAGTTAATGTCCAACTGCTTCATCATAATAAACAACCCCACCAGAGCGACGAAAAATCCGGCAACCCAGCTTCCCAATTTGACGGGATTGCGCCGGCGCGCCTCTTCCAGGGCTTGCGCCTCGGCCATGAGGTTAATTCGTATCGGCATATAATTTCAAGCGGCTGCAACCATGCTCCGCAATTCTATGTTCCCAAATGGGCCAGGGAAACTTAAATCTGCATCAAGAATGGGCATTAAATCAGGCACAACCATGCGCAATATAACACGTCTTGTCTTATACGCGACTCGTTCCATGCAATGCAAGCATCAATTCGCCCAAGCAATTCCCAGGCCAAAATGAGGGTTCAAACCGTCGGCCCCTTCTTCTCCCTCTCTTCCGTCGGGCGGAGGAGAGAGTTCTGAGGTCTAAAGTCAATGAGTTTTTTGAGATTTTTTGACCGTGTTGCTTTCATGCCTAATCCAGCAAATCAGGCCCAATCGCGCCGAATCGGCAATGCGCCGGTCCCGGAGGGGACGGGAAAGCGAAGGCGGAAATCCGCCATTCCTTGATGCGTCCGTCTCGGCTGGTAGGGCGCGCACTCCGTGCGCGCCG
>JBEKIA010000110.1:0-13296 GCA_050011995.1 Verrucomicrobiota bacterium
TTAAAAAAGGCCCGTTATCCGGCCCAAACCTACACCCTCCCAAGCCGGGGGCAAGCAAAAAAAGCAAAATAATTCAAAATTCATCCTGCATCCTTCCATAAAGTGTGAACGATCCCGCCCGCTGGATTTCCAATTCCACCAACTCCCCGCGCCGGTCCTTTCCCGACTCGAAAACCACAATCCGGTTGCAGCGTGTGCGGCCCATTTGCCGCGCGGCATTTCTCCGGCTTGGCCCCTCCACCAGCACCTCCATCTTCTGCCCCACGCGCTCCTCGTAGCGCCGCCCGCTGATTTCATTGACCAGCGCCAGCAGGCGCGCGTTGCGTTCCTCCTTCACCGCCTGCGGCACCTGGCCGGGCAGCGCCGCCGCCGGCGTGTCCTTCCGCGGCGAATACTTGAAAAGATAACCATTGTCAAATTGGGCCGCGCGCGCCAGCGCCAGCGTTTCTTGAAAATCCTCCTCCGTCTCCCCCGGAAAACCGACAATCAGATCGGTGGTGATCCCCATCGCCGGCTGGACGCGCCGCAATTTCTCAACCAGGCCCAGAAACCGCCCCCGCGTGTAGCCCCGCCGCATCCACTTCAAAACGCGGTCGCTCCCGCTTTGCGCCGGGAGATGCGCGCTCTCGCACAGTTTGGGCAGCCGCCCGTAGGCCTCGACCAAATCGTCTCCGTAGCCTTTCGGATGCGGCGAAGAGAAGCGGATGCGCTCGATCCCTTCCACTTGATCAACCGCCTCCAGCAATTGCACAAAACCGGATTTGCCGCCGCGCGGGGGCAGTTCGCGCTTCCCGTAGCTGGTCACGATTTGACCCAGGAGCGTAATTTCCCTCACGCCGCCCCCGGCCAACTGCCGGCACTCCGCCACAATGTCCGGGATCGTCCGGCTCCGTTCCGCGCCCCGCGTGTAAGGCACGATGCAAAAGGTGCAATGCTGATTGCACCCCTGCATGATGCTGACAAACGCCGTCACCGGCCGCGCCCCCTCCCCGTCCGCCGCCCCCGGGCCGCGCGCCAAATGTTCCGTGGTGGCGGCTTCGCTCCCCGCCTCCGCCTCCACATCCACGATTTTGCCGCGCCGTCCGGCGAGGATTTCCTCCAAATAATCCGCCGCGCGATGAAGTTTTTGCGTGCCGATCACCAGGTCCACGTCCGGCAGTTGCTCCAGCAATTGCGCGCCCCGGCTTTGCGCCATGCACCCCAGCAAGCCCAGCACCACCTTGGGGCGATGGCGGCGGACGCGCGCGGCGATGTTCTGCATTTTGCCGATGGCCTTTTGCTCCGCCATGTCGCGCACGCTGCACGTATTGAGCAGAATCACATCCGCCGCCGTCTCGGTGCGCGCCAGCGAATAACCCCGGGCCGCCAATTGCGCCGCGACCGCCTCCGAGTCGCGCTCATTCATCTGGCAGCCATACGTTTTGATATAAACACTCGGCATGATCAACAAATCATCCCTCTCTCACTGCGCCAGCCGCTGCAAAATCGCCTTTTGGCAATGGAGCCGGTTTTCCGCCTCCTCAAAAATGGTGGAGGCATTGGCCTCGAAGGTTTCCTCGTCAATTTCCTTCCCGCGATAGGCGGGCAGGCAGTGCATGACCAGCGCCCCGGGCCGGGCCAGCTTGACCACGCTCCGGTTGATTTGATAACCGGCCAGTTCGCGCAGACGATCCTCCGCCTCCGCCTCCTTGCCCATGGAAACCCAGACATCGGTGTAAAGCAAATCCGCGCCCCGCGCCGCCGCCTGCACGTCCTCGGTGCAGACCACCCTGGCTCCCGCCCGCCGCAACAGCTCCGCGCCCGGCTGATATTTTTTCGGGGCCGCAACGCGCAATTCGAAGTCCAGTTTGGCCGCCGCAAAAATCCAGGACGCCGGCACATTGCACGCGCCGTCTCCGATGAACGCCACCACCTTGCCCCGGATCGGGCCGCGCTTTTCCTGAAAGGTAAAGATGTCCGTCAAAATCTGGCACGGATGCTCCTCATCGGTCAGCGCGTTGATGGTCGGAATCCCCGAATACTCGGCGAACTCCTCCACGTCCTTCTGCGCAAAAGTCCGGATGACCGCCCCGTGAATCATCCGCCCCAACACCCGTGCCGTGTCCTTGATCGGCTCGCCCCGGCCCAGTTGGATTTCCGCCGCGCTCAGGAACATCACCTGCCCGCCCAGCTCCCGGATGCCCACCTCGAAGGAAACGCGGGTGCGCGTGGAGGATTTTGCAAACAACAGCGCCCACGTCTGCCCGCGCAACGGCTGCGCGGCGTGATGCCCGCGTTCTTTCTTCATCGCCGCGCTGGCCGCCAGGATGCCCTCCATGTCGGACCGCGACAACTTTTCCAGGCTCAATAGATGTTTCATGGGGAAATCTCCGCCACCACCGATTCGATTTTGGCCAGGCCCTCCGACGCTTCCTCCGGGCGCAAATTCAGCGCGGGGAGAAGCCGGATGACATGCGTGCCGGAGGGCACGGCCAGCGCGCCGGCCTGGTGCAGACGGTTGATGAACTGGATCGCCGGGGATTTTTCCCCCGCCGCGAAGGCGGGTATTTTCGCCGCCAATTCGATGCCTATCATCAGGCCCAACCCGCGCACTTGCTGGATCACCGCCGGATATTTCGCCGCCAGGCGCAATAATTCGGTTTTGAGCCATGCGCCCGTCTCCCGGGCGTTGGCGGCCAAATGGTCGCGCTCGATGACCTCGAGAATCTTCAGCGCCACCGCGCAACCCGGAGGCGACCCTCCGTAGGTGGTGCCGTGCGAGCCGGCGTCCAGCAAATCCGCGTGCGCCTGCCGCACCCAGAACGCCCCCATCGGGAAACCGCCGCCGAGCGATTTGGCCATGGCGATTCCATCGGGCAAAAATCCATCCGCCTCGCCTTTTTTCACCTCCAAAATGCGCTGAAAACTCTGGAACCTCCCGGTGCGATAATGCCCGCACTGCACGCCGTCCATCAGCAGCAGCAGCCTTTTCTCATCGCACAATCGCCGCAGACCCAGCAGATAGTCCGCCTCCGCCGGCACGACCCCGATTTCCCCCTGCACGCCCTCCACCAGAATGGCCGCGGTGGCGGGCGACAAGGCGGCGCGCGCCGCCGCCAGATCATTGAATGGGACTTGCCGGAAACCGGCAACCATGGGGCCGAATCCCTTCTTGACCTTGGCCTGCCCGCTGGCGGCGATGCCGGCCAACGTCCGCCCGTGAAAGGAATTTTGCGCGGTCAGGATTTCAAAACGGCCTTCCTCGCTGCCGAAGCGCCGCGCCAGTTTGTAAAGGCCTTCATTGGCCTCGGCCCCGCTGTTGCAAAAGAAAATCTTTCCCGGGCCGATCCGCCGCGCCAGTTCCTGCGCCAGCAGCCCCTGCAGCTCGTGATAATAAAGATTGGAAACATGCCCGAGCAGCCCCGCCTGCCCGGCCAGGGCCTGTGTGATCTCCGGGTTCGCGTGGCCCAGCGCGCAAACCGCAATCCCGCCGCCCAGGTCCAGGTAACGCTTCCCGTTCACGTCCCACACGCAGGAGCCTTCGCCCCGTTTCAACACCACGTCGAAACGGGAATACGTCGGGAGAACGTTCTTGCGGAAAAGCTCCTGAATGGCTTGCGCTTCGTTGTGGACCACTGCCGGTGGCGCGGAGATAATGTCTCTCATCTTTCGGCCTTGAGTCCGTCCCATGTTTCCAGATAGGACTGCCGCACCACCGCATCCACCGCCAGATCGCGCGGCAATTTGCGCCGAAGAATAATTTCAATCACGTCCGTCTTGTCCTTATGGCGGCGCAAGGGCGAATTGGCCCAACTGTCCAGCTTGAGCGAAATCAATTTTTCCAGCCCCACAATTTGCAACAAATCGCTCGCCACCGTCGGCAGCGGGAAAGGCACCTTGCAGCCGTGCTTCAACACCTTGCCCGCCTGGAGCAGATCAATGAACGTCTCGGTGCGCCGGTCCTGGATTCTATCTTCAATGCCTCCCGGCAGGCGGAACAGCGGCCCGGTCACATCCGCCGTGAGGATTTCCAGCGCGTCAAGCACATCGGGCACAACGATATCCACATCAATGGTGACGCGCGGATACCCGTGCTCCTGCACCGCAATGCCTCCGACTATCAGATGCGGTATGAGATGATCGGCCAGCCTGCCCGCCGCCAGACGCGCGGCTTCCACGACGCCGGAAGTTCCGGTGCCTTCGCGCAAGACATAAGCATCATGGTCAATCATTGCCTTGTATTATGGCATGTTTGCCGGCGCGGTTCAACCTTTGTATCGGGGGAGCGCATCCACGGGTGCCTCTCAATTTTTGGGTTTCCCCTCGTAATCTTAATCTTAATCCTAATCCTGCCCCGCCTTCTCCGAACAAGATTAAGATTAGGATTAAGATTAGGAAAAAACCACCCCAAAAAGTGGAATGCACCGCGCATCCACCGCGCGCGGCAACCGGTCACAACACAATCTGCGTTCCCGGCGCCTCCCCGGCGAACATTTCCAAGAGCACCGCATGGGCCACCCGTCCATCCACGAAGGAAACTTTGCCGACGCCCGCCCGCAGCGCCGCCACCGCGCTGTCCACCTTGGGAAGCATCCCCTGGTCAATCACACCGGACTTCTTCAAACCTCCCACTTCTCCGGCGGACAGGCGCGAGATGAGCGTCTGGGGATTCTTTGGATCCCGCAACAAACCGGGAACGTCACTCATAAAAACCAGCCTTTGGGCCTGCAAGGCGATGGCCGCCTGGGCCGCCGCAACGTCCGCGTTGCAATTATAAACCCGGCCGTCCTGGCCGCGCGCGGTCGGGCTGACCACCGGGATGGTTCCATTCCGGACGCATTCCCGCAACGGCTCCGTCTTCACCGCCACCACCTCGCCCACCCATCCCGGATCCAGCCGCTCCCCGCCCGCCCCCGCCAGCCACAGCTTGCGGCAGGTGAAAACATCCGTCCCGGAAAAGCCCTTCGCCCTTCCCCCCAGGCCGATAATCGTACTGACGATCTGCGGATTGATTTCGTGCGACAACACCCGCTCCACCACTTGCGCCGCCGCCTCATCCGTGACCCGCATCCCTTGCAGGAACTCCGGCGCCCGTCCCGTCCGGGCCAGGGCGGCGGTGACCGCCTTGCCGCCGCCATGAACCAGCACCGGGCCAATCCCTGCCGCCGCCAGGAAAACGACATCCCGCGCCACGCCGGCGCGTCCCGCCGTCCCGGGCGAGTCCATGAAACTGCCGCCATACTTGACGACAAAGGTCGCGCCCCGGAAGCGTTGCAGATAAGGCAGCGCCTCCAGCAGCGCATCTGCTTTGGAAATCAATTCTTGCATGCGCTCCAGGGGAAGAAGCAAACGCCCCGCCCCACCCCCTGGCAAGCGAATTCCTCGTTTCAACGCGACCAGGGCCATGCTTCGTCCACAAATCTTCTTAACTTCTTAAGGGCTGGCCAGAGGTATCACGAATTCCTGTTGCAAAGTGATGGAGCCGTCGCCGAGTTGGCCTTCGCCGGGACCAACGAAATAGCCGCCGCCAGATTCGGAATTTTGCAGAACCGCCCCGGCGCCGACGAAATTGGTGTTGCCGGAGCCGGAGCCGAACGTGATCGTGAACCAGCCCGTCTTGGGATCCATGGAGCCGCTGAAAGGATAGCTCGGGAATACTGGCGTGCCCGCCGGGACGAACACATTACTGGTATTGAGGGATTCAATAAAGCCCAGGGAAGGGGCCAGGCTGCCACCCGATATTCCGATATCCTCAAAAGCCGGGATGGCTGGCGTGCCCGCGGGCGGGTTGGTCCAGGCCGAACCGATCAGCGTGGAGACGTTGGTGAAGCCCTGCCAGTCAACGGGCAAACCAAGCAAAGCCAATGGCATGGCGCCGTTGGTTGGAGCGGGCGGCTCAGTCCAGGTTTTCCTGATCCAGGCCAACCAGCCATCAGGAGGGCTGGCGTTGAGGTTGATCCAGCCGTAGAGGAACGCCGGACTGCCGAAGGGGGATGGATTATTGGTGGCGAGGTTTTGATAAACAGGCACAGCGCCGGAAGCGGAAATGGGCGCGCACTGGCTGAAGGGCGTTCCGTCGGCCAGCGCGCCTGTCAATACTACCTCGCCGGCATGGTTGGTGATGAGCACATAGCCGTCGCCCGGCGGGCAGTTGGTCGCGGCGGACGGCGGAGGAATGAGGACCGTGTATTGGCCGGAGCCGCCGGAGCCGGCCGAGCGATAGGCGGTAAGGCCGTTGGTCCAGCCGCCGTTGTTGGTTCCGCTGACGGCGCCGGTGATCTGGCCCGCGCCGAGGTTCAGGGTCAGGATCAACGGGCCGCCCTGTTGGGCGGAGCGCGCAATCGTCCCGGAGAAATGGAAGCGGCCGTTAAACGTCCCGCTCAATAGATTAGTGCTTCCGTAAGTGAGAAGAACGCCGCTGAACGCGCCGCTCGTGCTCACCACGAGGTTCTTCAAGAAGCCGGCGGTTTCAGCCGCCGGGACGTTGGTGGAATAGAACAGGCCGTTGTAAGTTCCGGCGGCCAACAGGAAAAAGTTGGTGACAAAGCTGGCGGCAACGGAATAGCCCGGCTCCATGACGAAGCGCAGCGTGGCGCTGGCGCCCGCGACCGAGCCGGCGCTGGTCCAATTGCTGAACCACCAATTCCTGGCCGGGGTGGCCACCAGCGTATAACTCTCCCCGATGTGCAGCATCGCGCCATTGGTGGGCGGGACATCGCCAGGGATGGAGGCCGTGCCCGCCACCGTGCCATTCCCTGTGCGGGTCAGGGTGAACAGGGAAGAAACCTCATAGAAGAAAGTGCGCGCGCGAACGGGTGATTTGTTTCCCGCGAAGTCAACGCTTTGGACCATGACATCATTGCTTCCCGGCAAGGGCGCGCCGGGAATGGTCCAAGTTCGATTGGTCGTTCCAAGCCCTAATATGGCCTGTCCGGCGGCTCCAGTGACGCCGTTGTTATAGTTGGTGAGCCAGTAATTGACAGCGACAACCCGGGCGTTGTCGGAAGCTGTGCCGGAGACCGCCCCGTTGGTGGCGCGCGAATTGGAGGCGGGCGATGAGATGGAAATGGTTGGCGGAACGGTGTCAACCGACACGGCCAACGACGTCACCGTGCTGGTGACTGCGCCGTAATTATTTCTGACAATGAGCCGGTAAGTTCCGCTGTTTGACAGCATCACCGGGCTGATCGTCAGGGCGCCGCCGGTCGAGCCGGAAATGTTCTCGCCGTCCGACAAATTCCTGCCTTTGGACTGCCATTGATAAGACAGCGGGGGCATTCCGCTCACCGTGGCGCTCAGAGTCAACACGGCGCCTTCCGGCTCCCGGACCTGGCCCGGCGGCTCACGGGTGATGGAGGGGGGGGCCAAGGGAGGCAAACCCAAAGAGAGTCGGAACAGGGTCCCGCTTGCGCCCGCGCCGCCGTTGGCGGTGGTGCCGTAAAAATTGCCGTCGTTGCCCTGCGCCAGGGAATTGACATTCGCGCCGTCATTGCCGCCGGCAAAGGAATACATACTGTGGAACGCCCCGCTTGGGGTGATTTGAAAAACCGCGCCGGACCCGTCAGTGCCGCCGCCGGGCGTGTAGCCATAGAAATTGCCATCGCTGCCCGGCACCAGCGCCGACTGGAGGTTCGCGCCGTCCACGCCGTTGGTGAAGGAGTACAGGCTGGTCAGGATGCCGTTGGTGGTGATCTTGAAAATCGTGCCGTCGTTATTGCTGCCGCCATTGGCTGTGCTGCCATAAAAGTCGCCGTCATTGCCGAGCGCCAAAGCGGCTACCGGGCCCGCCCCATCGTCGCCGTTGGTGAACGAATACAGAATGGCAAGCGCGCCGTTGGTGGTGACTTGAAAAATCGCGCCATAGCCATTGTCGCCGCCCGAAGGCAAGCTGCCGTAGAGGTTGCCGTCCCTGCCTTGCACCAGGGCGGCGGATGGTCCAGAGCCGTCAATGCCGTTAGTAAAGGCATACAAACTGGTGTAGCTGCCATTGGTCGTAATGCTGAAAATGGCGGGAGGCAAATCAGGGGGTGAAAAGATGTTTGTAACGGTGGGTTGGGGAAAGCTGAATTGGCCTCCGGCTGTGGTTCCATAAAAATTGCCATCGCTGCCCTCCACCAGCGGGGCGAGAGCGTAGGTGCCGTTATCGAATGAGAACAAGTTGGCGAATTGGCCGCCGGGAGTCAGGCTGAACACGCTTCCTTGGCCCGCAAAAAGGGGAAAACCGTACGAGACGAACTCTGTCCCATAGAAACTGCCGTCGCTGCCCTGCACTATGCTCAGGTTGTTGAGGCTCATTCCGCCTCCTGGGAATGGATACAAAATTGAGAGCGCTCCATTGGTGGTTGCTTTGAAAATACCGCCGAGGCTTAATTCGCTATTCCCTCCTCTTGAGCTTGTTCCATAGAAATTGCCGTCGCGGCCTTTGAGGAGGGATTGAGGATTCCCGCCGTCATCGAGACCTGTGAAAGAGTACACATTGCTGAATCTGCCGCCGGGAGTGATTTTGAACACGGAGCCGTTGGTTATCGTGTTGATCCCGGAGGAAGCAGCATCAGATTTGCCGGCAGTGGCGGCACGGCTCGACCGCGCTCCCGCCGCAGTGGCCTCCAGCGGAATCGGCAGGTTATAGTCGGGGCCAACCGCGGTTGCGTAGAAACAGCCGTCATTGCCCAACGCCAACGCCGATGCCGAATTGACGCCGCCCGGGAATGAATACAGAACGGTGAAGGCCCCACCCGGGGTAATCCTGAAAAAAGTTCCGTCGTAATACTCGCCCCCTCCCGGGGGTGTCGTGCCATAGAGATTTCCATCGCTGCCTCGCGTCAGGGTGGTTTGGGGCCATCCGCTGTCCAGGCCGTTTGTGAACGAATACAGCGTGGCAAATGCGCCGCCGGGAGTGATTTTGAACACGGTGCCGAATCCAGAGAAACCGTTTATGCCGCCAGCCAGAGTGGTGCCGTAGAAGTTGCCGTCGCCGCCTTCCACCAGGCCGTTTGGCCCCCATCCATCATCGCCGCCTCCAAATGAATACAAAGTTGTCACCACGCCGCCTGGGGTCATCTTGAATACGGTGCCATTCTCGGCATCGGGAAATGTGGTGCCGTAGAAATTGCCATCCCGGCCCTCCACCAGGCTGCTCGCCGCGGTAATCGAAGCCAGGGTTTTCAACGCGCCCTTTGTTGTGATCCGAAAAACCGTTCCGGAATAAAGCGAGCCGGAGGTCGTGCCATAGAAGGCGCCATCACTGCCCTGCGTCAGGCTGCCCGGGCTGGAGCCGTCCGCGCCACCCGTGAACGAATACAGGGTGGTGAATGCGCCCTGGGCAGTGATTCTGAAGATAGTGCCATAGCCGCCATTGGTGCCGCCGCCGGAGGTCACGCCGTAGAAATTGCCGTCCCAGCCCTGCGCCAACGCGGCGCTCGGGTTCGCGCCGTCGTTGCCGCCGGTGAAGGAATACAGGCTGGTCAGCGTTCCGCCGGGGGTGATTTTGAACACGGTCCCGTTGCCGCCATTGGTGCCGCCGTTGGAGGTGGTGCCATAGAAGTTGCCATCCCGGCCCAGCGCCAGCGGCGCCTGCGGGTTGGCGCCGTTCGTGAAAGCCCCGAAAGAGTGGAGGATACTGATCCCAGAGGACACATTCCCCCCCGCCGCAGGCAATGTTTGCGGCATCGCGGCGCCCCATAAAAAAAGAGCGGCAAGAACCGTCTTGACAGATTTCATGGCACCCCTTGCTTTGTCTCTGCGCTGTCATTGTCCTTTAGAACATGAATCCCAAAAAAGTCAACCGAAATTTGATCTTTTCCGTGAGCAAATGCCGCAGGAATTGTCAAATCCACGCATCCGCCTCCGGCTTGGCCGGCTCATTCATGGCCACGGTGGCATTCATAAGAAATCCGCGCTTTTTCGACACCGGGAGACGATGGGCTTGAAGAACGCGGTTGGCAAACCCGGATTCTTGCCTCTCCTCAAAAAACCTTTTTTCATTTCCCATCCGCCATCCCGGTCTTCGGGTGGAACGGGCGGCCCGCCCGTCCCGCCGGGCCGCTGGCCCGGCGGAAAGTCCGACTCTTGCCAAAAGCCGGTGCGCAAATTCCCGCCCACCGGCCATTGTTTGCCATGCCGGGCCACAAATTCTCTCTTGCTACCTTTATTGCTTGGAATGACTTGGATTGGCTTGGATTGACTTGGATCGGACTCAAGAACTTTAACGATAAAGTGGAACGCTCTTTTGCCGGCGGACCCTGCGGCCCCGGTGGTTGGACGGCGCGGCGGCGGCCATCCGGGGACCCCGTCCCAGCCGCCGCCATCCGGCCATGCGATCCTTACCATACGCACACAAGTTTAGCATATAAGCCAGGAACGTCAAGGAAAAAATGCGAAAAAACGCATTGCGGCAGTGACGGAGGGGGAATAGGTAGGGCGGGCAGTCCTCTGCCCGCCGCGGCGCGCACGGAGTGCGCGCCCTACCATCCCTGGCTGGCGCGCCACGAAAGAAACGCGGATTCTGCAAAGCCGTAATCATTGGCCACTCGCGCATATTCCTGATCCCCATAGTGAAGGGCGCAGTCCCCTGCCGGGAATTAAACCACCGATTTCGCGGATTTCACGGATTCCAGGTAGGGACGCCTTGCCGAGGCGTCCGGTCGTCTCGGCGAGACGAACCTGCCATTGCCGCAAAGCCATTTCCCATCCCAAACCGATGCCCGCCCCTGTAGCGGCGGTCTGTGACCGCCGCTGGACGCCGCCAACGCCGCCGGAACCGGAAGCCCGAATCCGCTGTGTGCAGATGGACGCAGATGTCGGGAAGAACCTTGAACAGGAGAACACGGAGAGAACGGAGAGGGGTCTCAAGCTGGCAGCCGCGATTAAACGTCCTTCGCTGACGCCACCCAGTCGTATTCGCCATCTTTGAGGCCGACTGCTCTAAAGTGTGCCTTGCCACACTGGATTTTCTTACGCTGAATTTCGGGAACTTTCAGCCATACGTTTGTGCCTTTGGTTTCACGCACGAGATAAAGCTTGTTTTGCCCCGCTTCGTCATCTTTCACAATCGCCCAATCTGGATTGTATGTGCCCAGGGGCGTTTCAATTTTGAACCAGTCCGGCAATTTGAAGAAAAGTTTGATGTCCGTTCGTGAATTCAGGGCTTCTGCAAAATCCCTCTCCACCTTTGACTCGCACTCCACCACGTCGTAAAGACTTTTTCTAACTTCCAATAGCCGCGAGACATAGCTTTCGAGTTCTTCGCTTTCGAGCCTGTGCATTTCCCATTGAGCATCCGCAATGCGTTCGTATTCGATGCCATCAACCGTCAGGTCATGCAGGTTTTTTTGAATTGCAGCCAAAGCGTATTCCAAGAACTGTTGCGGATTGCGCGTCACTTCCGCGAGTTTTTCAGAGCGGGCCAAAATCTCCGCCAGGGTCGAGCGCGTCAGTTCAGTTTCGCGTTGCAAATATCCAAGTAAATCTGGAATCGGCGCGCTGTAATCCCGCGCGCGGATTGTTTGTGCGGCGAGCTGATCGCCGATAATTCCCTCCGTCCTGGACATGGACACATCATGTTTTTCACGCCGGAGAAATGGGGGTTTGATTTCCGGAATCCCGCGCAATTCCTGGGCCGAACGCGAAACCAAATCGGCAGTGGAAAACTTGACGGCATACCGTGTCTTTTGCTTGATTTTATCCCACAGGATTTTGAAATCCGGGTCCAGCCAGATGCGCTTGTTCACAATGCCTTTGCGGCGTTCGCGTTTGTTCACAATGCGGCCCTCGAAATTCACGCCGCATTCCCTTTCCATTTCAATTTGCAATTTCTTGGCGAACTCCTTGAAACTTTCACTCGCCACAACGGTCAGCCGGTTAATGAGCTGGTCAAAGCAGCGTTCGCCATTTTCCCGCACCGGCAACCGCATGCCTCGCCCAATGGTCTGCCGCCTTTCGCGGTCGGTGCTGATTTCGCGCAATGTGCAAATCTGGAACACATTTGGATTATCCCATCCTTCACGCAACGCGGAATGGCTGAAAATGAAGCGCAACGGTTCGGTCATTGTGAGCAGTTGCCCCTTTTTTTGCATGATGAGCGCGTAGGCGTCGTCATCCGCTTTGGTTGTGCGCCCTTCGCTGCTGTCCTTTGGTTTGCCCTTGTCCTCGGCGAAATAGCCGTTGTGAACTTTGTCCGCCGGCAGGGGATTCAACGCGGCGTAGCGAGGCAACTTGGAAATTTCGTTGTAGAATTCCGTAAACCACTGCCGGAATTTTCCGTCAGGGTCCGCGTAATGCGCCACGCGGTCCACGAAAAACAGTGATAACACTTTCACCCGCTGTCCTTCGGGCAATTGCGAAATCCGCAATTCCTTCTCAAAGTGCTCCCGGATAGTTTCTTTAATCTGAACCTTCAAGACCTCGTCCGTCCGGCCACCGTGCGTGACGCCCGTTGATAGACTGACGCCGTTCTTGAACTGAATATACTGGCTGCCCGCGTCAATTAAATCTACCTCGTAACCGCGATAATTTTCCCTCTGGCCGGATAACTCAAACAGGCCGCTTTGCGCCGTCACCGTAACCGGCTTGCGTTTGCAGGTGTCCGCGCCCTCCACGTCAATCTCCAGTCTCGCTGAAATGCGCGTCTTGGTCGCCGTGATGGATTTGACGGCAATATATGGCTTGTTAAGATCTCCGGCGTCCACGACGGAATCCACTTCAATGCGTTTAACCAAGCGCAAGTCATAGGCTTTCACCGGGTCAAGGCGATAAACGAGATTGAAATAATCCTTGTGTGTCGCCGAATACCGGAGTGTGCAGAGCGGGTTCAAGCTGTCAATCGCCTTCGTCCGCAATTCGGTCGCCAGATTTTGCGGTTCGTCGAGCACTACCACTGGTCGGGCGTGTTGGATAAACTCAATCGGCTTGCGGCTGCTCATCTGGTCGCGCTCGCTCTGCATGATGGTGCTGCTTTTGTCAAAAGCCTGAATGTTCATCACGATCAACTGCATTTGATTGCTGGCGGAAAACTGCCGCAACTTCGAGACCTGCGCCGAGTCATAAACCCAGGAATCCATCGGCACGCTGCCGTAAAGCGATTGGAAATGCTCCTTCGTCAATTCAATCGCGTTCAACACCCCTTCGCGAACGGCCACGCTGGGAACGACGATGATGAATTTTTTCCAGCCGTAGCGCGCATTCAACTCGAAAATGGTCTGAGGTGGACCCCATTCTTTAGACCACGGAGCGCTGAAAATAAGCGCGACTTTTGCGGCTTGCTGTCACTTCTATTTTTACTTGTCTGCCGTTCATTCCGTGTTTCAAAGCCCTTCCGAA
>JBEKIA010000111.1:0-13268 GCA_050011995.1 Verrucomicrobiota bacterium
GAATCAGGCTTGGAGTTTCGGGAAGAAGCGGCCGGCGGTGGCGGCGGTGGCGGCGCTGAGTTCTTCGAGGGTGCATTTCTTGACTTCGGCGGCAAGGCGGGAAATCTCGCCGACGTAGGCAGGCTCGCAACGCTTGCCGCGATAGGGCACAGGGGCCAGGAACGGGCAGTCGGTTTCCAACATGAATTGATCCAGAGGCGTGGCGGCCAGGCTCTCCCGCACATTGGCCCCGTTTTTGAAGGTGAGGATGCCCGTGTAACTGACCAGCGAACCCAGGGCGAGCACCTGGCCCAATCGTTCCACGCTTTCCGAAAAGCAATGGAAGACGCCCCGCAATTTTGCGGCGAAGGGCTGCAGTTGCGCCAAGGTGTCCGGGAAAGAATCGCGTTGATGGATGATGCAGTTCAGTCCCAATTCCACCGCCACTTCCATTTGCTGGCGGAAGATTTCCGCCTGTCGGGCCTTGTAAGGCGCCAACCCGCCGGGATCCTGGGGCGGACGATGATAATCCAGGCCGATCTCGCCGATGGCCACGACCCTGGGATGGGCGGCCAGTTCGCGCAAGGCGGGGCGCAGGTCCGGCGGGGCGCCGCCCGCATGCGCGGGATGCCAGCCGACGGCGGCGAAGACGGATGGATGCCGCTCGGCCAGGGCGACGGCGCGCCGGCTGCTTTGCAGGTCGGTGCCGATGGAAATGATTTTGGTGATGCCGGCGGCCTGGGCGCGGGCGAGGACCTCGGGCAGGTCGGAGGCGAAATCGGGGAAATCCAGGTGCGCGTGGGTGTCGTAAAAAATCGGCGTCATGATCCCGCCCAGCATAATTTGCTTTTCCCGCAAAAACAAGTCTTGCATCCGGCGCGCCCTTCAGGCACAACAACCATATATGCCTGAAACCTGTTATCATCCCAGCCTGGAGGGCGCCCAACATGGCGCGAAATCATTGACTCAATTTTTGGATTATGCCCGCGCCAGCGGGACGACCGGCGCGCAGCCTTCCAACTTCATGTTGGAGAAGGGAAAGCGGTTCAAAAGCCCGGAGGAAATCCGGGAGGCCTTCGCCTCGCGCGGCCTGACGCTGGACGGCATTTCGGCGCACTGCCCCTTTTGGGTGCATACCACCGCCTGGACCAACAGCCCGACGGTGCGGCCCTTTCTGCCGCCGGACGTGGGGCGGCAATCGCCCACGGCCATCGAGAAATGGAGCGAAGAGTACCTGATGCGGCTGCTGGACCTGGCGGCGGCGCTGGGGGTCAAGATCGTCCCCATGTTCTGGGGGGTGGCTTTCGGATGGGAACTGGCCACGGGCTATCCGTGGGGTTTCTGGAAGGGCGGCGACTACGATCTGCTGGCGCGGGGCCGGGAACGGTTTGTCAAGAAAACGGCGGCGTTGCGCGCCCGCGCCAGCGAGCTGGGCATTTACCTGGCCCACGAAATCCATCCCGGCACGGCCGCGATGTGCGCGGATGATTTCAACCTGCTCACGCGAATTTGCGACGGCGACAAATGCCTGGCCGTCAACGCCGACCCGTCCCACTGCTGGGAGGGCGAGGATTGGGAGACGCGGTTTCTCAAGGTGGCGCCGCGCATTTACGCCTGCCATGTCAAGAATATTGTCATCCGCCGCGGCCTGCCCCTGCGCATGATGGAGCCGGACTGGCCCCGCCGGGCCATGCAGTTTGTGGACATTTCCTCGGGGGAATTGAACATGACGCGCTATGTGGAATTGCTCGCTCAGGCCGGTTATCCGCAGCGCTACCGGGCGGTGATGGGCACGAAAACCGCCCCGCTGGTGGTGGAGGCGGAAAGCGCCTACCGCGACCTGGACGCGGCCAGCGCCGACGGCATTGCCTACGTGCGGGACCGGCTCTGCTTCCCCCTGGCGCAAGGCTCCTTTGAAGACGGCATGGGCACGGCCAAGGGTTGAACGGGTTGCCGCTGCTTGAGCAGACGATAGAATTGATAAGGCTGCCGTTGCTCATTGTTCTTGGAGAATGTAAAACCTTTGCGGGACGCCGCGAGTCACGGTGTTGGTGGCGGTGATGGTGAAATTCCCGCCGGCGCTCAAAACATTGGTGGCAACGGGCGTCCACTGGCTCAGCGGCAGAGCGAGGTTTGTGCTCATCAGCGCATAATATGTCCCGCCGGACTGCCCATTGATCCCATTGAGCACCAGATTTGCTCCGGACAGGCTGACGCCGGTAATGCCAGGTTGCGCTGGCACTAATGACCCCACAGGTAGAATTAAGGAGAACACCGTGCCATTGCCCGATAACACGGTGCCATTGCCCGAACTGCCGCCATTTTCCGTCGTTCCGTAGAGGGTGTTACCAGAAAGCACCAAAGTGCCACACGGATAAGCTCCGTCGCTGGCGCCAGTGAAACTACACAAGTTCGTAAAACCCTCGCCGTCGGTCTTGACTGCGAACACTGTGCCGAGGTCCCAAGTGCCGCCACTTTCCGCCGTCCCATACAGGGTGTTGCCCGATAATATCAATCCGGCCTGCGGATTCGCTCCGTCCCTATTGGTGGAAAATGTGGGGTCGAGGGCCGTAAAACTGTACAGCTTGGTAAAGCCCGTGCCATCGGTTTTGATCGCGAACACCGTGCCTGAGCCGCCACTGCCCCCACCATTCGCTGTCCCATATAGGGTGTTGCCGGATGATATCAATTCGGAGTACGGATACGCGCCGTCGCTATTGGTGAAAAATGTCGCGTCGAGTGCCGTGAAACTATACAGGTTCGTAAAGCCCGTGCCATCGGTTTTGATCGCGAACACCGTGCCTGATCCGCCAATGCCCCCACGATTCGCTGTCCCATATAGGATGTTGCCGGATGATATCAATTCGGAGAACGGAAAAACGCCGTCGCTATTAGTGAAAAATGTCGCGTCGACTGCCGTGAAACTATGCAGGTTCGTAAAGCCCGTGCCATTGGTGGTGACGGCGAACACAGTGCCAGAGCCTTCACTGCCGCCATTTCCTGCCGTCCCATAGAGGGTGTTGCCCGACAATAACAATCCGGCAACAGGGTAAGCTCCGTCGCTATTGGTGGAAAATGTGGGGTCCAGGGCCGTAAAACTATACAGCTTGGTAAAGCCCGTGCCATCGGTTTTGATCGCGAACACCGTGCCTGATCCGCCACTGCCCCCACCATTCGCTGTCCCATACAGGGTGTTGCCCGATAATATCAAATTGCCGGACGGATTAGCTCCGTCGCTGTTCAAGCCGTTGGTGCCGGTTGATGAGAAGCTATACAGGTTGGTAAAACCCGTGCCATCGGTTTTGATCGCGAACACCGTGCCATTGCCCGCCCTGCCGCCTCCAGCCGTCCCATAGAGGGTGTTGCCCGATAATAACAATCCGGAAACAGGGTAAGCTCCGTCGACGCCATTAGTGAAACTGTGCAGGATTGTGTCACTGATGGCCGTGATTGCAGCAAGTCCGACGCCGGTAACCATCTCCCCAATGTTGTTGGTCGCAATGAGAGCGGGGGAGAAGGTGCCACCGGCGGTGTAGGTGTGGGAGGGATTCTGAGCGGTGCCGGTTGAGCCATCGCCAAAACTCCAGTTCCAATTGGTGATGGCATTGCCGGCGCTGTCCACGGCCGCAGAGGTGAAGCTCACAGTGAGTGGAACCCGGCCGTTTGTTGGATTGGCGCTAAAGGCGACAAGCAGGTTGGAAGCCGTTATTAGCGAGGGACCGTAGCCGATCACCACGCCTCCAATGTTGTTGGTCGCAACGAGAGTGGGATAAAAGGCCCCGACCGTAGCCCCGACCGCAGTATAGGTGTGGGATGGATTCTGGTTAGTGCTGGTTGAGCCGTCACCAAACGTCCAATTCCAGCGAGTGATCGCGTTGCCAGCGGAGTCAACGCTCGCGGCAGAAAAGTTCACCGTAAGCGGAGCGAGGCCGTTGGTGGGGGCCGCGGTGATCGGCACCCCGGTCGGTGCCGGGGCGACTGTCCGCCTCCATGCAATGTCAACACCGGGACCGTATTCCACGTAGGCAGTCTGGTACGGACCGCTAAGAGGCAAATCGACCTCAACACTTCCATAGGATGTCGGCGTGGAAGAACTGATATAGACCTCCGGTTCACTGAAGCCGGGATTTGAGTACAGGTTAAAATTCCAGCCGATGATATTCCCATTGGCATCCGTATTCACTTGCGCCACATAGAAATGAGAATTTGCCGGGGTCCATTGTTCCACGCCATCGGAAAACACCCAGCTCGTGGGCAAATCCGGCTGCAAGCTGCGGTTTGGGGACGCGTCTTGAAGATTGGGCGCGAGCACGTTGCTATACGTGACGCTGGCCGAAACGAAGTTCGTGGAGGTGAGGCCAGAGCCAGGAGTCACGCCGCTAAAGGTCGGGCTGTCGTACGAATATACGACGGTGAATCCGTTCGACGTGGCCGTGGTGACTGTGATTGAAGGCGGGCCAACCCCGAAAATCGTGGCGGCGGCACTGTTTGTCGCAATGAGAGCGGGGGAGAAGGTGCCGACGGCGGTGTAGGTGTGGGAGGGATTCTGAGCGGTGCTGGTTGAGCCGTCGCCAAAATTCCAGTTCCAATTGGTGATGGCATTGCCGCCACTGTCAACGGCCGCAGAGGTGAAGCTCACAGTAAGCGGAACCCCGCCGTTTGTTGGATTGGCGCTAAAGGCGACAATCCCGGCCAACTCTACGGTCGGCACACCGGCAAAAGTGGAACTCCAGCCAGTGGTGCCAGACAAATAATAAACCGTCACGTTGCTCTCATTGGCGAACACAGTCGAAGCAGCGGTGGGAGCGTTGCCCTCGAAATAGACACTGGTCAGGCTGGTGGAGTAAGCGAAGGCATACTCCCCTATGCTCGTAACGCTGTTGGGCATCGTGACGCTGGTCAGGGCGCAATAAGCGAATGCGTAGTCCCCGATGCTGGTGACGGTGTCAGGAATTGTGACGTTAGCCAGGCTGCTGCTGTAAGTGAACGCAAAGTACCCGATAGTGGTTATACTGTTAGGGATCGTGACACTGGCCAGGCTACTGTAAGCGAATGCGTAGTCCCCGATGCTGGTAACGCTGTTGGGGATCGTGACGCTGGTCAGACCGCAGTCAGCGAACGCCCAAACTCCGATGCTCGTGACACTGCTGGGGATCGTAAAAGAGGTTCCAACTTTGGCTGCCGGGTATTCGATGAGCGTGGTCTGGCTCTTGTTGAATAAGACTCCATCAAGGGCGACATAGGAGGGATTGCTTGTATCCACGCTGAATGCTGTCATGGCGCCGCAGTCCCCGAACGCAGTGGAGCCGATGTTGGTGACGCTCTGTGGAATCGTGACGCTTGTCAGGCCGCTGCCAAAGAACGCCTGGTTCGCGATGTCGGTGACGCTGCTGGGGATCGTGACGTTCGGCACGAAAATGTCGGAAAATGCACCGTATCCGATGCTGATGACGCTGGCCGGGATCATATAGGAGGTCGCGGCGTTGCCCGCCGGGTATTCGATGAGCGTGGTCTGGCTCTTGTTGAACAGGACCCCGGCAACGCTGATATAAGCGGGATTGTTTGCAGCCACGCTGATCGCTGCCATGTCAAAGCATTCCTCGAATACACCGTATCCGATGCTGGTGACGCTGGCGGGAATTGGAGCGCTCGTCAACCTCGTGCAAACATAGAACGCATAGTCCCCTATGCTCGTAACGCTGTTGGGCATCGTGACGCTGGTCAGGGCGCAATAAGCGAATGCGTAGTCCCCGATGCTGGTGACGTTGGTGCCGATCGTAACATTGGTGACGGTCGAGCAGTTCTCGAACGCCTCCTCTCCGATGGTGGTCACCGGGTAGCCGTTAATCGTGCTGGGGATGGTCAACGCGCCGCCTGGGCCGGCGTAGCCCGTGATGGTGATCGTGCCGCTGTTGGTTGTGCATGTGAATTGGGCTTGAACCGCTGCCGGGGCGGCCAAGAGGAGCAAAACCAAGAGGAAGGGCCAAATTCTTTTCATATCGGGTTGATGGAGAATTGCTGATTGAGCCTTGGGCGGGGATTCTGAGATTCCGGTGGCGGGCAACGGTTGGCGGCTGATCGCGCTCATGTCTTGCCGATGATGCCTGGGGCCCATTCTTGCGTCAAACTCAAACTGACCGCTTCAGAGCGGACGGCGCGCTTAGACCTCTGGGATTTATCGCTTTATGCTTCTTATCTTAACCTTGCAAGCCGTCCATTGTCATGACCGGAATTTGCCAAGGCTGCTCTAAGGTTGCGTCTCAACCAGCAGGGGCATGGAAGTTCAGCGGCTTTCTGCCGAAAGCCGCTACGGTGCGCTGGTGTAGCGGCGGATGGCAATCCGCCGCCGACTTTTTATGCCGCCGGTCTGCGACGGTGGCGGCACAGCTTTCCAGACTTTAGAGCGCCCTGGGAATTTGCCTTGAAGCCGTCTTTTAGCGGGACGATTTGAAAACGATCTTTGGCTTGGAGGCGGGATGGGCGGGCGCGACGAATTTGTCCATCAGGCTGGGAGCCGGGGCGGGGGCGGAGGAAGGATGGGGGGACGGCTCCGGCCTGGAGGCGGGTTGCGGCTGAAGGGGGGAGCGCAGGGCGGTTTCAACCAGTTGCGCGCAATGGATTCTTACCGGAGGCAAAGGCCCCAGGCCGGGCGCGAGTTGTTCGGCGGACATCGCCAGCGCCGGGAAGAATCTCCAGCGCGCGCCGCGGGGCGCTTCGCGGGGTGATGGAATGGCTTACGGGCCGAAAAAGTTCCGGATTTTTTCCAGCACCTCAACCAGCCGGTCCACCTCGGTCCGGGTGTTGTAAAAATAGAAGCTGGCGCGGGCGGTGGAATCAATGCCGAGCCTCTTCATCAGGGGCTGGTTGCAGTGGTGCCCTCCGCGCAAGGCCACGCCGTATTGGTCGGCGGCGGTGACGATGTCGTGGGCGTGGATTTTGTCAAGCAGAAAACTAACCACCCCGGCCCGGCCGGTTTTCGGGCCGAGCAGGCGGAGGCCCTTCAGCCGGGACAGCCGCTCCACGGCGTAGGCGGCCAGTTCCTGGTCGTGCTGTAAAATGTTGTCGCGTCCGAGGGCATCCAGATAGTCCATCGCCGCGCGCAAGCCAACGGCGCCGGCAAAATCCGGCGTGCCGGCCTCGAATTTATGCGGCACGGTGTTCCAGGTGCTGTGGAAAAAATCCACGCTGGCGATCATGTCCCCGCCGCCTTGAAACGGCGGCATTTCCTCGAGCAGCTCCCGCCGGCCATAAAGGACGCCGATGCCGGTGGGGCCGCAGATTTTATGGGCGGAAAAAGCCAGAAAATCGCAGCCGATTCCCTGCGCGTCCAGCGGGAGGTGCCCCGCGCTCTGGGCGGCGTCGAGCAGGGTGACAATGCCGCGCCGGCGCGCGCGGGCGCAGAGTTCGGCCGCGGGATTGATCGTGCCGAGGGTGTTGGAAACATGGGTGAAGGCAAAGAGCTTGACGTTTTTCCCCAGCGCCTCGTCCAGCCCGCGCAGATCCAAAAGCCCGTCGTCGCCGGTGACCGGCAGGAAGGCGAGGCGGGCGCCGGTCCGTTCCGCCAGCATCTGCCAGGGGACGATGTTGCTGTGATGCTCCATTTCGGTCAGGAGGATGGCGTCGCCGGCGCGGAGATTTTTGACGCCCCAGGTGTTGGCCACCAGGTTGATGCTCTCGGTGGCGCCGCGGGTGAAGATGATTTCGGCGGGCTGGCGGGCGTTGAGGAAGCGGGCGGTTCGCGCGCGGGCGCCCTCGTAGGCCTCGGTGGCGCGGCGGCTCAATTCATGAATGCCGCGATGCACATTGGCATTGTCGCGCTCGTAAAAATGGCTCAGGGCTTCGATGACGGCGCGCGGCTTTTGCGCGGTGGCGGCATTGTCGAAATAGACCAGCGGATGGCCGTGGACCATCTGGTCAAGAATAGGAAAATCCGCCCTGGCGCTTTCGATGGTCATGGCCTCACATCATGCCAAGCTGGAGCTTGGCGGCTTCGGAGAGCATGTCGCGGTTCCAGGGCGGGTCCCACACCAAAAACACGGCGGCCTCCTTCACGCCGGGCAGGGCCAGCACCCTGCTTTCCACGTCCTGCTGCAAGACGGGTCCCATGCCGCAGCCCGGCGCGGTCAGGGTCATTTTGATCTCCACGCGGTGGCCGCCTTCGGGCAGCGGGAGAATTTGCAAATCATAGACCAGGCCCAACTCGACAATGTTGACCGGAATCTCCGGATCGTAACAGGTGCGCAAGACTTCATTAACTTGTTCTTCCGTCAAGTGGCCCGGCTCGGACGCGCTGGCCGCCGCGGGCGCTTCCCTGCCCAGGGCGTCGGCGTCGGCGCCGGCGATGCGCGCCATGTTGCCATGCACAATCACCGTGTAGCTGCCGCCCAAGTCCTGCACGACGACCACCGGCACGCCGGCTTGCAGGGTGATGGCCGTGCCGGCCGGAATCAGCACCGCCGGGCAATCCCTCTTCATTATGACCTCTTCGTTCATTGTAATGGGCAACTTACGTTGCGACCGCGGGAAAACAAGTAAAAAGGGTGTCGGGATGCCAGGAAAATAAACGGGGAGCAGTTGACAACAGGTTGAAACTGTTGGAAGGCATGTTCCGCATGAGCAAAGTCATTACGCCCCATTTCGAGGCGCTGATTAATCGGTTTGTTGCCACGGGCCGCTTCAACAACAAATCCGAGGTCATCCGTGCCGGCCTTCGTCTGCTGGAAGAGCATGAAGCCAAAGCCTCGGCGGCAAGCCGGGAGGATTTGGGCTTTGTGATCCAGACGGCCCTGATGGATCCGCGTCCCCTGATTCCGGCAGCCAGCCTTCTGCGGCGCCGCCAGAGGCAATGAAGGAGTTGCCTGTTTTTTTCACGGCGCTGGCCGGGGAGGATCTCGACGAAATCGAAGATTATGACAATTGTGGCAAATGATGCCTGACTTCAGTTTCATTCCCAACGGAGTCAATCCTTTCGCGCCGTGGAACTGGCGCCGCGCCCGACCCCATACAGCAAGCCCGCCAGCAACACAAAGGGGATTAACGCCAGCAAATCCGAATGCGCGCCGGCATAAAACGGATTGGACGACTTGGCCCAGCGCGTTATGGCCGCGTCCGGGCCGGTCAACACCCCGGCCATGAAGGCGATCACGATGCCCGCAATCGCCCCGCCCGCGATGTAGCCGCTGGCCAGCAGGACCCCGGGGCTTTTGTCGCTTTCCGCGTTCAACTGCGCCTGGCTCAGGCCGGCATCGCGCAAGACGTGCCGCTGGCGGCGGTCCACCAGCCAGCGCACCATCCCGCCCGCCAGCAACGGCGAGGAGGAGGAAAGCGGCAGATACACCCCCACCGCGAAGGCCAGCGAAGGAATGCCGGACAATTCCAGCACCACGGAAATCATAATGCCAAACAAGACCAGGCCCCACGGCAGCGTGCCGCCCAGCAGGCCCTGAATGATGTCGGACACCAGCACGGCTTTGGGGGCCGAATACTTTATGGCTTCGCTTCCGTCCGGCCGCTTCTTGAATTGTCCGTTGATGCCGGGGTCGGCCAGATAGACCACCGCGCCCGAATCATCCACCAGGTATTTGAGGCAATTCCCGCCGGCGTCATCGGTCTTTTGCCAGACCTGGTAGGTGGCGGAATCCGCCGCTGCCTGGGGACCATGGAGTTTCTCCGGTCCGCCCAGCTTGACTCCGGCCGGCACACGCAATCCCGGCGCCGCTTGCGCCGCGGGAACGTAAACGGTGCCGGAGGAGTTCAGGCTCAAAAGGATGGGCGCCAGCGCCAGGGCCGATGCGCCCGCGCCAATCAAAATGGCGATTTGCTGGAGCCGGGGCGTCGCCCCCAGCAAGTAGCCTGTCTTCAAGTCCTGCGAGGTCGCGCCGCCGTTGGAGGCCGCCACGCAGACGATGCCTCCCACGGACAGGGCGGTGACAAAATAAAGCGGACCTTTCCAGCCCACGAGGAGGAAAATCAGGCAGGTCATGAGGAGCGTGGCCACCGTCATCCCCGAAATGGGATTGGAGGAGGCGCCGATTTCCCCGGTGAGCCGCGACGAAACCGTGACGAACAGAAAGCCAAACGCAACGATCAGAACAGCCCCCGCCAGGTTCATGCGCAGCGACGGGGCGGCCAGAATCGCCGCCACCAGGGCCAGACATCCCAACCCGACAAACCTCATCGAGAGGTCCTGCTCCGTCCGCAACGCATTGGCCCGGGTCTGCCTGGCCGAGACCCCGAAATCAGCGAGTCCCGCGCGAATTCCACGCCAGATCAGCGGCAACGACCGCGCCAGGCTGATGATCCCGCCCGCCGCCACCGCCCCGGCGCCGATGTAAAGAATATAGGCCCCGCGAACGTCGTCCGGCGCCATGTCCTTGATCGCCATTTTCCCCGGCGCAATCGGCCCGCCCGCTCCTTGCCCGAAAAACTTGATCATGGGAATGAGCACCAGATAGGACAACACCCCTCCGGCGGCCATGATGGCGGAAATCCGCGGCCCGATCACATAACCAACCCCCAGCAGTTCCGGCGATATTTCCGCGGAAATCGAGCCGCCATTGTAAGGGGCGCCAAAAATCTTCTGCGGCGTGTCCTTCCATACCTTGAAAGCCGACATCGCCGCCTTGTAAATCAACCCCACGCCGAAGCCGGCAAAAATGGCCGCCCCGCCCGCGCCCGCCTCCGCCGTCGCGCGGGAGTAGGGTGCTGCGCCGCCGTGAAGTTTGCTTTCCCCCGCCTTGAGCACCTCGGCGCAGGCGGTGCCTTCCGGGTATTTCAACTCGCTGTGCTGTTGCACAATCAGGGCGCGGCGCAGCGGAATCATCATCAAAATGCCCAGCCACGCCCCCAGCAGGGCGACGAGCATGACCCGCCCCATCTCCAGATCGTAGCCCAAAATCAAAATGGCCGGCATCGTCACGCCGACTCCAAAGGCGATGGATTCGCCCGCCGAGCCGGCCGTTTGCACGATATTATTTTCCAGAATGGTCGCGTCCCTTCCGCCGAAGAATTTCGCCCACAGCCGGAAGAGCGTGAGCGAAATCACGGCGACAGGAATGGAGGCGCTGACCGTCATCCCGACCTTGAGCACCAGGTAAAGCGACGAGGCGCCGAAAACGACCCCGAGCAGCGTTCCCAGGATGAGGGCGCGCGGCGTGCATTCCGCCATGCGCGTCTCCGGCGGGACGTAGCCAGGCGCGCCTGCGCCGCCCCGCTAGCCGGCGGCCTGTTGTGGATCATACGGCATGGCATAAGTGATAAAGGAAGCCCGCAAAATAAGGAGCAAATTCTTCAGGCTGCCAAATCCAAGTTTGACGGCGCTGACGGAAGCCGCCTTGGACGCAGGATCAATCCCTTTGCTCAGATGCGCCTGCCCCGCCATCCCCGTCAAATTGCCGCTTTTATTGTCAAAGCGCCTGAATCATGATTTGCCGGATGGAAGACTGGCGGAACAGACGCGAAACCTGGCTCGTATGCCTGGGGCTGGCGCTGACGGTGTTGGCGGCTTATGCGCCGCTCTGGGGTTGCGGTTTTGCGCGCTATTACGACGATGGCGACTACGTTGTCTCCAACGAAATGATTCAACACGGGTTGAATGCCAGGAGCCTTGCCTGGGCCTTCACCACCGGGCATGCCAGCAACTGGCATCCGTTGACCTGGATTTCTCATATCGTGGATTTCCAGCTCTATGGAACCCGTGCCGCCGGACACCATTTTACCAGCCTGGCCTTGCATCTGGCTAACTCGGTTCTCCTTTTTCTGCTGTTGCGCCGCATGACCAAAGCGATGTGGCCGAGCGCGCTGGCGGCCGCCCTTTTCGCGCTGCATCCGATGCATGTGGAGTCGGTCGCCTGGGTTTCCGAACGCAAGGATGTGTTGAGCACGCTGTTCTGGCTGCTGGCCGTCTGGGCTTACGTCCGCTATGTGGAGGAGTTGAAGGGGAAGGGCGCCACGGCAAAGGTGTTTTACACCGGGTCGGTCGCGCTTTTCGCCCTGGGGCTGATGGCCAAGCCGATGCTGGTGACGCTGCCCTTCGTCTTGCTTCTTCTTGACTATTGGCCTTTGCAACGGGGCCGGCGGCCCGCCGTCCGGTGGGTGGTGGAAAAAGTTCCGTTCTTCATTCTGGCGGCGGTGTCATGCGGGGTGACCTATCTGGCCCAACGCCAGGGCGGGTCCGTCGGCCCTCTTTCCGATCTGTCCATCGGAGAGCGGTTGATGGGCATTCCCATATCATATGCCGGTTACATCGAGAAAACATTCTGGCCGGCCCATTTGGCGGTTTTGTATCCGCTGCCGGAAGAATGGCCGGTTTGGCAGGCCGTGGTCGCGGGCGGCCTTTTGGCGCTGGTGACCGGGTGCGCCCTTTCTCGTTGGCAGGCGCAGCCGTATTTGGCTGTGGGCTGGCTCTGGTTCCTGGGGACGCTGGCGCCGGTCATCGGTTTGGTTCAAGTTGGCGTGCAGTTTATGGCGGACCGTTACGATTATGTCCCGAGCATCGGACTGACGATCATGATAATATGGGCGGCGCGGGAATGGTCGCCGCGCCTGGGCGCAAAGGCGCCGGCGGTGGCGGCGGGGATGGCTTTGGCCGGCTGCATGGCGCTGACACCGTTGCAGGTGGGTTACTGGAAAAACAGCGAGACCCTTTTCCGCCACACTCTCCAAATCACCCAAGAGAATGGCAGGATCGAGGGCCTTCTGGGCGAGCTTCTTCTGGACGAGGGCCGCGTGGACGAGGCGTTGCCGCACTTGCGGCGGTCCGCGGCCTTCAATCACCCGCCGCCGGGAATCCTGGGCCTTCTGGGCAAGGCTCTTCTCGCCAAAGGGCGGGTCGGGGAGGCGCTGGAGCAGTTTCAGTTGGATGTCAATTTGAATCCCGAAAATCCCGACGCCCAATTCAATTTCGGCTGCGTGCTTCTGGACAACGGCCTGGCCGGGAAGGCGGTTCCCCATCTCCAAAAGGCGCTCCAAATCCGCCCGGAACCCCCGGAGTTCCATTACAAGCTGGGCAACGCGTTCATGCAGACCGGCCGCGCGGAGGAGGCCATTCGTCAATACGAAGAATCCCTGCGCCTTCGTCCCGATTACATGGAAGCCGGGGTCAACCTGGCCTGGATACTGGCCTGCAGCCCGGAGGCTGCGGCGCGCGATGGCGCCAGGGCCGTCCAACTGGCCTTGCGCGCCGATCAACTCTCGGGCGGGAAAAACCCCACCGTCCTCGGCACTCTGGCTGCGGCGTATGCCGAAGCCGGCAAGTTCACCGAGGCCGTTGCCACGGTGAGGCGCGCCTT
>JBEKIA010000112.1:0-13260 GCA_050011995.1 Verrucomicrobiota bacterium
CGAGCAAGTACCTGCAGCAGAGCTATTTGCGACACAAACGGAGGAAAATCTCTTGTCTTGGGATCAACTCGATATTCAGAAGTCATTTGTATTCAACAACTTATAGCTGGACACCAGTGCGCTGCCGCGCCGCCCATTCTTCCCGTGTCGCGACATGGCGCGGCGGAGATTTGCCAGATGGCGCTCGATGGTGTTGCATTTCGGCCGGTTGGATCCCATCAGTTTGTGATGGGGTCGGCGACAGGAAAATTTGGGCGGCGCGGCAGCGCCGCCCTACCAGCCAAGGCATTTTGAAATCCGCAACTTTGCGCTTTTCTCTTTCCTCCGCGAACCCTAAATTCGCCGGGCGTGTTAGGCACATTGCGCATCAAAAATCTGGCGCTGGTCACCGACCTCACGCTGGGCTTGCGTCCGGGTTACAACGCCATCACCGGCGAGACCGGCGCGGGCAAGTCCATCATCATCGGCGCGCTGAATCTGCTGCTCGGCGGGCGGGCCGACCGCGCGCTCATTCGCGCCGGCTGCGACAGTTGCTCGGTGGAAGCTGTGCTGGAAGGAGGGGAACGCCGCCCCGGACTGGACAGGTTTCTGGAGGAAAACGGGCTGGAACCGTGCGCCGGGGGGGAATTGATTCTCAAACGCGTCTTCACCGCCGCCGGGGCCAACCGGCAGTTTATCAACGGCTCGCCGGCCACGCTCCAGGCGCTGGCGGCCCTCGGGCGCGAGTTGGTGGATATGCACGGGCCGCACGACCATCAATCGCTCTTGGATCCGGCGCGGCAACGGGACATTCTGGACGCCTTTGCCGGACTGGGCGGTTTGCGCGGCCAATTCGCCGCCCTGGCCGGGCGGGCGCGCGAGCTGGAAGCGGAGAAGGCGGCGCTGATTGTGGACGAACGCGAGTACGCGCGGCAACTGGAGTTGCTCCGGTTTCAGGCCGGGGAGATTTCCGCCGCCCGTATGCAGGCCGATGAAGAGGCTCGGCTGGAACAGGAATTTCAGCGCGCCGGCAACGCCGCCCGCCTGCTGGAGTTGAGCCAGGCGGCCCTGAACCTTTTGAGCGAGCAGGACCGTTGCCTCCTGGCCCAGGCCGGGGAATTGGGCCGCACGTTGCAGGCCCTCCAACGCATTGACGCCGGCGCCCAAAGTTTGCTCCCCGCCCACGAGCAGGCCGCCGCCTCCTGGCGCGAGCTGCAGTCCGGCCTGAGACGATACGCCGACGCCATTGACCTGGACCCCGGACGCCTTCGCCAACTGGAGGAGCGGCTGGATTTGATCCATTCCCTCAAACGCAAATACGGCGGGACGCTGGAGGAGGTGATTGCGTTCGGCGCGGAAGCGGGCCGGAAATTGCAACAGCTCGAACAGCGCGAGGCGGAACTGGCGCGCCTCAACCAGGAGCGCGAGAAATTGGACGGCGAACTTTGGAAGGCCGGACGCGAATTGTCGGCGCAACGGCGCAAAGCTGTTCCCCGGCTGGCCAAATCGGCCATGAAACAATTGCGCGACCTGGGCTTTGCGCAGAGCCGCTTTGACATTTCGGTCAATACTATCAATTCCCTCCCGGCCCGTTCCGCCTGCGGACTCGATGACATTGATTTTCAATTCGCCCCCAATCCCGGCGAACCGGCGCGGCCCTTGCGGGCCATTGCGTCGTCGGGCGAAATGTCGCGCGTCATGCTGGCGCTGAAAACGGTGCTGGCGGAGGAGGACGCGATTCCGGTGCTGGTGTTTGACGAAATTGACGCCAACGTCGGCGGCGCGACGGCGGCGGCGGTCGGGGAGAAGATGCGGCACATCGCGCGGCGGCGCCAGGTCATCTGCATCACCCACCTGCCGGCGGTGGCGGCGGCCGCGGAGACGCATTTTGTCGTGGCCAAGCGGGTGGAGGGCGGGCGCACCGTGTCCGAAATCACGCTGCTGGACGAGGCCGGGCGGGCGGGCGAGATTGCGCGGATGCTGGGCGGCCAGACCGAAGCCGCGCGGCGCCACGCCGAAGCGCTGCTGGCGCAATGGCAGGGCGCGCCAGGAACTTAGCCGGAAGTGCGGAAGGTCCGGGCTAACGGCCAAGAAATGAGCGTGGCGGCCAATCCCGAAGTTTGCCCGATTTGCGATCCGCCTCGGCCTCTTCAAAAAGAAAATCAAGCCTGCCGGCCGCCGCATCCTCGTCCATTTGCCGGTCCCACTTTTCGTTGCGGCGACGATCCACCCACACGGCCAAGCTGTCAAAATCCTCTCCCGACAAGCCTTCGATTTCTTGCTCGATTTTCTCAACCACATTCATGGCCGAAAATTACCATTTCCGATGAAAACCGCAAGTTTCCATACAGAGGGCCGCCCTCTTCCATGGAATGCGCAATGGTGCTTGTCCCTGCCTCGCATCCCCTTTAAACTCGCCGGACTCATGAAAATCAAAACTTCGTCCTCAAAGGCCAAAGCCCAACCCTCTCTTCGCGCCCATTCCGCCATCGTGCTGGACGGCCCGGAACGCGCCCCCAGCCGCTCCATGCTCTACGCCGTCGGATTCGAGAAGGGGGATTTCAGCAAGCCGCTCATCGGCATCGCCTCCACCTGGAGCATGGTCACGCCGTGCAACGCGCACATTGACCAATTGGCCCGCGAAGCCGAAAGCGGCGTCAACCGCGCCGGGGGCAAGGCCATCATTTTTGGCACCATCACCGTTTCCGACGGCATTTCCATGGGATCGGAAGGCATGAAATACTCCCTGGTCTCCCGCGAGGTCATTGCCGACTCCATCGAAACGGTGGTCGGCTGCGAAGGTCTGGACGGTTTGGTGGCCATTGGCGGTTGCGACAAAAACATGCCGGGATCGTTGATCGCGATGGCGCGGCTGAATCGTCCGGCGGTCTTCGTTTATGGCGGCACCATTTTGCCCGGCTGCATCGCCGGCGATCCCCGCAAGCTGGACATCGTGTCGGTCTTTGAAGCGGTGGGCGCGCACGCCAACCAAAAAATGGACGACGCCCAACTGGAGCAAATCGAGTCCTGCGCCATTCCCGGTCCCGGCTCCTGCGGCGGCATGTACACGGCCAACACCATGGCCAGCGCCATCGAGGCCCTGGGCATGAGCCTGCCCAACAGTTCGGCCCAAAACGCCGTTTCCAAGGCCAAGAAGGAAGATTGCCAGCGCGCCGGCGCGGCGGTCCTCGCCCTGCTGCGGCAAGGCATCCGGCCCTCGGACATCCTGACCCGCCGCGCGTTTGAGAACGCCATCACGGTCGTCATCGCCCTGGGCGGTTCGACCAACGCCGTGCTCCACCTTCTGGCCATGGCCCGCGCCGCCGGCGTCCCTCTTGCCCTGGATGATTTCACCCGGGTCGGCCGCCGCGTCCCCGTGCTGGCCGATCTCAAACCGAGCGGAAAATATCTCATGTCCGAATTGGTCGCCATCGGCGGCATCCAGCCCCTGATGAAGACCCTTTTGGACGCCGGTTTGCTGCACGGCGGCTGCCTCACCGTGACCGGCCGCACCATGGCCGAAAATCTCGCCCAAGTCCAACCCTACCCGGACGGGCAAAAAATCATCCGCCCCCTCGGCGATCCTATCAAGAAGGACAGCCATTTGGTCATCCTTTACGGCAACCTGGCCCCGGAAGGCGCCGTGGCCAAAATCACGGGCAAGGAAGGCGTTCGCTTTGAGGGCCGCGCGCGCGTTTACAATTCCGAGGAGGAGGCGCTGAAGAGAATACTGGACGGCACCGTGGTCCAGGGCGACGTCGTGGTTATCCGCTTTGAAGGGCCGCGCGGCGGCCCGGGCATGAGGGAGATGCTCGCCCCCACCAGCGCCATCTCCGGCAAGGGCCTGGGCAGCCAGGTCGCCCTGATCACCGACGGCCGTTTTTCCGGCGGCACGCACGGTTTTGTGGTGGGGCACATCACGCCGGAGGCCTATGCGGGCGGCCCGCTCGCGCTGGTGAAAAACGGGGATAAAATTAGGATTGACGCCGAACAGCGCCAGATCAGCATCCTCCTCTCCGCCGCGGAAATGAAAGCGCGCCGCCGCGCCTGGAAGCCGCCCAAGCCGCGTTACACCCGTGGCGTTCTCGCCAAATACGCCAGCCATGTCACGTCCGCGTCGCTCGGCGCGGTGACGGACGCGGATTTGAAGTTGTAGGATTTGGATTGCAGCCGGCGCTGAATTGGATTATGGACAAATTATGACACCGGCGGCGGCATTGGAAAAACAGATCGAATGTTATCGCCAGATGACGGGCGACCAGCGTCTGGCGGTGGCCTTGGAATTGCACGAACTGTCCTGCGACATGGCCCGTGAAGGAATCCGAAGGCAACATCCCCAAGCCGATTCCGGCGAAGTCGAACATTGGTTGCGCCGCCGCCTGGAGCTGGCCCGCGCCGTATGAATGAGCGCGAACTGCTGGTGGATTGCCTGCGCCGTTTGAACCGGACAGGGGTTGCCTACTACCTCACAGGTTCGATGGCCAGCAACTATTGGGGCGTTCCGCGCACCACCCACGACTTGGATTTATTACTTGAGGCACTGGGCAAGGGAGTTGCAACTTGCCAGCGCGCTGGACCGCCTGTTGAGCGGCGAAATCAAACCCAAACAAACTTGATATGATTCCTCCAACTAATAAAAAACCGGCGCTCCGGCAATTCCTGGGCGCGCTGATCCTGCTGGCCGCCGCCTCCGGCGCGCGGGCGGCTGACAGCGGCTATGTCCGCCTCCTGCCCAACGATGGCAACAATGTTTATCCCGCCACCGGTCTGCTCCGGCAGTGGCCCGCCCCAGGCCCCAAGGAACTTTGGCGCGCCACCATCGGCGACGGCAAGACCGCGGTCATCGTAGCCGGCGGACGCGCCTTCACTTCCACGCAGACGGACGGCAAGCAGTGGGCCTTGTGCCTGGATCCCGCCACCGGCCGCACCCTCTGGAAAACCATGCTCGCCACCAACGAGAACCACCACCAAGTCGTCGGCCCTGTCACTACTCCCGTCGTGGATGGCGACCGCGTTTATTTCATCCCTTACGAAAGCATCAACGGCGACTTCTACAAAATAGTCTGCCCGGTCTTCTGCCTGCGCGCCGGCGACGGCAGCGTCGTCTGGAGCGAAGGCGAGAAGTTTGTTTCCACCGAAGGCGCCATGCCGCTGATCGTGAGCAACACGCTCTACATCTCCTCCTGCAGCCGCGACTGCGTCCTGGCCGCGGCGGATAAAATGACCGGCAAGCTGCTTTGGAAAACCGCCGATCCTGACGACGTGGGGCACCCGGCCGTTTTTGGCGCCGCCTCCTCGCTCACTTATCAGGTGGTTGGGGGCATTCCGCAAATCATCATCAGCATTCATCGCAACGACAACATGGGCGTGAATGCCGAAACCGGCCAGACCCTCTGGCACTGGAAGCTCCCGACGCCGGTTGGCTCCGGCATGGTCAGCACGCCGGTGGCTCTGGGTTCGCGCGTGTTCATGTCGGCCTTCGAGGCGGCCAGCTCCTGGGGCATCTGCCTGGACATGCAAGTCAAGGACGGCAAGATCGAGCCGGTCGTCCGCACCCAAAGCGACCGGCTGCAATGCAACGCCTACCACACCGTTTCAATTGTTGACGGCGCTGTTTACGGCTTCGGCCTGGGCGCCCGGCAGGAAAGCCTGCAATGCACCGACTTGGAAACCGGCGCGCTGCTCTGGGAGCAGGCCGGCCCGGACTGGAGCCGCAAAAGCAACCTCACCGTCGCCGACGGCCTGATTTTCGCCCTGACGAAAAAGGACGAGCTGGTGCTGGCGGAGGCCAACAAGACCGGATACAAGGAACTGGGCCGCGTCAACCCGGGCATCCGGCTGGGCGTCCAGCAGCAACCGACGATCTTCAACGGCCGCCTCTATCTGCGCGGCAACGACACGGTCGTTTGCTACCAGGTCGCCGCCGCCGCGCCCGCCCCATAGCGCGCAAACCCTTGCTCAAACGACGGCCATCTTGCTGCGCAGGCAAGTGACGCCGGCGGCCCGGACTTCCTGGCGCTCGACCAGCGCGCACAATTGCGCTTTGGACAGCGGCAGGCGGGGGAGGCCCGCGTGAGGCGCGACGCGGCGCAGTGGCGCGGCCGGATCCTCGCTTTCCAGCAGTGGTGTCAACTGGGTGATGCCCGCTGGAGTCAAGTCGAGCAACGCCGAGTCGTCATTGACTATCCCTCCTTGATCTACCAGTCCCGGCTGTTGAACCGGCAGATTTTCATAAATGATTTCACATTCTCAGTGCAAGGCCGCAACCAGGGACTGGTGCTGTCCATGTCCGTTCCCACCCGTGTCATCCATGAAACGGACAATGGCGCGTTCGGCTTTGGCCCCGCTCATTCAGGCACGATAACGTTCAAGCCTTTCACTTGAGCGAAGTGCCGCTGATTGAATGTGGCCACAGCACTGCCGCGCTCCAAGGCCGTCGCCGCCACGATCACGTCGTAGTATCCAATCATGCTGCCGGACGATTCCAATTCGGCCCAAAGGCGCGCGTGTTGGTATGCGGTCTGCGCTGTGTAGGGAATGATGGGCAGGGACAGCAAAATGTTTTGGAGATATTGCTGACGTTTGGTCCGGTGCGGTCCAGTGGCCCGTTCCACCCCATGCCAAAGTTCCGCCACGGTAATCGCGGCGACTTGGAATGGTTCATCCGGCCGGGATGCCACCCAGCCCATCAAATCGAAGACCCCTTTTTCGCCGCGAATGATGACATCGGCATCGAGAATTATTGCCATTTGTCACCCGACGCTTTGATGGTCTTGCGGGCTGTTTGGAGATCACGATGCCACGATCTGGCTTCATCGTCCGACAAGGCGCCCCGGGAAAGGGCCTCCGCCAGGTCCCGGCCCAGGCATATTTGCTCATCAGCAGGCCCCAAGCGGGCGACCGGTGAACCGTTCTTCAGGAGCACAAAAGTGACGTTTTGATAATGGGCGCGTTTGACGCATTCGGCGAAATTGCGCGCCGCTTCCGTCACGCTGATGGTGGTTTGTTTCATGATCAACACAACTGGACGGCCGTTTGTTGGGCGGCGCTGCCCAGCGCCACCAGGTTTTCGGCCTGGAGCACTTCTTCGGCCAGCGGGAAAAGGTGGCGTTCCTCGTGTTCAAAATGTTCGCGCACGGCCTGGATGAGCCGGCCAAGCTGCTGCCGCGCTTTGCCCAGATTCCTGTTGTTGGCCGCCTGCCGGATTTGTTCGTCCAGTTCGCCATGTTCCCGGGTCATCTCGTCCAGACGCCCGCGTTGGGCTTGCATTTGATCCAGGGCCGGGTAGAGGAGTTCCTCCTCCTTGCGCCCGTGTTGTTGCAGAAATCCCGCCATGACGCAGACCAGGATGCGGAGTTCGCCCAGGGTGGCGACACTGGGCAGAACGGCCTCGATTTCATTGAGAATGGCATTAAATGCCGCGTGTTCGGTCCGCAAAAGCTCGGTAATTGTCATGATGGGCTTAATGGTAGTTCGGCCCGTTTCCTTTTGCAAGCTGGATTCAACTCTTGCAGGATTGTTGGGGTGTGCGACAGAATTCTTCGCCTTCCCGGTAGGGCAGAGCTGCTGCTCTGCCCTGAAATCTTGGGCGGCTCCCGATTCGGAATCGGGACGCCCTACCAGGGATGTGAAGATTTTTGTCATGCGCCTAGGATTGAAATGGTTGTTCATACCAAAGCGGACGCGTGAAAACATTGCTCAAAGCATTTTATCTTCTGCCGGTGGCGGTCGTGCTGGGCGTGGTCGGGTGGATGGTGTTGAACCGATCCAAACCGCCGCCCGTCCATGTCATGTCGGGCCGTCCGCTTGCCAGCGCGCCGATCACCAATCTGACCGCCAACCTGTTCACCTCGGAGAATCATCTGGGACCCGCCGGCAACGATGTGTTCATTGAATTCCGCGACGCGAGCGGGAGGCTGGTGGATGTCGGCGATGTCCGGTTTGAACTCGGTCTGTCCGGGCCGGGGGCCATCCTGCACAGCGTTTTCAAGGTTCTGCGAACGTCCACGCCTGGCCAATATCGCGTCACCGTGCGGCCGCAGATCGTCGGCGAGTGGCAGGCGAAACTGATCATCGCCGGCCCCTCCACAATCGCCGAAGCCAGCTTCCCGGTGACGGTGAAATAAAAAGGGGAAAATCACGCAATTCCAAGAAGATTTTTGCCGCAAAGGAACCCAGCGCGGCAAAGCGGCAACCAAAGTAATGGAACCACGGATATCCCAGCGCGGCAAAGCCGCAAACCAACTGATTTGGAACAGGAGCAAACGGAGGAAACGGAGAGAAAAGGAGAGTGAGGAAAATCTTGTCGAAAATGCGCGATTATTCACTATAGTGGTACGGATTTCACGGATTCAGAATTCCCCATCCGCCCCGCCCTCGAAACAGAATTGGCACAGAAGCAAACGAAGGCCACGAAGAAGAATTCCTCCTTCGTTTCCTTCGTTCCCTTCTGTTCAGAAGAATTCCGTGTTATCCGTACCACTAAAGGAAAAAATCGCGCATTTCCGACAAGATTTTCCGAATCGCCTTCCCGAATGACAAATGACAAATGCTCAATGACAAATTCTCAATTCAGACTCATCCCTTTGGTTGCGGCTTTGCCGCGCTGGGTTATCCGTGCTTCCATTGCTTTGGTTGCGGCTTTGCGGCGCTGGGGGAGCTTACTTCCAATCCTTGCTTGGTCGGGTTCGCCTTGCAACAAATTGCCATCTTGACTGCGCCGCTCGGACCGCCCCTGGTTCCCGATTGGCTTTTGCGTGAAGGAGACCGTTGGGAAAACCCTTGGAAATTCCTCCTTGGCGTGCGTGATTTGTTTTTTGCTATTTGTATTTTCGTGAATCATAGGGTGTCAGGTGTAGAGGATTTTCCCGCGCCTGGTGACCCCATGTTATCTTCACATACGGAAGAAAGCACAAATATGCGATTATGCGGGACTGACCCCTGCTACGGCCGCCAGAAGTCCGAACATCGCGGCCCAACGCCCTGTTTCATGGTTGCAAGCGGATTGACCCGGCGTTGGTTGTTCCCAGGAAGAACCCACCGCCGTTGGTTGCATTCTGAAGCACCGCGCCTGTGGCCGTCGTCGTGGATTTGCCCGCGCCGTTGCCAAAGGTGATCGTCAACAAACCCGTTTTGGGGTTATTCGTGCCGGTCAAGGAATTCGTCGGGCTTCCTGCCAATTTGACAAACGTGTTGTTGTTGCTCAAAGCCACATTGAACGTCAGCGGGGACAGCAGTCCGCCACCGGCAATTTTAAGTTCTCCAGACGGCAGATCAATTGCGGCGGTATGCGGCAAGGGATTGGTCCAGACTGAGCCTTGCAATGCGACAACCGGATTTGTGAACCCATTGGTATAAAGGGCGCTGGAATGCGATGCCTCCTTGATCCACGTCAAATTCCCGACGGGCGCTCCGCTCTCCAAACCGATCCAGCCAATGAGCAGGCCCGTGCTGCCGTAGAGATTGCCATAGACCGGAAGATCCCCCGCGCCGGACACCGGCACTGACTGGCTGAAGGACGTGCCATCCGCCACGGCGCCACTGAGCACAACCGCGCCCGCATGATTGGTCATCAGCAAGTAACCGTATCCGGGCAGGGGTCCGGCAGGCGACAATAGTGCCGTGTATTCGGCTGAATTCGTCCCACCGGACGCCAACTCTGCTGTCAGATTTGCCGTCCAATCGCCGCCATTGGTGCCGGAAACCGTGCCGCCGATGTTTAGCGGCGAATCATTCCAATCCACCTGCATTACCAGTGTCAGCGGGCCGACCTGTTTGGCGGCGCGCGCAACATTATTGGTCGCCTTGCCAGAGGCATTGAACCCGCCGCTGATGGCGTTGGTGCTGTCCCCGATCAAAAGTTTCCCGCTATACGTCCCGGAGGCCGTCACCGCAAGGCCGCTCAACATCCCCGACGATATTACTTTCGTATCACCCTGCGCGAAAAGCCCATTGTAAATTCCCGCCGCATTGAATGTGTAGGTTCCGGTGGCTTTCGCAACCGAATTGGCTTTGATCAAGACCGTTTGATTGGCGGGCGCGCTCCAATAGTCAATGCCCTTGAAGCTGACCGTGTGATTGCCCACGGGCAAATTGGTGATCGTCCCTCCGCTATTCTGCCATGTTCCGTAATCCACCTGCCATTGCGCCACATTGGTGATCGCCGCCGGGCTGAGAGTCACTTGCAGGGAGCCGGTTTGCACGACGTAGGTTCCGCTGGCTGTCGTGGTCAAATTGTTGCTGATGGAAACGGTTTGATTGGACGGCGTGATCCAGCCGGTAATCGTGTTGAAGCTCAACTGATGATTATGAATACCCGGCGCCAGATTGGTAACCGTCGCTCCGCTATTCTGCCACTTCCCGCCGTCCACCTGCCATTTTGCCCCATTGGTGACCGCCGCCGGCGGACTGATATTGACTGTGAGAGAACCTGGCTCCGCCACGTAGGTTCCGGTGGCTTTGGCGGTCGAATTCCCTTTGACGGAAACGGTTTGATTGCTTGGGGTAGTCCAGCCAAAAATCGCGCTGAAGCTGACCGTATGATTTGTCGCCGACAGATTGGTAACCGTCGCGCCACTGTTCTGCCATGCGCCGAAATCAACCTGCCATTGTGCCCCGCCATTGGTCGCCGCCGCTGGGCTGAGGGTTACTTGCAACGAGCCGATGGCGACAGAAGTTCCACTCCCTTTTGCCGTCGAGTTGGCGTTAACGGCGACAGTTTGATTGGCGGGCGTTATCCAACCGCTGATTGTGCTAAAGCTGACCGTATGATTGCCCACGGGCAAATTGGTGATCGTCGCTCCGCTATTCTGCCATGTTCCGTAATCAACCTGCCATTGCGCTCCGGCAGTGACCGCCGCTACGGGCTTGATCGTTTCTTCCAAAGTACCTCTTGGTGGGGTCCACAGTTCTGCTGGAACGCCTGTATTTCTTGAGAAAACCGCCCAACCGAGGGTGCCAGCCAAATAATAGACCGTCACATCGTGGTCTTGAGAAAATAAGGTCGAATCAGCACTGGGGGCGTTGCCTTGAAAATAGACTGCCGTCAGGCTGAAGCATTGGCAGAACGCCCACCCCCCGATGCTGGTGACGCTGCTGGGAATCGTGACGCTGGTCAGGCTGGTGCAGCTAAGGAACGCATCCTCCCCTATGCTGGTGACGCTGCCGGGAATCGTGACGCTGGTCAGGTTGGTGCATGAGGCAAACGCAGCCTCTCCAATGCTGGTGACGCTGTTGGGGATTGCGACGCTGGTCAGGCTGGTGCAGCCACCGAACGCACTCTCCCCGATGCTGGTGACGCTGTTGGGAATCGTGACACTGGTCAGGCTGAAGCAGTTGATGAACGCACAATCCCCTATGCTGGTGACGCTGCCTGGTATCGTGACGCTGCTCAGGCTGGTGCATTCAGCGAACGCCCAATCCCCGATGCTGGTGACGCTGTTGGGAATCGTGTAACTTCCATATATGCCGCCCGGATACTCAACAAGCGTGCTTTGGCTTTTGTCGAACAACACTCCATTCACACTGCTGTAAAACGAGTTTTGTGGAGCCACCGTTATGGCCGTCAGGCTGGTGCAGTCACCGAACGCATTCGGCCCGATGTTGTTGACGCTGCTTGGAACGGTGATACTGGTCAGGCTGTAGCAGCCATCGAACGCCGTAATCCCGATGCTGGTGACGCTGTTGGGGATTGTGACGCTGCTCAGGTTGGTGCAAAAATCGAACGCACTCTCCCCGATGCTGGTGACGCTGCCCGGAATCGTCACGCTGGTCAGGCTGGTGCATTCAACGAACGCGCCGTCTCCAATGCTGGTGACGCTGCCGGGAATTGTGACGCTGGTCAGCTTGCTGCATGAGGCAAACGCATCCTCCCCGATGCTGATGACGGTCAGACCGTTGATTTTCGTCGGAATGGTCACAGCCCCGCCAAGCCCGGTGTAATTGGTGATGGTGCAAGTGCCGTTGCCATTGTTATAGTAATTGAACTGGGCTTGCACCGCTGCCGGTGCGGCCAACAGCAAAACGCCCAAAAAGGCGCGGATGGTCCTTTTCATACGTTCGCTATTCTGGGGAGAGTCGCGCGCTCGTCAACAAAAAACTGCTTCCAAAACGAGGCCATTCCTTGTCGCTTGACGCCGAAAACGGGGCGGTTCCCCATGCGAATGGGGGTCACATCTAAACATTGATTCGGCTGAAAAACCCCCCTCTTTTGAAAGAACCCCCAAAAACACCAAAAATGAGTCAAGTAGAGGACTGTCCAGGATTGATTGAGGGCGATTCTTTTGGAGTGACCGGACTGTTTTGGTGGTGTCTCCAACTGTTCATTTTTGACCATTTAGGGTTTTTCAGCAGAATCAACATTCTACATTTGAGTTGCTTTTGGACTCAAATGTCGAATGTTTAGATGTGACCCTGGTGGCCGGACGTTCATGCATTCCGTGTCTAAATGAGTTCTTTTGGCATTAGTCGGTAACTCCAAAGGCGTAACCTCAGTTGAGGTGAAGATTTTCTTAGACATAACCGTTATCCGGGTTAAATTTCCAGCCAAAAGAATCCAGTATTATGAAACCAAAAGGCCACGCCGTGTTGCTCCATCCAGACACTCCCGAAGTTCTTTTTGCCATGTTGAAGAAGGACATTCGGACTCATGGCAAGATGAAGATGCTTTTCGCTTCTTCCGTTTCTTACGAGCCGTGTGGCTTTTTAGAAGTGGTGATCTTGCCCACCAAGGATAGAGGGGAGTGGCACTTTTCAATACCCCTGCAATATATTCTGGCGATTGCGGATTTGCCGGAGTCTTTGAAGGGCAAGGCACATTTGGGATTTCGATGATGGTGCCCGCCGTCGCGTTGTGGCCGATTCCCAATGCAAAAGGGTTTGATTTTTGCGCCTTCATCGGCTATTCTTGGGGCATGAATCCAGTAAATTCAGAATCGGCTCGAGCTAAACATTTTGTCCGCCACAAGAAGTTTTCGCCTGACGACTTACACGGGAAAAGCCTTTATTGGAAGTCGAATACGCCTTCCCCGCGTTATGAGATGAAAGTCCAAGAGCGAAGGAAAGACGGGCGCTACATCCTTTTGGCTGTTCAAAACTTTTTCCCGTCCATTCCGCCAGATTTGAGCGAACACGGGCCAAATTCTTCAATAAAAAGAATACACTGAGGTGGACCCCATTCTTTAGACCACGGAGCGCTGAAAATAAGCGCGACTTTTGCGGCTTGCTGTCACTTCTATTTTTACTTGTCTGCCGTTCATTCCGTGTTTCAAAGCCCTTCCGAAA
>JBEKIA010000113.1:0-13215 GCA_050011995.1 Verrucomicrobiota bacterium
CCCACTTTCTCGAAAACCACCAATTCGGGCGGCCGGTTCAATTTGGCGGCCAGCCGCGCGGTCTTCTTTTCCGGCAAATCTGCCGGCGTGTAGTACGTGCGATAAAACTTCTCCCATTGCGGTTCGCTGTCCTCGGTGACATGCAGTTGTTCGATGCCGCCCGGCCCGCGGCGCGTGTGGGCGGCTTCGATGGGGCGCAAGCCGCGTTGTTTGACCCACTCCTGGAAATGGCGGATGGTCTTTTGAAACTTCTCCGGCCCGGCCTGAATCCATGGTTGAAGCGCCCGGTAATGCTCGTTGCCTTTGCGCCAGCCCTCGACGTGGCACGGCTGCAGCAGCCCCATTTCCTGGAACAGTTCCAGCGGACCGACGCTGCCATTTTGTTTCAAGAGCGCCTCGGCCGCTTGCTCGACGCGCTCCTGGAAGTTGCTGTAGGGTGGGCCAGCCATTTGGCGTGTTTTCCTTCGATGCTCACCTCGGGAAATCCTTTAGCGCACGGCCAGCCGCAGGCTGGCTCGCCAGCCACATCAACGCGTTGCTGGCGCGCATGCTCGTTTCCCGGAACGCTTTGAGAGCCAAGTTGTGCATGTGAATGCCAATTCATGTGATGGCACCAAACGGGCGCCTTGGCAAGCTTCCGGCAGGGTTCTAGTATTTATATCGGCACGGATTTTGAGGTCCCATATTTCATGGCCTCTTGGTTCGGGTTTGCGGCTGCTTTCCAAGTGGAGCGGCGTCCGGAACAGCGCCGCCGGGATTCATCCTGGTTTCTGGACGGCGAGAGCCAGATTTTTCTCAATCAGCCGGCATCGCTGGTCCACGCAAATCTTGGAGCGCATGCCGTCTTCGGGCGCGTTGAGGACGTAGTCAAGCAGTTTGTCCACCGTGCTGGTGGCGACGTGGGTGCGGGTGTCGGAGGAGCCGTAGTAGATGAACACGTCGCCGTTGGGGCGGGCAACCCAGCCGTTGGCAAAAAGCACGTTGGAAACATCGCCGACGCGTTCGGCGCCTTCGGGCGCCATGAAATATCCGCCCGGCATGTGGAGGGTCTTGGTGGGATCGTTCAAATCGCACAGGAACATATAGAGGACATAACGCAATCCGGCGGCGGTGTTGCGCACGCCATGAGCCAGATGCAGCCAGCCCAGGCTGGTCTTGATAGGAGCGGGGCCGAGGCCGTTCTTGCCTTCCTTGATGGTGTGGTAAAAGCGCGGGTCAATGATCTGCTCCTTGCTGACGACGGGGTTGGTGATGTCGTCGCACACCCCCCAACCGATGCCATCACCGGAACCGGGCGCCGCAAAATCAGTCATGGGCCGGGTGTAAAAGGCATACTTGCCGTGGACGAATTCGGGATGGAGCACGCAGTTGCGCTGGTGCAAGGAGCCGGCGGTGCGGAGATCGGGCAGGCGTTGCCACTGGAGGAGGTCCCGGGTGCGGGCGAGGCCGCAGCGGGCGATGGCGGCGGACAGGTCGCCGGGCTTGGAGTCATCGTGCCGCTCGGCGCAGAACAGGCCGTAAATCCAGCCGTCTTGGTGGCGCACCAGGCGCATGTCGTAAAGGTTGGTTTCCTGGTCATCCAGTTCGGGCATGCGGACCGGATAATCCCAGAAGCGAAAACCCTCCACGCCGTTGTTGCTTTCGGCCACGGCAAAGAAGGACTTGCGGTCCCAGCCTTCCACGCGGGCCATCAAAATAATATGGCCGTTCCACTCCATGGCGCCGGCGTTGAAAACGCAGTTGATGCCAAGCCGGGTCATCAAGCGCGGATTGCTGGCGGGGTTGAGATCATAACGCCAGAAAAGCGGGGTGTGTTCGGCAGTGAGCACCGGATGCTCGTAGCGGTCAAAAATGCCGTTGCCGCTCTGTTGCGGACGATTGGGACGCTGAATCAGTTGGTCATGCTGGCGCTGGAGGCGCCTGAGTTTGGTTTGGAAGGTGATTCTGCTCATGGAACCTGCCAAAAGGTGGAAGCGCCTGTCCTAAACCGTCCTCCATTCCAGTCAGCCTTGTTCGGCCTTTTTGCCTTCCGCCTTTTCTGCTTTTTCCGGCTTCTCGTGTTTCTCGTGTTTCTCCTGTTTCTCGTGTTTTTCCGGCTTGGGCGCGCGCGGTTTCTTTTCGGGACGGGCGCCGGCCCCGGCGGGTTCAGGAGCGTCGGATTCATCGGCGCGGGCGGTTTCGGCGCGGCGATGACCGCGGGATTCGGTCCGGGCGCGCGATTCCCTGGCTTCGGCGGGGGCGGCCTGGGGCGCGGGGGCGGCGAGCGGCGTGGTGCTTTCAATGCGCACTTTCAAGGGCGCGGTGACCTGCGCATGGAGGCGAAGCTCGACGGTGTGCTCGCCCAGAGTCTTAATGGGGTGCTCCAGATAAATCTTCCTTTTTTCCAGGACGATGTCGAACTGGGTCTTCAACTGGTCGGCAATCATCCCCGCGGTGACGGCGCCAAACATCTTGCCGTCCTCGCCCGTCTTGACCGCGATGACGGCAATGAGGTTGGACACGCTCTTGGAAAGCTCGGACATGGTGCTGAATTCATGGGCCTCGCGTTCGCCGCGCCGTTGCTTGAGGGCTTCGATGCGCTTCTTGTTGGTGGCACTGAGCGGCACGGCCAGACCCTGGGGAATCAAGTAATTGCGGGCGTAGCCGGCGGCGACTTTGACCTGGTCGGATTCTCCGCCCAGGCCAACGATGTTTTGAATGAGGATGACTTCTGTTTTTGCCATAAGAGGATCAGGGGTTAAGGGCCGAAAGCAGGCGAAAGGACCTGTGGTTCCGGCGAATTGGATTAAAATGGAACGTCGTCTTCTTCGGGCGGCGCCTCGCCCTCCGGCGGACCGCCGGCGGGCTTGGCCGGGGCGTCGGGCCGCCGGGCCGGTTCGCCGGAAGGCACTCCGCCTCCGCCCGCGCCGGCATCGGGACTTTTGGAATCAATGAACGAGAAAGACTCCAGCCTTACTTTGAGTTTGGACACTTTCTGGTGGGTGTTCTTGTCTTCCCATGTATCCAGTTTGAGCCGGCCCTCCACCAAAATCGGCCTGCCTTTGCGCATGTATTGGGCGATGACTTCGGCCTGGCGATCCCAGGCCTCCACATCCACAAAGGTCACTTCCTCCTTGGCTTCGCCGGTTTCGCTTTTCCAAGTGCGGTTGATGGCCATGCCCATCTTCACCACCGCCGTTCCCTTGGGAGTGTAACGCAGTTCCGGGTCGCGCGTCAGGTTCCCGGCCAGGATGACTTTATTGAAGTTGGCCATAACAAGGTGAATTGAGGTTAGGCGGCGACGGGCAGGGCCGGCGGCTTGGGCGCGGCGGCCCGGGTAAAAAGGACGCGAAAAATCTCTTCGTTGTTGACGAAACGGTGGCGGAGTTTCGCCACGGCGGCAGGTTCGCTCTCGAACAGGATGTTGACGTAGTAGCCGGAACTGTGCTTGCGGTCGGCCACGCGGGAGAACGTCTTCTTGTCCATTTTTTGAACGGTCTCGATCTTGCCGCCCGCCGCGGCGATTTCGGCGGAGATCTTGTCAATAGTTTCCTTGAGCGATTCCTCGCGGGCGGCGCTGTTTAAGATGAACAATCCTTCGTAATGTTTCACGGTTTTCCTTTTGACAACGGCGGCGGTGAGGCCCCGTTAAAATGGTTCATTGCTTGTTTCAATCCTGCGCTTAACCAGCATTCCACTTGCTGGCCGGCGCGGCTCAATACTTCTGCCACGACCGGGCGCTCAACGGCGGCAAACCGGCCCAGCACATATTGGCTGATCTGCCGGCCATCGTCTTCCCGCCGCCCGATCCCCAGCCGCAGACGCGGATACTCCCGCGTCCCCATCTGCCGCTCCACCGATTCCAATCCATGATGCCCGCCGCTGCTCCCCTTGGCCCGCAGGCGAATCTGCCCCAACGGCAAATCCGCGTCATCCACCACCACGAGCAATTGCGCGCACGGCAGGCGGTAAAAACCGCGCAAGGCCGCCACCGCTTCCCCGCTGGCGTTCATGAACGTCTGCGGCTGGCACAAAATGATCCGTTTTTCCGCCAGTTCAAGCCGCGCCAGGCGCGAACTGAACTTCTTCTCCAGCACCCACGGCGCCCGCCAGCGGCCCGCCAATTGATCCACCAGCATAAATCCAATGTTGTGCCGCGTGCCGGCGTATTCCCGGCCCGGATTGCCCAGTCCCGCGATAAGATATAAATTCTCCATGCGGCGCGCGCTTCCTGCCTGGCAACCCCAACCGGGGGTGTTGCGCCACCGGCAAAACTATTTCCTTCTCTCGGTCTTCCGTTCGGCCTTCTTCTCCCCGGGCTTTTCGGCGGCGGGGGGAGGGGCTTTTTCGCCGGGCTTGGCAGCGGCCTTCTCGCCCGGTTTGACGGCGGTCTTGTCGTCCGGTTTGGCGGCCATCTTCTCGCCCGGTTTGGCTGCGGCCTTGTCCGCCGGCTCGACTTCCCCTTCGGCGCCCTCTTCCTTCTTCTCTTTGATCATCTCCACTTCGCCAACCGGGACGGTGGCCGCTTCCAGGGCGGCGGCTTCCTCGGCCTCGGTGATCGGCGCGGCGCAGGACAGGACGGAAATGTGCTTGTCGCCCAAGATTTCCACCCCGGGCGGGGCTTTGATGTCGCCGATGTGAACGGCCTGGCCGATTTCCAGATGGCTGACATCCACGACCAGGCTCTCCGGCAAGTCTTTGGGCAGGGCGCGCACTTTCAATTTGAACAGAACGTGTTCCAGCGTGCCGCCCCCCGTCTTGACGCCCACCGCTTCGCCCACACTGTCCACGGGCACGGTGAGGGTGACTTTTTCATTCTCGGCTACTTCGTGCAAATCAACGTGCAGCACCTGGCTGGAGAGGACGTGATGCTGGATTTCCTGGATGATCGCCAGACGGTTCGGCTTGGCGTCGCCTTGCACGGTCAGGTTGAGCAGGATGTTTTCCGAAGCGGCCCCGTGGACGACATCCCGGATGTCCTGGAGATTGATTTCAAGGCTTTGGGGCGGGTTGAGTTTGCCGTAAATGACGGCCGGGACGCGGCCCGAGGCGCGAAGGGTCCTGGATCCGGCTCGCCGGCCCAGGGTTCGCGGAAAAGCGTTTAATGCAACAGATTTCATTTTTTCAACATTCTATACCGCGGGGCGGCCAGCGCCAGCTTAACCTAATAGCTGGTCCGGCCCCCCTTGAATTCAAACAACGAAGTGACCGACGAATTGCAATTGATCCGCTTGATCGCTTCGCCCAACAACCCGGCGACCGACAGGGTGGTGATTCTCAACCCGTCAATCGCAGGGCGTAACACGGTATCAGTTGTTATCAATTCGTCAATGCAAGATTTGCGGAGCCGGGCAATGCCGATCTCGTTCAAAATGGCGTGCGACACGCAGGCGATGATCTTTTTTGCCCCTTTGCGCTTGAGCAACGTCGCCGCGTTGACCAGCGTTCCGGCCGTTTCCGTCAGGTCGTCCACCAGCAGCACATTGCGCCCGCGAATCTCCCCAATGACCGCCATCGCCTCCGTTTCCGACGCGTTCTTGCGGCGCTTGGCCACGATGGCCAGCCCCCCTTCCAGCACTTGCGAATAGGCGTGCGCCATTTTCAAGCCCCCCACATCCGGGCTGACGACCACCAAATCCGGGATGCGCTTGGTTTTCAGATATTCATACATCACCGGCGCCGCGTAAAGATGATCCACCGGGATGTCGAAAAAGCCCTGGATTTGCTGCGCGTGCAGGTCCATCGTCAAAATGCGGTTGGCCCCGGCCGCCACCAGCAGATTGGCCACCAGCTTGGCCGTGATCGGCACCCGCGGCTGATCCTTGCGGTCCTGCCGCGCGTAACCGTAAAAGGGCAGCACGGCGGTCAGGCGCGAGGCGCTGGCGCGCCGCACTGCGTCCATCATGATGAACATCTCCATCAAATAATGGTTGGTCGGCGGGCTGGTGGACTGCACGATAAACACATCCTCCCCCCGGATATTCTCCTCGATCTTGACGAAGGTTTCCCCATCCGGGAAGGCGCTGACGGTGCATTTGCCCAGCTCCATGCCGATGGAGGCGGCGATGCTTTTAGCCAGCGGGATATTGGACGTGCCGCAAAAAATTTTCACAGATTTTGGCTTTGCTCAAAAAATATCAAGACCGCGAGGGCGGCTCAAGTGTGACCGCAATGTAACAACCTCCCGCCAACCCGCAAGCCTTTTGCGCGAAAATGTGCCGTGCGGGGCGCATCCCGCCCTCCCCTCCTGGCGGCGCGTCATATTTCCATCCTCCATCCTCATCTTCTTCCGGGGGCAAATCGCCTCTGTCGCGCCCGAACACCCATCGCACCACAGCCGACATGCCAGCGAGTGCCGAGGAAAATCGGGCACAGGCCGATGGCCGCCCAAAGTGTCCGTTGCCCCTCCCAGTTTGACCCCGCCTTGCCAGGGGCGCCACTTCGCCGGGTTCGCGCCTTTGACCCTCATGCGGATCGAATAAAGACCTTTGCTCGCCATGATGATATGATTCCGTGTCCTCTCGAAGAGGCCAAAGCGGCCGCTGGATGGCGCTATTTGATCGAAAAGGTTCCGAGGGTGATGGATCCATCGCTCGCTTTGGTCTTATAGAAGGAGCCGCTGGTCGAACTGCTGAATGTCAACTGAATATAGTCCAGCTCTCCGGCATTGGCGGGATCCGCGTTCGTTTCGATCAGCATTCCCACTGTTGGGCTGAACTGCGCGTAGGTGTAGGCCCCGTACCTGGTGGACGTGCCCAGGTTTGTAAAGCTGCCGTAATTAAGTGACAAGGTTGCGCTCCCGCTGCCGGAACCGCCAACAATTGTAACCCCTTGCGGCAGCGCGGCGGGGGCGAAGTAGCCGGCTTGGGGCAAAACGGAAAAACTTATCGTGCCTGTGACCTCCTGCTGGTCACCGCCGCTGCTGACCCAGGTGGCGCTCTCGCTGCTCTGGAAAGTCAGGGAGATCGCCCCGTTGTCGGCGCCGCCGTTTGGGGGCGGCAGATAATGGTAAATGTAGAGGACTGCCGTTTTTGCGCCGGTGCGGGCATAGGTGTAATTCAAGACGCCGGCATCATTGTCATTCGTGTTGGGGGGTGTTTGACCTAATGTCGCCTCTCCAAACGTCGAGGTAAAGGTTGCGCTGGGTTGCGAAACCGTCGCCTTCTGCGTCACTTGTGCGCTTATCCCGTTCAAGGACTCCGGAGCGAGATACTTCAGCCCGCTCGGCTCATAGAGGCCCGTGAAGGTGCCGGACTCGTACTGAGGCGGGTCGCCCGCGGCATCGTAATAGGTGTCGAAGTGGATGCCGTTGGTGCGGGAGGCGAACATCACCAGGCTGTAGTTGGTGTCCACGCCGTCAGTGCCGGGGACGGCGTAGGTCATCACTATCATGGCCGCCATCGGGCCGTATTGTGTCGAGGTGTAGGTGCCGGAAACGACGGTGCCGCCGCCGTTTGTTCTCGTGAAGGTTCCGTCCCTAAAGACCGTGATGGATGTGTTGTTCGAGGGGTCTATCGAAGAATATGTAAAACCGGACTGCGAACTGATATCGAAGCCCAAACCCGGCGAAAGGGCGAGCGTTCCTGTGTTGGTTGAATCCTCCTTGGTGATGTTCGCGGTGGTTGGGCTGGTGAATGTCAAATAATCCGTGGAAGTCCCGTTGGTCGCTTTGTCCGGAGGCGCGAAGTAGCTGGTGACCAGTGTGGCGGTGTTCGAACCGGTTTGGGTGTAGGTGTAATTGGCGACGCCCGAGCCTTGACCTGGCTCCAGACTGAAGTGCTCCATGGTGGCCGTCCCATAACTGTTTACCCTCTGTCCCTCGGTGCTGTTCTCCACATTGGCGATCAACCCCGCCAGGGACACCGGCGCGTAGCCAGGGGTTCCGGTTTCCTGAACGGTGACCGTGGCGGTCTTGGACGGGTGGCCGGCTTCGCTCTCGGCGTAGGCGGAGATCACGTTGGTGCCCGTCTTCAAAATAACGCCGGCCGACCAGTTGGTCCAATTGTTTGTGCTCGCCGCGGAGACTGGCTCCCCATTCAGCGTCAATACCACGGATCCGACACCCAAAACATTGTTTGCCGTGCCGGAAATTGCCAGCAGTGAGGTGGCCACTTTTTCGTTTGCCGTGGGCGCAGTGATGGTGAGAGTCGGCACGGAAACGTCCACGAAGTTGGCCGTCAACTGAACGTTGCCTTGAACCGTGAATGGGTAACTGGCATTGGTGCTGGCCACAGTCGCGCCCACCGTCCAATTCGTGAAGCGAAATCCGGTCTTGGCGGTGGCTGTGACGGTAACAACAGAGCCGCAATTCTTGGCGCCGCCGCCGCTGGCCGTGCCGCCGTTGGCCGGGTTGCTAACGGCTTGAACCTCGTAAAGGAATGGGGAAAAGTTCGCCACCAGCGTTTCGCTGTTATTGGCCACAAACAGGCAGGTGGAATTGGTGCTGACCACCTTGCCGCTCACCGTCCAGTTTGTGAAATAATAGCAGCCATTGGTAACAGTGGCTGTCACCATGACAGGGGAATCCCCCATGTAAGTGCCGCCGCCGGTCAGGGTGGCGACCTTGGCCGGGCTGGATTGGAGGGTGATGACGACCGGCGGGACCACGGTCAGCGTGGCGTTGGAACTGGTGGCCGTTCCAAACAAATTGCTGGCCATGAGGGAATAAGCGCCGGTGTCGGCAAGGGCCAGATTGCTGATGGTCAAAGAGGCGGAATTGATGCCGGAGATGCGCGAACTGGAACCAAGCTTGGCGCCATTTTTCAACCATTGGTAATCCAGGGCCGAACCTTCCACAACCGCGGTCAATGTCGCCGTCGTGCCCTCCAGATTGGTCGTGCTGGTCGGTCCCGCGACGATGGTCGGCAGTGTCAGGTTCGTTGGAATGAAAACGCCCCAGGTCTGCCAATAGGCGATACCGTTAAAATCGCCTGAGGCATTGGGTGTCAGTCTTCCATACGCGCCGGCGAGCACGAACCGGGTTCCGTCATAAACCAGCCCATTAAGAGCCAGCACCGGTCGGTTGGTTCCCAGGGCAGGCATGGCCGCGAAGTTAGTGCCGACAGCATTGAGGGATCGGTCAAAGAATTGGCCGGCCAAGTAACTCACATTGGTCTCCCCGGTAGCGGTGTAATGGGTCCAAACCAGCAAGTAGTCTTGGCCGTCAAAGGCCAGGTTGGGCCAATACTGATTGTCATAAGACAGGTTGCCCGGATCGCCGGCCAACACTACTTCGCTGGCGGACAACGCTCCCCCGGGTGAAACCAACCTGCCATACAAGGTCCTATCCAGGGCTCTGCTGTTCGAGTCATGCAGCGTATCCACACACCAAACAACCAGGTAGTTGGTTCCATCGAAGGCTATCGCCAGGGGGTCCGTATCCAGCGACGCGGTTTGGCTGATTTGGAATGGACTTCCGGGGGAGCCACTGCTTGAAATAAACTCCCCGTAGGTTACGTAAGCGTCCGTGCCCACACCTTCATTGGTGTTGCTCTGCCAGACCGTCAAGTAGTTGGTTCCATCAAAAGCCGCCGCTGCCCAATTGGTGTCTTTCTGCCGCTGGCCGCTGATGAGAAAATTCGTGCCGAACAGGCCGCCGGCGCTTTTGACGATTTGGCCATAATAATAACCGCTGGTTCCATCCTGCCAAACGGCCAAAAAATTGGTGGCGCCGAACCCCAGGGCGAGAACCCTCTGGAAGCCGTTGGTGCCCCTCGAGGCCAGCAGCGGGAAGCTCGATCCCAACTTGGTCCCGCCGGCGGAGATGCGCTGGCCAAACATGTCCACGCCGGAGGTGAGGTTGGTGTCCGACCAGATTTCCAGGAAAGCTCCGCCACCGAAGGCCACCGTTTGCCATGGTGGCGGCCAAACCGAGCCAGATCCCACATTGAGCAGCGAGCCGCTGTCGGTTCCCGCCGGCGAAACCAACTGGGCGCCGATCTCCGCCGCGGCGCCGACCTTGCCGACTGCCAATGCCGCGAGGTAATTGGTGCCGTCGCAAGCCAGGCCGCCGCACACTTGCACCACGTTTGGGCTGTCCGCAATCGGAAAGATCACGGTTGCTTTTGTTGACAGAGAGGACGACAAAATGGCGCAGAAGCCTGCCATCAAGGCGCGGAATTTCATGAGTTTCATAAGGTTTGCGCTGTTGGTTTAATCTGTGCGGCATTGTGGGCCGATTCCGTGCTTTTGCAAGCTGTTTTCCTGGCGATTTTTCGGGCGGCGCCGGCGAGGCTCCGGGCGGGAGCGCGCGGATGTCACTCACTTCTCAAGCAGCTTCGTGGCGAACGGGTGTTGGCGCCGCCTTGCCAGAGGCGCTATTTCGTGGGGTTCGCGCCTTTGACCCTCATGCGGATGGAATAAAGGCCTTTGCTCGCCATGATGAACAGCGTTTGGCGATCCTTGCCGCCGAAACACAAATTGCCTGTCCACCGTTCCGGCACGGGGATGACTTCGAGCTTCTTCCCGGTTTTGTCGAAGATGGTCACGCCCGCGGCGCCCGTCATGTACAAATTGCCCTCGTTGTCCAGCGTCATGCCGTCGGAACCAAAGGAGCAGATGAAGCGTTTATTGGCCAGGGCGCCGTCCGGCTGGACGTCGTAAGCGAAGGTGCTGCTCGGGCGCATGTCGGAGACAAAAAGCGTTTTGCCGTCCGGCGTGCCCACGATGCCGTTGGGGTGGCCGAGGTCGGTCGTCACGCGCTGGAGGGCCTTGTGGTCGGCCGGCAGGAAATAAACCTCCTCGCTGTCTTGCGGGCGCTGCGTCCAGCTCCAATAGGCGCGGTGGTCATAGCAATCCGTCAAATACATCCCGCCGTCCGGCCGCACCCACACGTCATTGGGGCCGTTGAGGTGTTTGCCGTTGAATTCCCCGGCCAGCACGGTGTGGGTGCCGTCGGGGGCGATGCGCCACACCTCCGTGTTCTCGTCGGAGCAGGTGATCAGATTCCCGTGCCCGTCGAAATTCATGCCGTTGGCGCGTCCCGATGGTTCGAGAAAAACGGTCAGCTTGCCCTCCACGCTCCATTTCATGATGCGGTTGTTCGGCTGGTCGGTGAAAAAAACATTGCCGGCGGGGTCGCAGGTCGGGCCTTCGGCGAACCCCAGATCGCCGGACAGCTTCTCCAGTTTCGCGCCGGGCGCAATGAGGCCCGGTGTTTGGGGGGCGGTTTGGGCGGTCAAGGTGGAAACGGCTCCCGCGCAGGCGAGAAGCCGGACGAGATGTTGCAAAGTTCTCATGATGAATGATTCGGTTCGGGGCAGTCTTGAGCAAGTCTCCGGCGAATGCAAGCGCGCGGGCGCCCGCAGCCCGGATATTTCCCACCCTCCATCATTTTGGTTGGGTGGCACAGGCGACCCGCCTGTGCCGGTCGGCGACTCGCCGACCGGAATCGGGAGACACGCACTGTAGTCGTGACACAGCGCCTTTGCCAATGGTCGTATTCGATCTTGCGCCGGGCCAGTGGCCCGGCGCCACGGGCGAGTCGCCCGTGCCACCCAGGAGCTATGAAATATGCAAGGCGGGTGCTGGATTTTCTTCTTTCAATAAATGGGCCGGCCGTCGCATAATGAGGGTTTGACAGGATGCAAACGCGAAAACTCATGACCCCGCTGATCCTTTTCCTGGGCGCTTATGTGATGTTGGTCGTGGGATGCGCAGTCATGCAGCGAAAGTTTCTCTTCTTTCCGAGCCACCATGACAGCGGCATTGGCCTGACGGCGTGGAAACAGGAGGGAAGGATTATTGGATACTCCCGGCAAGTGCCGGCGCCCCAAAATGTGTGGCTGATGCTTCACGGCAACGCGGGCCAGGCGGCGGACCGGGCCTACGCGATTCCGTCCTTCTCAGGGCGGGACTCGGTCTTCATCCTGGAATATCCGGGTTACGGAGCGCGCGAGGGCAAACCGTCGAAAGCCTCCTTCGACGCCGCGGCGGCGGAGGGGTATCTGCTTCTGAGAAATACGTTCCCGAAGACCCCAATCTGCGTCATGGCGGAATCCATTGGATGCGGACCCGCCTGCGCGCTGGCCAGTCAAGCGCAGCCGCCGGAGAAGATTGTGCTGGTCGCTCCCTTCGATACGCTCAAGAGCGTTGCGGCCGGCCATTTTCCATTTCTTCCCGTGGGTCTTATTTTGGGAGAAAGCTGGGACAACATTCGTGCCCTCTCGGGGTATAAAGGTCCGGTGGAGATTTTTGGCGCATTGCAAGACAGGGTGATCCCGATCGAGCACGCCAAGAAACTGGCGGACAGCCTCCCTTCGGCCAAGTTCCACAGCATTCCCGGAGGCCATAATGACTGGTCGGAAGAAGGCCGCGTGGCGATCAGGAATCCGTGAATCATCGGCCGGCTTGCGAGGCGGCGGTGATGGCGGCGGCGCTGGATGGGCCAGGCCGTGGTGCGCGAGAGAGGATTCGAACCTCCACCCCTTGCGGGACCAGATCCTAAGTCTGGCGTGTCTGCCATTCCACCACTCGCGCCGCCAAAGTAACCAACGTACCGCATGTGCGCCGCCTGTGGCAAGTTTTCAAGTTGGCCCGCAGATGCCGCAGAGGAACGCAGATACAGGATTTTTGAACAGGAGCAAACAGAGAGAACAGAGAACGGAAGGAGAAAATTTCTGTTGCCTCCGTTTTCTCCTGTTCAAGGCCGTTTGCCGTTTCTGCGTCCACCTGCGTCTATCTGCGGCCATTCCTGTGCCCTTGGTGTGTGGCAAAGGCCAGTTTGAAAGCGGAGTGGCGGCAAAGGTGTTGCGTGAGTTTGCGCAAGACCCGTTTCCGTATCTGGATGAGGCGGGGAAAAAGAAGATGATGGCGGCGGATTCGGCTTTGTTGCGGAAATTCACGGAGTTGGCGTTTGATGAGTCGGCGGAATCGCGTTGGCAAGAATCTCAGCCAGCGGAAGCGGACAACATTGATGTGGGACCAGCGACAGAAGCGGATTTGCAGGGCGCTTTGATGGAAGCGTCAGGGAATCCGTTTTGATATGGGGGCTTGACTTCGAGTTCGGGCGGTGACAACTTCGTGACAAATGAAGCGCGAACCTTTTGAGGCTGTCGCGAAGACGCCTAAGCGAGGCGCAGTGATTGCGCTCTGTCGCGAGTGCAAGGTGGTTGCGTTGAGGTGGACCCCATTCTTTAGACCACGGAGCGCTGAAAATAAGCGCGACTTTTGCGGCTTGCTGTCACTTCTATTTTTACTTGTCTGCCGTTCATTCCGTGTTTCAAAGCCCTTCCGAAA
>JBEKIA010000114.1:0-13203 GCA_050011995.1 Verrucomicrobiota bacterium
GGTTACGTTTTCGTTTTCGACTGTCCGCAGCATTGCTGGAATCAGGTCGTTTTCCTTCACAAATTCTGCGACGTCCGCCGGAACCTCATCGCGCCCTTTTGCGGCCAGGTCGTAGAAGGTTTCAAAATCTTTGCTTCCTTTTGTCAACTCCAGCGCCTTGACGATCCTTTCCAGCCCCTCCGCTGGCGGCGGCGGCAGCACCTCCGCTTCCACATTGCAGTAATTGGACGGCTGCAGGCCGACCTTCCGAGCAAACTCGCGCAAACTCAAATTCATGGCCAGGCGTTTTTCTTTCAGGAATTTGCCAAACGTTTTCATATCAATCAGGCAAGTTTTCAGGTTCTTGTTTCATCATGTTCTATTTGAATATAACACGCCCTTTGCTGCTGGCAACCCTTTCTTTTTGCCGTTTTTTGGCCGACCATCTTCCCCGTGGGACCGCCGACAGGGTAGGGGTCAGTCCCACATAACCGCATATTTTTGTTTTCTTGCGTCATCCCACAATTTGTCTCGTCGCTGGTGGCTCGGTTTCCTCCCATCGGGCCGGCGCCTCGTCCAAGAAAAGGGCGTTCACTTGCCACGCCCAATTCTGCGAAGCCATGTGCGGTCCTCCGGGGATGGTTCCGGGAACAGCCTCAAGCCGCAGGCGTGAGCGACGGCCCGGCAACCGCTGGCGGAGTCGAAATTGAGAAACGAGTTTGGTAATAGAGGGAGAAGAGCCAGTTGGTATCGGCAAAGGCTATTCGGGTCTGAGGCATAGCTCGTAAGCTTTCGGGTCGGCTGGCGGCGCGGGCCGCTTTAGCACTTCCCGCCAATCCGGCGGCGGGGCGGGCGACAATTCGCGCTCGACCAATCATTGAGCTTTTCACTCAGGTTGCCAAAGGCTTGCTGCAGTTGCCTCTTGGACCGTCTGGGGCGGAAAGTAATGGTCTCGCGCATGCCAAAATGGTAAGACCAACCTCGGCATTGGCAAGGGGGGATCGCTCTGGAAAGCGTTCTGGATGGAACGGGCCGGCGCAACGCATTACTTGTCAATAATCTGGACGGGGCGCATCGGGAGCCGGTCACTTCCACCCGCAGGAATTTTCTTGCCGGTGTCCACCTTTGGGCTTGACCTCGCCGCAATGAATGCCACATTCTTCACGCCAGGTTTGGCACGTTGCCGTGGTTGCCGCATTCCGGCCCGTATGGAGCTGCTCGGGTGGAAGAAGTTGGAGAGAGCGCCGGTTTGTGTCGTTAAGCTGTGGTTCAACAACAGTGGTTGGCAGGACAAGCTTAAGTTGTTTATATTCAATTGGTTGGAGAGGTGGCTGAGTGGCTGAAAGCACCGGTTTGCTAAACCGTTGTACGGGTTAAACTGTACCGGGGGTTCGAATCCCCCCCTCTCCGCCATGCTGATTATCAACGACTTGCGTAAATCAGAATGGAAGTGGCTTCAACGCCATTGCGTCCGGCTGTCCACGAAACCCGGCGATTCCGGTGGAGGCGGGAAGGCGGTTGGGATTTGCGAAATGTGACGATTGCGTGACAAATAGGTTGCAATTCTGTGACAATGTGGCAGAGTATGGGCGTGAACACAGAGTTTGTGGACATCCCATTGGTGCTGTTTGGGGTTTCGATGGCTGTCACGGTTGTCGCTTGTGGCGCCGTTGTCTGGCAATCCATCAAGCCGCGCCCGCGCGCAAAGAAGCAATAGCCAGGCAGCCTGGGAGTTTTTCCATGCTGCCATCTTGTGGCCGGTGTGTGCCCTGTGATCAATCCCTCCGCAAGTTCGCGCTTATGAGCCATTTCCTGATTGTTACATATCCTCATATCAGGATGCGTTGATTTTAAGCTTGCGCAAGCCTCCGGCTGGTTTATGCTCTGCCCATGTTGAACGACGGCCACCCGCCATTCCCAGGCCGCGCCGCGGCGCTGCTCCAGCTTTTGCGGGAGCGAATCGTTATTATTGACGGAGCAATGGGAACGATGATCCAGACCTGCCGCCTGGATGAAGCCGGCTATCGCGGCGAGCGTTTCAAGACCTGGCCGCGCGATGTCAAGGGCAACAATGACCTGCTCAATTTAACCCAGCCCCAGGTTGTTCAGGCGATCCACCGCCAATACCTTGAGGCCGGCGCGGACATCATCGAAACGAACACCTTCAACTCCAACGCGATTTCCATGGCCGATTATGGCATGGAATCGCTGGTTGCCGAATTGAATCTGGCCGGCGCCAGGAACGCCCGCGCCGCGGCCGAGGCGGTCATGGCCGCCGGCCCCGGGCGGACCTGTTTTGTCGCGGGCGCGATCGGCCCGACCACCCGGAGCGCGTCCATGGTGTCCGATGTCAACCATCCCGCCGCCCGCGCGGCGACCTACGATCAATTGGCGGAAGCGTACCGGGAGCAGGCGCGCGCCTTGCTGGAGGGCGGGGTGGATTTGCTGCTGGTGGAAACGGTCTTTGACTCGCTCAATTCCAAGGCGGCGCTCTTCGCCATCGCCGATATATTTGACACGTTGCCCGCCGTCCCGGTGATGCTGTCCTTCGCGCTGACGCAGAAGAACAACAACCGGACGCTTTCCGGGCAGACCATCGAGGCGTATCTGGTTTCCGTTTCGCATTTTCCCCTGTTGAGCATCGGCCTGAATTGCGCGCTGGGGCCGAAGGAGTTGCGGCCTTACATCGAGGAGCTATCCGGGCTGGCCCCGATCTATGTCAGCGCCTATCCCAACGCCGGCTTGCCCGATCCGCTCTCGCCCACCGGCTATCCTGAAACTCCCGAATCGTTTGCGCCCCAACTGGCCGAATGGGCCGGGGCCGGCTGGCTGAACATCGTCGGCGGCTGTTGCGGCACCACTCCCGCGCATATCAAGGCCCTCGCCGGCGCGGTGCGCCGGTTCCCGCCGCGCGTGCCGCCGCAAGTCCCGCCGTGCCTGCGTCTCAGCGGCCTGGAAGCGCTGGTCATCCGGCCGGAAACCAATTTCGTCAACATCGGCGAGCGCACCAACGTCACCGGTTCGCCCCGCTTTTCCAAACTCATTTTGGGCGGCCAATTCGAGGAGGCCCTCGCCGTGGCGCGGCAGCAGGTCGAAAATGGGGCGCAAATCATTGACGTCAACCTGGACGAGGGGATGCTCGATGGCGTCAAAACCATGACCCATTTCCTGAACCTCGTCGGCTCGGAGCCGGATATTTCCCGTGTGCCCATCATGATTGACAGCTCAAAATGGGCGGTGCTCGAGGCCGGGCTGAAGTGCGTCCAAGGCAAGGCGGTGGTCAACTCCATCAGCCTCAAGGAAGGCGGGGAAAAATTCCTGCAGCAGGCCCGCCTGGCCCGGCGCTACGGCGCGGCCGTGGTGGTGATGGCCTTTGATGAGCGCGGCCAGGCCGACAGCCTCGAACGCCGCAAGGAGATTTGCTCCCGCGCCTACCAAATGCTGACAGGGCAGGCGGGCTTCCCGCCGCAGGACATTATTTTTGATCCCAATGTCCTTACCGTCGCCACGGGCCTGGACGAGCACAACAATTACGCGGTGGATTTCATCGAGGCCACCCGCTGGATCAAGCAAAACCTGCCCGGCGCCAAGGTCAGCGGCGGCATCAGCAACATTTCCTTTTCCTTCCGCGGCAACGACGCCGTGCGCGAAGCCATGCACACCGCCTTCCTGTATCATGCCGTCAAGGCGGGGCTGGACATGGGCATCGTCAACGCCGGCATGCTCGGCATCTACGAGGAAATTCCCGCGGACCTCCTCCAACTGGTCGAGGACGTCCTGCTCAACCGCCGCCCCGACGCCACGGAGCGCCTGGTCAAATTCGCCGAATCTGTCAAAAAGAAGGAAAAGGGGGAAACGGCTGTGGACGAATGGCGCCGGGGAACGGTCGAGGAACGCCTGGCCCACGCCCTGGTCAAGGGCATCGTGGAGTTCATTGACGCGGACACCGAGGAGGCGCGGCAAAAACTGGGCCGCCCGCTGCGGGTCATCGAAGGCCCGCTCATGGCCGGCATGGGCGTCGTGGGCGACCTTTTCGGCTCCGGCAAGATGTTTTTGCCGCAGGTCGTCAAAAGCGCGCGCGTGATGAAGAAAGCCGTCGCCTGGCTCCTGCCGTTCCTGGAGGCGGAGAAGCAGGCCGGCGGCCCCGCCCCACAGGCGCAGGGAAAAATCCTCATGGCCACCGTCAAAGGCGACGTGCATGACATCGGCAAGAACATCGTCGGCGTCGTCCTGGGCTGCAACAATTACCAGATTATTGATCTGGGCGTGATGGTGCCGTGCGAAACCATTCTTCAGACCGCCCGTGAACTCCAGGTGGACATGATCGGCCTGAGCGGCTTGATCACCCCTTCGCTCGACGAGATGGCGCATGTGGCCCGGGAGATGAAGCGGGAAGGCTTTTCCCTGCCCCTGTTGATCGGCGGCGCCACCACCAGCAAGGCGCACACCTCGGTCAAGATCGCGCCCCATTACGATGAGCCGGTGGTCCATGTGGTGGACGCCTCGCGCGCCGTCGGGGTGGTGGGGCAACTGATCAATCCCGGACTCAAGCCGGCCTTCGCTTGCCTGAACCGCGAGGACCAGGAGAAGATCCGCCGCCAGCACGCCGGCCAGAATGTCCAGCTCCTCCCCATCGAAGAGGCGCGGCGGCGGGCGGCCAAAATCCAATGGAAGGCGGAGGACATGGCCCGGCCGGAATTCACCGGAATCCGCCGGCTCGAGTCCGTTCCGCTGGAGGAACTGGTTGCGTGCATAGATTGGTCGCCGTTTTTCCACACCTGGGAACTGCGCGGACGTTACCCGGCCATTCTCGACCACCCCAAATACGGCGCGGAAGCCCGCACCCTGTTCCACGACGGCCGGCAACTGCTGGACCGGATCGCGCGTGAAAAATTGTTGACGGCGCGCGGCGTCTATGGTTTTTTCCCCGCCAATTCGGCGGGCGACGACGTGGAAGTCCAGGCCGGCGCCGCGCGGGCTCCTGCCCCGGCCACCTTCCATTTCCTGCGCCAGCAAATCGAGAAGCCCGACGGCCAGCCCAATCTGTGCCTGGCCGATTTCATCGCCCCCAGGGAGGCCGGGCAGGATTACCTCGGCGCTTTCGCGGTTACCGCCGGCCTGGGCGCGGACGAACTGGCCCGCCAATTCAAGGCCGGCCACGACGACTACAACGCCATCCTGGCCCAGGCCCTGGCCGACCGTTTGGCGGAAGCTTTTGCCGAATACCTGCACCGGCGCGTCCGCGCCGAATGGGGTTATGGCAAGGATGAAAATCTCACCGTGGAGCAATTGATCGAGGAACAGTATCGCGGCATCCGTCCCGCCGCCGGCTATCCGGCTTGCCCCGACCACACGGAAAAGTGGACGCTCTGGAAACTGCTGGACGTGGAAGAAAACACCGGCATCAAGCTGACCGAAAGCGGCGCCATGTGGCCCGCCAGCAGCGTCAGCGGGCTTTATTTTGCCCATCCCCGCTCCCAGTATTTCGGGGTGGGAAAACTGGGCCGCGACCAGGTGCTCGATTACCATCGCCGCAAAGGAATGGACCTGCGCGCCGTGGAAAAATGGCTCGGCCCCTATTTGAACTACGAACCGGCCGCTTGATCAAGTCCGGCCACTGGCACCATTCCTAACCGCAAGCGCGGCAATAGGTTAGTCAGGCCTCGTATTGTTCGTCGCTGACCTTTTCCATCCAATCAACGACCTTGCCGTCGAGCGCCTCCGCGATGGCGATATGGGTCATCGCCGTGGTTGCCGGCGCGCCATGCCAATGCTTCTCGCCGGGCGCAATCCAGACCACGTCACCCGGCCGGATTTCCTCAATGGGGCCACCGCAACGCTGCACCCTGCCACAACCGGCTGTCACGATCAGAGTCTGCCCCAGGGGATGGGTGTGCCAGGCGGTGCGAGCGCCCGGCTCAAACGTGACAATCGCGCCGCCGATGCGCGCGGGATCGGTTCCCTTAAACGGGGAGTCAATGCGCACGGTGCCGGTGAAATAATCCGCCGGTCCTTTGTTGGAAGGCTGTGAACCGCTTCGTTTGATTTCCATATTTGAACTCCTTTGCTTTGTTTTTTCTTCGTTAAGCGTCACGCCGGTTACTCGGATTTGAGACAAGCCATATCCATTGAGAAACGATATTTCACATCGGCCTTGAGCAGCCGTTCGCGGGCTGCTTCAAAGCCAGCCATTGACGCGATTGATGGTCATAATGATCTGCCTTCTGCGCTCGGCGCTGACCGCCCCGCGCCGATTCGCCAGATTTGTTTTTTGGATTGTGTAGAGCAGGTCGCACTTGCACAGGGTCGGCCAGTCGAGGCCGTCGTTCTCATCGAGAATCACCTCGTTGGGTTCCGGTTGCCGGATGGCCCTGCGCGAAGCGCATATTATCACCGTCACGTCCGGTTTGTTGGCAACCCGGCCGGGGTGGGACACAATGACCGCCGGATGCGGCTCCGGCCAGCCGGGCGCCTGCCAACTGAAAATGTCCCATGCTTTCATTCCGCGTCGGGGGGCGGGGAGGGCAAGCCGGCGAGGTGATGTTCCAGCGCGTCAAATTCGCGGTTCGGTTGCTGGTAGCAGCGGCGGGACTCCGCTCTCGACAACGGCTTCAAGTTTTTTAGAGGATCGGGGGACAACTGAGCGCGCAGTTTGGGCAAACCCAGCTTCATGCTCTGCCGCATGATGTCCGCCATGGACAAACCCAAATCCTGCGACGCCTGCCGCACCTCTCCCAGAAGATCGGGCGGCATGGCCAATGGATAGGTATCGGTCTTCATGGATGAATCTTACATCATTCTGTCACGCTGTCAACGCCGCTCCGGCTTTCCACCATTTTTAACTTTCCGCAATTCGGTTCGTGTCAAACGCGGGCGGGCGTGTTACGGTTCCTGCCATGAATTTGGACGAGACAAGAATAAAACAAGTGGCCGCCTGGATTGACGAGGGGCTGAAAATCGCCGACATTCAAAAACGGATGGAGGCGCAATGGGGCTTGCGCCAGACCTACCTCGAGGTGCGGCTGCTGGTGGACGATCTCAAATTGACTCCCAAAGACCCCGCCCCGCCGCCGCCTCCAACCGCCGCCCCTCCCGCCGCAAAAGCCGCGGACGATTTGCCGCCGCGCAATCCACCCGCCGGCAAAGTCCGCCTGACGGTGGACCAAATCACCCGGGCCGGCGCGATGGTCAGCGGCAAGGTCCAATTCAGCGATGGCAAAAGCGCCGACTGGTACCTGGACCAAATGGGCCGGCTGGGACTGGCTCCGGCGGAAAAAGGCTACAAGCCCTCCGCCGCCGACCTCCAGGACTTTCAGATCGCGCTGCAAAGCGAACTGGAGCGGCTGGGGTAACGCCCCGGTTTTCAGTTTTTGACGGTAGGGCGAGACTCCGTCGAGCCGAAGCTCGATTACCTGGGAAAAAGTCACGGCTCGACAGAGTCTCGCCCTACCTTCCCCCCGTACCCCGAATTAAAATTCCAGCGCCACATCCGCCAGCCGCCAAGCCACTTCGCGCAAGACACGCTCCTCGTCGGGCTGGTCTTTGGCCACGAAAGTCACGCTGAAACGCAGACACGCGCCCGCATCGTCCCACGGCACGGTGGAGATCAGCTTTTCCGTAATGAGCCATTGCGAAACTTCCCCGGCATCCTGGAATTCCAGACGGCGGCCGTCCGGCAAGACCGCCGCTTTCGGGGCCGGGACATAGAGGAAAAAAGAGCCTTTGGGTTTGACCGCGTTAAAACCGGCCTTTTTCAGGACTTCCACCAGGCCGCTCATCCGCCGGGAATACTTGGACGCGATCTTGGCGGTGATTTCCGGATGATCAAAACAATAAGCGGCCGCATGTTGGATGGCCAGGAACTGGCCGGAGTCGGTGTTGTCCTTGACATCCCCGTAAGCCCGCACCAGCAATTCATTGCCGGCGACAAATCCGCAACGCCAGCCCGTCATGTTGAAGCTTTTGCTGGCGGAATGCAGTTCCACGCCCACCTCCTTCGCCCCCGGCGCGGCCAGAAAACTCAGCGGCTTGCCTTCAAACACCAGGGCGGCGTAAGCGGCGTCATGGATGACCGCCAGCCGGTGCTCTTTGGCGAAGGCGGCCACTTGGGCGAAAAACTCCGGCGTGGCGCTCGCGCCCGTCGGGTTATTCGGATAATTGAGCACCAGCGCCTTGGCTTTGCCCAAAACATCGGGCGGGATGGAGGAAAGATCGGGCAAAAAACGGCGGGCCGCCACCAGCGGCAGATTATGGACCCGGCCGCCATAATAGCGGGCGTGCGCGCCAAAAACCGGATAGCCGGGCGTGGTCATCAAGACCACATCCCCGGGGTTGATCAGGGCGGCGGGCAAAATGGAAAGAGCCGCCTTGCTCCCGATGGAGTGCATGACTTCGGTTTCGGGATTGATGCCGCTGACGCCGCAAACCTTTTCCAGATACCGGGCGGCGGCCTCCTTCAAGACGCTGTCGCCGTTGTCCGCATAGCCGCGATTTTCCGGGCGGCGCGCCTCCTGCGCCAGTTGCGCGACCGCCTCCGGCACGGCCATTTCGTCCGGCTCGCCCACGCCCAGATCAATGATTTCGGCGCCGGGATGGGCGGCGAGGGCGGCGCGCTTGGCGCGTTTGATTTTTTCAAATTTATAGAGGGCTGTGGACTTGCCGTAATTTTTTCCGCCGATGCGCTCGGCGAACAGATTTTGAATGTAAGATTCAGACATGACAGGCGGAGGCTAATGGAAGCCGGGCGCGGAAACAAGCGCCTCCATTCCAGCCCAAATCCTCGCCCAAGAAATTCTTTGAACCGCGAAATACGCGAAATACGCGAAAAATCCAGACCCTTCCCTCGAAAGTTTTCCGGTTTCGCGTATTTCGCGTATTTCGCGGTTTCCTCTGTTTTCTGTATTGGCACGGTTTTTGAACCTGCATATTTCGCGCGATCTTCGTGGAATGCTGCCATCGTTAGGCGAGGATTTGGGTTCCAGGCGGACAAGGTAGGGCGGGCAGGGGACTGCCCGCCCTACCCTGCAAGAAAAAGTTGCAATTTTCCCGCTTGACAACCGGCGCGAACTGTCATAGTGTTGCGTAACAGTGGACAGATTATGATTTTTCAAGTTGATTTCCAGGCGGGCAAGCCGGTCTATTTGCAACTGGCCGATCAAATCCGCTACGCCGCCGCTTCCGGGCGGCTGCGGCCCGGCGATCCCCTCCCTTCGCTCCGCCCGCTGGCGGAGGAATTGCGCATCAACCGCAACACCATCGCCCGCGCCTACGCCGAATTGGAAGCCCAGGGGCTTATCGAAACCCTCCCGGGCAAAGGCTTCTTCCTCAAGAACAACCATTCCGCCCTCACCCAGCAGACGCGCCAGCGGCTCCTCTTGACCGAGATAGACGAAGCGGTCGTCATGGCCCATCACCTGCGCTTCGACCGCGAGAAGTTCCTGGCCCTGGTGCGGGAACGGCTCGATTACTTCGAGAGCAAAGCCTCCGCCGCCCACGACGGCAAATGAAGACAAATCCATCATTATGAAAACGGAAACGCCCGTCATTGAAATCGTCCATCTCAGCCGCCGCTACGGCCATCTGGAGGCCGTCAACGGCCTGAACATCACCGTCCAGCCGGGGCGCTGTTACGGATTCTTCGGGCGCAACGGCGCGGGAAAAACGACAACCATCAAGTGCCTCCTCAACTTGTTGCAGCCCACTTCCGGGACCGCGCGGGTCTTCGGCCTGGACCCGCAACGGCAGGAAGTCGCGGTCAAGTCGCGTCTCTCATACGTGCCTGACAGCGTGGCCTTCTACCCGTGGATGACGGTGGACGAGACCCTGAGTTTCATCGCCGCGTTTCGGCCGCGCTGGAATCGCGAAATGGAGGCGGACTTGCTGAATCGTTTCCACCTCGACCGCCGCCAAAAGACGAGCCATCTCTCCAAAGGGCAGAAGACACAACTGGCTTTGATCGGCGCGGTCTGTCCCGAGCCGGAGTTGCTGGTGCTGGACGAACCGACCTCGGGGCTGGACCCCATCGTGCGCCGCGAGTTTATTCAGGCCGTCATCGGCGCGTATCACGCCGCCGATCCCGAACACCGCACGGTGTTTGTCTCCACCCACCTGATCGGCGAATTTGAAGGGTTGATAGACGAGTTCACCATCATCGAACAAGGGCGCGAACTGCTGACCATGCCGGCGGACCAGGCGCGGGACCGGTTCCAAAAAATCCGCGTCAGCTTTCCGCAACCGCCTGCCGGCCTGGATCTCGCCGGCGCGCTCCAGGTCCGGCAGGACGGCCCGGACATGGAGATTCTGGCCGACGGCAATCGGGAGCAATTGCTGGAAAAGCTGCGGGCCTGCCACCCCGATGAATTGCGTTGCGACTCGCTCAGCCTGGAGGAGATTTTCGTGGCCGCGGGAACCCTGGCCGCTGTCAAGAAATGAAAACGCTCGTGCGAAAAGAAATCCGGCTGCTGCTGCCGGCCTTTGCCGGGGCGCTGGCCCTGGCCATCCTGCCGGTCTGGCTCCTGCCCTTCGATCCCCGGAACCCCGGCGCTACGCCTGGTTTCCTTTTTTGGTTCGGGGCCATGATGCTGGCGCTCTCCTCATTCGGGCGCGAGTTTGGCCTGAAAACGCTTCCTTTCATCCTGGCGCAACCGTTGGAGCGCGCCCGCATCTGGTGGACTAAAGCCGGGGTGCTGGCGGTCTGCCTGGGCCTGGTCTTTGACGCTTGGTTGCTCTCGTGCAATCTGTGCTCCAGCCTCCATCCGGCGCGGTCCGTGCCGCCGGAGGAATTGGCCATCGCCGGGTTTTTCGCCGTCGTTTTGACGGCCGGCGGCCTGTGGATGACGTTGCTGCTGCGGCAGGTGGCCGCGGCTTTTTGGCTCGCTCTCCTGATGCCGATGGCGATCGGCGTCATCGGGTCGCTCTGGGGAACCGACCGGATCATGGTTGCGGCGACGTGCCTTTATGCGGTGGCCGCATTTTTCCTGGCCCGGCGGCAATTTCTTCGCCTGCAGGACACGGCGTGGACCGGTGGCGTGGTTTCGATTGGCCGCAGGCGGGCCGCCGCGGGGAAATCCGCTTTGCGGGAGCACAGGCCCTGGGCGGCGTTGTTTCTGAAGGAATTGCAATTGCTGCAAGTCACTCTGGCAGGCATGGCAGTCCTGTTTGTCGCGCATTTGGGAGCCGTGGTGTTGCGCAAGGCCGGGGCTGACGTTCTCGGCAAGAATACGCTCTTTGCGTTGCAGATGTTTGGCATAGTGTGGCTTTTTGTGCCGTTGCTGGTCGGCAGCCAAAGCGTGGCCGAAGAGCGCCAATTCGGCACGTTCGACGGCCTTTTGTCCCTGCCCATTTCGCGCCGCGTCCAATTTGGCGTCAAAATGCTTATTGTGCTGGTGGCAGGCGGTTTGTTGAGCGCGGCGCTGCTCTGCGTATGCGAGGGGATGGCCGGCTCGATTGGGGCCGGAGCACACCTGGAGGTGATGGGAATTACTTTCCAGGGGGCGGGGCTTGTCGAAGTGTTCCTGGTCTTCCTGGCTCTTTCGCTGACCGGGTTTTATGCCTCCACGCTGACGCGCGGCGTGGTGCCGGCGCTGGGGGCGGGAGGGGTTGCGGCCCTCGTGTTTTGGATGATTTGGGGCATCGGATCCGGCTGGCACGAAGCCTTTGGATGGCGGTTGTGGCCGGTCATGGCCCTTCCGGCGCTGACGGCGGCAGTCCTTTGGCTGGCTTATGGCAACTTTCGCCATGTCTTCGAGAGCGGACGCCGGTGGCGCCGGAACATTCTGGGATTGACCGCCGTTCTCGTTTTGGTTTCCGGGGCGGCGGCGGCCCTTTACCATCGCGTCTGGGAACTGGCCATGCCGCTGGAGGGGGCGCACGGACCGGCAAGACTTCCTGCCGGCAAGCCCGTCTTGTTCCGCAGCTCCTTCAATGGGCTGGCCGTTGTGTTGCCGGACGGGAGACTCTGGGAGGATCGCGTCGTTGACGAATCCGCCTGGTTCAGCCTGGGCGGATATCATTTCGTCCCCGGCTCGAATTGGGTGGATGGCTATGCGAACTTTTTCGAAACGGCCGCGATTCGATCCGACGGAAGTCTCTGGATTTCCGAAAAACCGCGCCGTCGTTGGAACCGCCAGCAGCCGCTGGAACAGTCGCCGCCGTTGGTTCCATTCGGCGTCGAAACGAATTGGCAGAGCCTGGAGCACGATCTCCATGGGAGGCTGGTCCTTTTGAAGCGCGACGGCACGCTGTGGCGCTGGGGAACCAATATTTATGAAACCAGGGTCTATGTGGGACTGCGCGAGGTTGCGCCGCTGCGGCTAGGCGCGGAATCCGACTGGGCGCGGATTCTTCGGGGATACCGTTCAATCTACGCATGGAAACAAGACGGCCGCGCGTGGGCTTTGCGCGAGCCTGAATCCAATGATGTCCAGGTCCTGAGAAACCTGGAGGTGGAACTCGCTCCAGGGACCGCGGCCATCCGGATGCCGACATTGGATCATGTCCAATTCCAAAGCCTGGGCTCGTATGAAATCGGTCCGCAGATGGAGATTGGCGTATGTGACGATGGAACGCTGCGGTACGAGTTACCGGTTTTTGACCCGTATCTTCTGAGCCAGTGGGCGTTGTACCAGGCCAGTGGAAGGACTTGGACCAGTCCGCTGGGGCTTGTGCAAATCGGCAAAGACACGAATTGGGCCGCTGTCTCAAGCGGAGAATGGCAATTGGTGGCGCTGAAAACCGACGGCTCGATCTGGAAATGGAATCTCGACACCCGACCAAGCATGCGTGAAAGAAATCACCCGCGCCCCCCCACGGAGCTGCTGCAAGATCCCCCCGAGCGGCTGGGAACGCACCAGGATTGGGTCGCGCTGGGCGTTGTGCAGCGTGAGATCGTGACTCTGGCGGCTGACGGCACGCTTTGGCGCTGGCCGGGAGAAATCTGGTACGGCGACGAGTGGTGGGTGGGGTGGGTGGCCCCTTCCAGAAGGCCCGCCAAGATCGAAAACATCTTCGGCGCGCCCGAATAACCAGCCGGGCTTGCCGCCGAAGGTGTTTTTGAGAGGTTGCAGGAGAGAATTCTTCACGTCTTTGGTAGGGCGGCGCTGCTGCGCACTGGTGTCCAGCTATCCGGAGAGGAACCTCGTAAAAACCCTTGTTTTTCAAGCATTCTGGAGCGAAGGCCTTGCTATCGACATGAACTTCGCTGCCAACAAATCGTTCAAAAACCAA
>JBEKIA010000115.1:0-13179 GCA_050011995.1 Verrucomicrobiota bacterium
CTAATTGGACAAATCCCCAACGCTGCTCCTGGTCGGAGTTCTTTTTCCAAGGCATTTGTGCCGCAAAGTGTAACCCATGCGGTGGTCACCCTCTGTAACCCATGCGGTGGTCACATGCCCTCTGTCGAGCCGAAATTCGATTTCGCGGGGAAAAAGTCACGGCTCGACAGAGTCTCGCCCTACCGTCCAAGACTGACTCAGTGCGAATGTTACATTTCTCACGGACTCTTCTCGACGGGTTGCGGCTCAATGGGAAGCTCCTTTATCAGCTTGAGGATCGAACTTTCCGACTCCCCGTCCAGACCGAATCCTGCCACATAATTGGCGCCCTCGACCTCGTTGGGATCGGTCCGCACGGCGGGCGATGTGAGGGGTTGAAGAAACAAGCGTATCTCCACCCCAGACCAGCCATTGCTTGCGAAACCGGCGGTCCGATCGAATTCTGCCAGACGAATGGCAAGCTGATGCCCGGAATGGAGAACGGATCGAGGAGCGGTTTCCAACTTGCGACTGGGAGGCTGATTCGAAATCCCGCCGGCGGCTGTGTAAAGCCAACCCAGATAGACGTACCATGCCGCCGTGTTCGTTGCTCCATCAGGCCCGACTCTTTTCTTGTCGCATGTCCACTGCATGTCTTGCAACACGACCGGCTTCTGAGTGGCTTTGAGATAACCGCTTAACCGCGGCTGGATGGCGGGAACGCCATTGCTCCATACCACAAATACCAGTCGCGCCAGGTGGTCTGCGGGAATCAGACATCGGGCATGCCAAATCAGCGCCTGGTGATCTTGCCCAACAACGAGCTGCGAATCGAACACCAAAGGCGCGGCCTCCTCTTCCGTCCCGCCGCCAGGAACCGAAGCCTTTGGCGAGCTTGCCGCAGCTTTTTGCGCGGCCAACAGCGACCGGAGCAGAAGCGTCTCCTCGCTCGGACTGGGCGCGCTGGCCACAGGCTTTGGCGAGCTTGCCGCAGCCTTTTGCGCAGCCAACAGCGACCTGAGCAGGAGTGTCTCCTCGCTCGGAGTGGGCGCACTGGCCACAGGCCTTTGGTTGGCCAGGTGCAATTGCCTTGCAAAGCCGATGACGAGCACAATCAACACCAGACACAGCACCGCCATCGCCACCGCCATGCGCCGCCAAAAGCGATCCGGCGGCGGCGCGGGCGAAACCGGCGCGGGCGGCGGCTGCCCGCCGGCGATGGTCTCCACGGCGGTTTTCACTTGACTGGCTTGCTGGTAACGCCGCGACGGCTCCTTCTCCAGCGCGTGCAAGACCACCTCATCCAGCCGCACGTCCATTTCCACCTTGTGCGACGGCGGTTGAAACCGGCCCAGCGGCAATTCGCCCGTGAGCATTTCGTAAAAGACCACGCCCAGCGAATAGATGTCCGCCCGATGATCCACCGTGCCCGGTTTTTCCAATTGTTCCGGCGCCATGTAATGCGGCGTGCCCAGCATCGCGCCGCTGCCGGTCAGCGTGCCCCCTGGCTGCGCATCCTCCACCAATTTCGCAATGCCAAAATCGGCGATCTTCACCCGGCCCCGGACATCCACCAGGATGTTCTCCGGTTTGATGTCGCGATGCAGAATGCCTTCGTCGTGCGCGAATTGCAGCGCCTCGCAAATTTTGGGCACGACCGCCAGCGCCTGGGCCGGCGTGAACCGGCCCGCCCGCATCGCCTGGCGCAAATTAACGCCATCCACGAATTCCATCAACAGGTAGAAGAAGCTGCCGGCTTGGCCGAAATCGTGAATGGCGACGATGTTGGGATGATTCAGCCGCGCCAGCAGGCGGCCTTCGCGCGTGAACCGTTCCGCGAACGCCGGATCCGCCGCCAGCGCCTGCGGCAGAATCTTCAGCGCGACCAGGCGTTCCAGTTTCGGCTGGCGCGCCTTGAAGACAAATCCCATGCCGCCCTGGCCGATCAGTTCGAGGATTTCCAGTTGCGGAAACGCCGCCGCAACTTCCGCCCGCGAAGGCGCGGGTCCGCCTTTTGCTCCGCCGGTGGGAAGGGAGGCCTGGAGAAGGACGCACTTGGGACACAGCCCTTGCGGCGCGTCGCCGGGAATCGGCAGCCCGCATTTGGGACACCGTTTTGGATCAGATGGTTCACTCATACCCTTTCCTGAGACATCGGCGGGGAGAGGTTACACGGAATTTCTCCATTCACCATTCACAATTCACCATTCTCCATTCCTCACATCCCCATGATCTGGTAGCCGCAATCCACGTAGAGGACCTGGCCGGTGATGGCGGCGGCGCCGTCGCTGGCCAGGAAAAGGCCGGCGGCGCCCAGTTCATCGGGCAGGACATTGCGTTTCAACGGGGCGCGGGCTTCGTAGTGTTTGAGCATGTCGGAAAAGCCGGCGATGCCGCGGGCGGCCAGGGTATTGACAGGGCCGGCGCTGAGGCAGTTGACGCGGATTTTTTTCGGGCCGAGTTCGTAGGCCAGATAGCGCGCGCTGGATTCCAGGGCGGCCTTGGCCACTCCCATGACGTTGTAGCGGGGAACGACTTTCACCGAACCGTAATAGCTCATGGCGACAATGCTCCCCCCGCCCGTCATGAGCGGGGCGGCGTTCCGGGCCAGGGCGACCAGCGAATAGGCGCTGACATCCAGGGCGATGCGGAAGGCCTCGCGGGTGGTGTTGGTGAATTCGCCCTCCAGCGCCTCGCGGGGAGCGAAGGCGACGGAGTGGAGCAGCAGGTGCAGCGCGCCGAATTTTTGGGCGGCCTGGGAAAAGACGGCGGCGATTTGATCGTCTTTGGTGACATCACAGGGCAGAATCAAAGTGTCGGGGCCGAAGGTGGAGGCGAGCTCCTCGACGTTGGCCTTGAGACGTTCGCCCTGGTAGGTGAAGGCGAGCGTGGCGCCCGCCTTGTGCCAGGCCTGGGCGATGGCCCAGGCGATGGAACGTTGGTTGGCCACGCCAAACACCAGCCCGATTTTTCCAGCAAGCAATGACATACGTCTTGAAATTGAGTCGCCCCGCGCCGGCTTGTCAAGCCTCCGTCCTCCTGTAGCGCAGCCAGAACAAGCCGCCCAAGCCGCACAACAACAGCAGACAGACAGCCAGCGCGCCGCTGGACGGATGAGCGGGAAAGAGGAGCAGGGCGGCGGCCGCGAGGGCCGGCCCGCCGCAGGTGCCGGCGCCGATGACCGCCTCGTGGATGCCGGCGTGCTCCCCTTTGGTTTCGCCCACGTCCATGGAATAAAACAGCGAGGAATAATATATCAAACCGAAGGACAGACCCAAAACCGCCTGGGAAATCACCAAGACCCACAGGGCCGACGCCAGCAACATGCCGCCAAAACAAAGAATCATCACCACAAACGCGCCGGCCAGGAAACGAAACCGGTAGTGCCACCCCGGCCAAAGCCGCAGCAGCAGGAAGGCCCCCGCGCGGGAGAAAAGCCAGAGGGAGCAAACCACGCCGGCCAGGGCTTCACTGAGCTGGAAATGGCGGGCCAGGGTCGGAATGGTGGCAATAATAGTATTGATGGCCAGGTAGGCCAGCGGGTTGGCCAGCCAGGCCATTTTCAGAAAAGTGCGGGCCGACACCGGAGAGGCGCGGCCTTCGGCGGCAGGCGCAATCGGGAGGCCGGGTTTGTCCCGCGCCACCGGCGGCTGGTTGTTGACCTGTTTCTCCAGCCAAAGTGAAAAAATCATTTCCAGGAAAAGCAAACCGGCCGGGACGAAAAACAGGCTCTGGCGGCCCCAACTTTTTTGCATCGCGCCGCCGGTGCAATAGGCCAGCGCGCCGGCCACGGCCCAGGTGGCGTTGTAAATGCCGACCAAGCCTTGTAATCGTGCGCGCGTTTCCCCCTCGCTCATCAAGCTTTCCAACGAAAGCCAGGTGAAGCTCATGCCGATGTTGGCCGCGACGATCAAGGCCAGGGCCGCCCCCAACGCCTGCATCTGGCTGCCGAGCAGAATGGCGGCGGCCATCAGGCCCAAGCCCAGCCGGAGGGAGGCGAAGTAGCCGGCCCGCTGGGCAAACCGGCCGGCGCAAAAAGCAAAAACGGCATAGACCGCCCCCAGCGCCGCCGCCAGTTGGAAATTCTGCAATTGCCCGAAACCGAATTGATCCTGCGTGTAAAAATAAATGTAATAAAAAAAGTAGGTCGTGGCCATGGAGTTGGCGCCGGTCATCACGAAAACGCCGGTCTTCAGGCGGGAAGAGGCGATGCCGCGATGAGCCGGGCGGGAGGAATGAGCGGCGGCGGTCATGCAGGCGATGGCACGGCGAGCTTGGCGAGAAGGCTACATGTCGTAGAGGCCGCTGTCGTGGGAGTAAGCGCCGCCGGGCGCGCCGGGGGTGTCTTCGTCGCCGCCCATCAAACCGCCCAGAACATCGCCCATGTCCTGCTCGATTTTTTCGGGGTCTTCGCCCGCTTCCAGGCGCTTAATGGCGACATCAAAATCCTTGGGCACGCTGCCGGCGGGCAGGAGGTCCTTCATTTTTTTCATCATCAGGGCCATGTGGCGCGGATTATTCTCGTCCAGATGTTCCATGTCCCGCTCCATTTCGGACATGGCTCGCATCATGCGCGGATCGTCCATGTCGGGCATGGGCGGGCCGCCGGGGCCGGCGTCGCCGCCGGCGGCGGGCGGCTCCTTGAGGCCGCGCGGGTGGGCGAAGGCGCTGACCTGCCGGGTCATTTTGCGATGGCCGCATTTGGGGCAGGAAGGCCGGCGGCCGGGCGCAACCTTCCTGGAAAGGAAGTTGAAAATCCTCCGGCACTTGGGACAGGCAAATTCGTAGATGGGCATGGTAGTGGGCTGGCAATGGGTGTGCCAGTTGGTGAGATCTTCAGTCCGGCTGTTTAGCCATGATGCCCGAACCCGGAGAACGGCGGTCTTGGCCGGCACGGGCTAATTTGTTCACCGCCTTGGAGAAACGGATCAACTGCGAAACCTTTCGGATTTTCTCCTCGAACGGCTCGCGGGCGAGTTTCTGGCGCATTGGACTGGTCATAGTTCTCCTTACTGAGCGACGATTTGGTTGAGTCCCGTGATGGCCAGTTCCACTTCTTCCGGTTTAGCCCGTCCAATTTTCCGGCTCAATCGCTCGACGGACAGCGTGCGAATCTGGCTGATTTTCACCCAGGATTTTTTCGGCAGGTTCGCATCGTCCAGTTCCAGCGTGAGGGGAAATCCCGCCCGTTGCGGCTGGCTGGTCAGGGCCATTGCAATCACCGTGCCGGAGCGCTGATTGAAAATGTCGTTGCTCAAGACCAGCACCGGGCGTTGACCGGACTGCTCGTGTCCTTTGGCCGGGTCGAGGTCGGCCCAATAAATATCGCCCCTCAATATTTGGGCCATGCGGCAACCTCGGTGGCGAGTCCTTCCTCGGCCATGGCCTGCTCGAAGGTGCGGTCGAGCTTGGCGCACTCTTTGGCCAGGGCGCTTTTGTCCATGCGGCTGATCTTTTCGGACACGGCTTCCTGAACGACTTGACTGCGACTGCGGAAAGACCGGGATTTGACCAGTCTATCCAATCGCTGCAACAGGGTTTCATCCATTGTAATGGCAACTTTGGTGGCGCTCATGATTCAATAATAGCCTTGTGGTTTTCTTCTGTCTATGGCGGATTGGCTGTGATCTTCATGCCTTCGCGTAAAGCTCGCCGCCCTTTTCGCTGAATTCACGGGCTTTTTCTTCCATGCCCTTTTTCAACGCCTCTTCCTCGGCGATCCCCTGCTCCGCGGCGTATTGGCGCACTTCCCCGGTGATTTTCATGCTGCAAAAATGCGGGCCGCACATGCTGCAAAAATGGGCGGTCTTGGCCCCTTCCTGCGGCAGGGTCTGGTCGTGAAATTCCCGGGCGGTTTCCGGGTCGAGCGACAGGTTAAACTGGTCCTCCCAGCGGAATTCAAACCGGGCCTTGCTCAAGGCGTTGTCGCGGTATTGCGCGCCAGGGTGGCCCTTGGCCAGGTCGGCGGCGTGGGCGGCGATCTTGTAGGCGATGACGCCGGCTTTGACATCCTCCTTGTCGGGCAAACCGAGGTGTTCCTTGGGCGTGACGTAGCAAAGCATGGCGCAGCCATACCAGCCGATCATGGCCGCGCCAATGGCGCTGGTGATGTGGTCGTAGCCGGGGGCGATGTCGGTGGTCAGCGGGCCGAGTGTGTAGAACGGAGCTTCGTGGCACCATTCGAGTTGCTTGGCCATGTTTTCCTGGATGAGGTGCATAGGGATGTGGCCCGGGCCTTCGTTCATGACTTGCACGCCCCGCGCCCAGGCGCGCCTGGTCAGGCCGCCCTGCGCCTGGAGTTCGGCGAATTGCGCCTCGTCGTTGGCGTCGGCAATGGAGCCGGGGCGCAGGCCGTCGCCGATGGAAAAACTCACGTCGTAGGCGGCCATGATTTCGCAGATTTCGTCCCAGTGCTCAAAGCAGAAATTTTCCCGGTGATGGGCCAGGCACCATTTGGCCAGGATGGAGCCGCCGCGGCTGACAATGCCGGTGGCGCGCCGCGCGGTCAGGGGAATGAAGCGGAGCAGGACGCCGGCATGAATGGTGAAGTAATCCACGCCCTGCTCGCATTGTTCGATGAGGGTGTCGCGATAAACCTCCCAGGTCAGTTCCTCGGCTTTGCCGCCGACTTTTTCCAGCGCCTGATAAATGGGCACCGTGCCGATGGGGACGGGCGAGTTGCGCAGAATCCACTCGCGGGTGGCGTGGATGTTCTTGCCGGTGGACAAATCCATCACCGTGTCCGCGCCCCATTGGATGGCCCAGCGCATCTTTTCCACTTCCTCCTCAATGGAGGAGGCGACGGCGGAGTTGCCGATGTTGGCGTTGATTTTGACCAGGAAATTGCGGCCGATGATCATCGGCTCCAATTCGGGGTGGTTGATGTTGCAGGGAATGATGGCGCGGCCGCGCGCCACCTCGTCGCGGACAAATTCGGGGGTGATTTCCCGGGGTATCGCGGCGCCGAAGGACTGGCCGGGATGCTGGAACAGCAGCGGGTCTTGGCCAGGTCCTTTGGAGGCGGTAAATTCGCGCCCCATGTTTTCGCGGATGGCGATGTACTCCATCTCCGGCGTGATGATGCCCTGGCGGGCGTAGCGCAGTTGCGTGACCACCCGGCCGGGCCGGGCGCGGAGCGGCCGCACGGCGCGCCCGGGGACTTCCTCCACATCGCCGCGGCGCAAGACCCAGTCGCGGCGCAGCGGGGGCAGGCCGCGCCCGGTGTCGCCGTGAAACGATTCATCTCCCCACGGCCCGCTGCAATCGTAAATCCGCACCGGTTCATTGGCTTTGGTTTTGCCGTCGAAGGACTGGGTGGGGTTGAGCGGGATTTCGCGAAAGGGAACGCGAAGGTCCGGGTGAATTCTGCCGGGCAGATAGATTTTCCTGGAATGAGGCGGGGACCCGTTCTTCCGGCGCTTGGACAATCGTTTTGGCGTTTTCATCATAAACTTTCACGGCGGAAGAAAGCCCGGAGAGGGTGCTTCCCTTCGCCAGCATTACCTGGATCAGGTTCAACGGGTTATTTGCACTGCAAAACTCTCAGCCGGCCGCCTCTGGGCAACTGGCTCCCCGCACAGCGGTAAAGTTACTTGTCTCCAGGCCGGGCGTCAAGCCGCTCGTAGCGCGCCCGGCGATTTCGAATAATTTGGAGTGGGGGAAGCTCGCTCCCGCTTTCAGGGTGGAACCCGATTGGCAGGCAGCACAGCGACGGCGAGCGCGCCGCGCTCCAAAGCGCCAAAGGCTCCATTTCCACCGTCGGTCCTGTAGGCTGGACTGCATCTTGCGGTCGTGTGTGATTAGATTCCCATCTTCATCCCCCTTTCGCCGCCACCGCCGTCAGGAGGCTTGATTGCGTTCCGGCGGAGCCTCCGGTCTTGCCGCAGGGAGTCCAGAGAGTTTAATGCGGTAGTAGGCCCCGCGTTTGTCGTCAGGATGCGGCTCGACCCCGATGACGGTGATGTCCCCCTTTTCCGGCCCATACGCCCAAAAGACGCGGCCGGCCGCAGGGGTGTTGTTTTCCAGGCAGGCTTCGAACACTTTGAAGCCGTATTTATCGGTGAGGGCGTCGATTGCATGAGTCCGCAGACTGTGATGCCGTGGGTTGGCGCCCAGCAAGCCAAGCACCTTGACCAGCTTCTTGAAGAACTTTTCTTCGTTCCGGCCCAACTTGCCTTGCAGTTTCCGAGTCGAAAGATCGGACCACACGGCCGCCATCTCCGGCACGCCCATGCGAATTTTGAAGGGCATGGCTGGATCAGTCTTGGAAAGGCGCCAAGTCAATCGGGGGTGAGGCCACGCCCTTCTTCAAGTTGTCCGCCGATTGGTCCAGCATTTTCATGACACGGGGTGAGAGGGCTCCGGGCGGCACCAGCACCCGCGGCTCCAGCAAAAAGGATCCATCCGACAGGGACCGGACGCGAAAGTACTTTGTCCTGGCATGACGGAGACTGATCCGCTTTTTCGCATCGGCGGCAACATCGTATTCTTCCACGACGATGGGGCTGGTCTTCTGCTTTCTCAGCAGTGTTGTCATGAGGCTAATATGGTGGGATATCCCACCAAGTCAAGCCTTGATTCCGGCCATCTGCGTCCGCCCTTGCCATGAATACGTCTTTGAAAGATCTTTTTATGACGAGAAAGGGCAAAATCGCACGGCTGCCGCAGCCCATCCGTGGGCAGATCAACCGCCGCCTGGAAAACTCCGTCACTGTTTTTGCCCGAACTCCAGGCGTTGCAGGTCTTCGGCCAGGAATTGGGCAACGTCTTTGAATTTTTCCGCGTTGGCCGGATTGAGGGCGATCAAGGTCTGGTGCGCTTTCAGACAGGTGCGGGCCAGTTCCACCGCGCTGGCGGGCGCCCCTTGGGAGAGCGGCTCGAATTTGTCGGACACCGGGGCGGCGGAGCCGCCGATTTTGAAAAGATGGGCCACGCCCAAGTTCTCCAGCGTTTCGGCTATGCGCGGGCTGGCGTTGAGCAATTCCAGCGGCTGCGTCCGGCCCGCGCCGTTGGATAATAGGAGGCTGATGCCGGCCAAAACGCCCAGGAATGTGCTGTCCATCATCCGGCAGCCGCACAGATCCAGAATGAAATGCGAGTAGCCGCGCTCCCACAATTCGGTGATCAGTTTTTTCAGGTCCACGGTGCAGGTGAAATCCGCCCGCCCGCTGACCTGAACGCACACCGTCCGGTCAAAAACCGCCACCATTAATTTGGCCGAGGAATGATCCATGACAGGGACGTTTATCACATCGGGCGGACGAACCCGGGGGTCAAGCGGCGGCCCGGACGGGCGCGGCGCGCGATGGGGCGGGAGGGCCGACGATTTGGATGAGGGTTTGTTGCAAGAGCAGGGACGGGTCCAGATTGCGGGAGATGAGTTTTTGGTTGCATTCGAGCAGGAGGTCCATGGCTTCGATCAATTCGGCCTGGGTGTAGTGGCGCGACTGCCCCAAGGCTCTAAACAGGACATAGGGGTTGAGCGCCAAAGGATTGAATTTCCGGTCCTCCGGCAGCGCGCCGGACGGGACGCGGGCCAACTGGGCTTTGAACCGGCTGAAGTCGGTTTCCGGCTTCAACCATCCTTGCGCCATCATCTCCCTGGCCAGCAGGAGAGCGCGCACTTTGCCGATCAACCCGTAAAGCAGGCCGATTTCACTGCGCTTGGTGTCGCGCCGGACTTCCCAAAGTTCCTGGTCCAGACAGCGCAGGACGGCGGCCAGATTGCGGTCGCCCAGGGCGTCGCCCAGGGCAAAGGCGCGCGCCTGTTTTTGGCGGGTGACGACAGCGGCGACATCCCCGGCCTGGATCGGGTTGCGCGCGCCGGCATACAAAACAAGCTTCTCCACCTCGCTGCTCAACAGGCGGGCCTGCGGGCCGACGAACGCCACCAGTTGGGCGAGGGCCTCTTCGGAGATGTCCTGGTTGCTCTGGCGCAAGGCGCGCTGGACCAGGGCGGCGGCTTCCTCGTGCCATTGGTCTTCGTTCTCGGACCAGCCGGCGAAGGTCTCGACCCGGCCGATTTTTTCGAGGGCTTTGTAAAAGGATTTTCGTTTGTCCACTTTGCCGGCGCTGACCAGCAGGCGCACATCCTCCCAGCGGAAGGATTTGAGTTCCTGGGCCAGCTCCGCCAGGGCCTCGGTGACGGCGGCGGCGGAAGCGGTCCGTTCCTCGCCGAGAAAATTGCAGTTTTGCAGCCAGACCACTTTGGCGCCGGCGAAAAAAGGGAGGGTTTGCAGGCTCTCGCGCAATTGGGCCAGGGCCTGGAGGGCTTCGCCGCTATTGTTGACGGAGGCGTCAATCCGCTCGTGCTCCAGGCCGCCCCGCTGTTGGGTCCACTGCTGGAAGACCTCGAGGGCGCGCTGCTTGACGGCAAATTCGTCCTCGCCGCAGACCAGGAGAACGGGAAATTCAGGCAGGGCGGAGGGGGGCATGAAGTTGGCCGGGCTTAATCGGGTTCCCCGGATTCGCCCCGGCTTTCGTTGATCTGGTCGAGATAGACCGTCATGTCTTCGACCTGCTCAAAGAGGGAGGAGGCGACGTAGATTTTGCTTTTCTGGGAGGTGGCCAGGGCCAGGCAATCGCTGGGACGGGCGTCAATTTCCACGATCTTGCGGCCCAGTTCGTTTTCCTGCAGGAGGATGAGCCGGGCGTAATAGGTGGAGTTTTTCAGCTCGGTGATGACGACCCGCTCAATGGTGACGCTGAATCCCTTGAAGATATTGTTGATGAGATCGTGGGTCAGGGGACGCTCATTGGGGATGTCGCGCAAATACATGCTGATGGCGTTGCCGATGTTGCGCTCGACCTGGATGACAAACACCTTTTGCGGATTGCCAACGAAGATGGCCCACCCGCTGTTGGCCGGCACCATCCCGCGGATTTCCACTTTCAATACGTCATTCGTCATGCTCCAAGATTAAGCCGGGGCGGGAAAAAAACAAGTCGGGGATGGAGGAATTGCGGATTCCATGGGATTTTGAATGTTGAATTTTGAATTGGGAAAGGGGGCTTTTTTCATTTCACTATTCTCCATTCACAATTCCCTATTCTCAGCGCATTGCGGGTTGCCAAGGCGGCGCTGGTTGCCTCACAATCGGGGCATGGATTTCGCGAAGAAGATTCTCTCCGCCGCCACCCTGCCCGGCTGGCGCGAGGAACTCCGGCGCCGCGGACGGAAATTGGTGGCGACCAACGGCTGTTTTGACCTTCTGCATATTGGCCATGTCAGCTATTTGCAGCAGGCGCGCCGCCTGGGGGATGCGCTCCTGGTCGGCCTGACCAGCGACGCCCAGGTCCGCCGGCTCAAAGGCCCCGGACGCCCCGTCAATAGCCAGGCCGACCGCGCCGGAGTGGTGGCGGCGCTGGAATCGGTGGACGCCGTGTTCGTCTTTCCCGAACTGGACGCGCGCCATTTTCTGGAAACGGTCCGGCCCGACCTTTATGCCAAGGGGGGCGATTACACCCTGGAGACCATCAACCAGGACGAGCGGCGCCTGCTGGAAAAGCTGGGCGTCAAAATCGTCCTTCTGCCCGCCGTTCCGGGCCAATCCACCAGCGCGACGCTGCGGAAGTTGAAAGAGTAAGGGTTCCCGATTATACTCACCCCATGCCATCCGACATCTTCCACGCCAGCCGTTGGACCAGCGGCAATTTTTTGTTCCCCACCGTCATCGAAGTCACCGATAAATCGGTCATGCGCCGCAAGCGATGCTGGTTTAATGTGGATGAAATGAGCATTACCATTTCCAAGGTCGCCTCCATTCACATCCAGACGGGATTCATTTGGTCCAAGATTCTGATCGAATCCAGCGGCGGGAGCGATCCGATGGAAAGCCACGGCCACACCAAGGCCGCCGCCCGCCGCATCAAGGATTTGATCGAAGGCTATCAACAAGCCGCCCACGGCGGGCCGGCCCCGGATTCTCCCACTTCCTCTTCCTCTTAATCTTGTCCGTCATCCCCGCATTGACTTGGAGCGCGGCCCGGTTCATATTGCCAGCATGAGCTTCGACATTTCGCCGCTTCTGGAGCAGTGGGATTATCAACCCGGCCAGCTTGTGGTGCGGAAATTCCTCGGCATGGACGGGGTGGAGAAAATACAGCTTCGCGTGGACCTGGGCCTGTTGCAGATGAACGCCCGGGGCCGCCCCGACGGCAAGCATCCCCACGGGCGGGAATCGCTCCTGGAATACTACCGGGGGCAAATGGAAAAATTTCAAAAGGAACGGCGCGGGGATGAAAAGAGTTTCCGGCTCACGCCGGAGGATTGCGGGCGGCTGCAGCAGGAGGCCCTGCAGTATCACCACCGCTACATCTGCCTGTTCCAATTGGAGGAGTTCGACGCGGTGCTGCGCGACACGGAACGGAACCTCCAGGTGTTCGATTTCGTCCAGCAGCACGCCGGCACGGAAGAGCTGGCCTGGGCGCTGCAGCAGTTTCGCCCCCAGCTTTTGATGATGCGGATTCGCGCCCGCGGCGCCCTGGCCCTCAAGGCCAATCACTACGATCAAGTCCTGCAATTGGTTGACAGCGGCCTGGAGGAATTGCGGCAGTTCTACCGCGAACACGAGCGCACCGACTTGATGGAGCAAAGCGGCGAAATCCAGTCGCTGGAATCCTGGCTGCAGGAAATCCAGGCCAAACGGCCCCGCACCGCCCGCGAACGCCTGGAAAGCGCCCTCAACGAAGCTGTCAAGAATGAGGATTACGAGAAGGCGGCCCAGGTGCGGGACGCCTTGCGCAATCTTCAGACCGAAAACTGACCCGCCCTTAATGGCCGCGCGGCCGGAACAGGAGGCGAAAATCCCGGGCGGTGGGCGCGGGCGCTGTTATGGCCAGGGGGAGGGTTTCCTTGGGGAACAGCGTGCAAGGCGGCGCCTCCATGGCTATGCCCAGCGAGACGCCGTCCTGGTCCAGCCAATCCACCTCGTAAGCAACGGTTTTGGCGGAGGAGCTGAGGTTTTGCACGTCCACCTGGAATTTTAAGTAGCCTTGCGTGGCCGGCATGTCTCGAACTTCAATGATCCGCAAAATGCCGCGCAACGCGGGATCCAACGTCACCCGTTTGTCCGGCGGTTTCCCGCCGGCCCGGGCCGGTTCGGCGGGGCGGGGCGCGGGAGAGGCGCAGCCCGTCAGAACGAGCAACGCCAGGAGCCAGGGCGCGGATTTCATCTTGAGAGCAGACTGCCCGAATCGCGC
>JBEKIA010000116.1:0-13098 GCA_050011995.1 Verrucomicrobiota bacterium
CCGGGCTGGGCGCCACGGCTTCCAGCAGGCGCGGATCATACCAGCCGGAGCGGGCGCGCAGTTGCGCCAGCGCGGCCGGGCGCGCCAGGCCGTCGGACTCCAGCCGCGCCAGGTCCACGAGCAGTTTCAACATGCGCGCGCCCAGGGGGATGGCTTCGCCGGCCACAGCGTCCTCGGGGAACCCGCTGCCGTCGAAATTCTTGTTCTGGTAGAGGATGATGCGGGCCACACCCTCCAGGCGCGGAATGTGGGCGAGCAGGCTGCTGCCCACCGACGGGACTTGGTTAAAAACCTCTATTTCGCCGGCGTTCAAGGCATGGCCCAGGCGGGATTTGAGAATCAGTTCGGGCGGGATGGTCACCGAGCCGATTTGCGAGAGCAGCGCCGCGGCTTCCAAGTCCCACGCCGGGGTCACGTTCAGCGAGGCGGCCAGCCGGCGGACGGCGTCGCGCAGGGCCTCGGCCTGGCCGAAAATCTTAGGCTCGGCCAGGGCCAGGATTTCGGAGAGTACTTTCAAGCTGCCTCCGAGGGTGTTTTCGAGAAGATCGCGCTCGGCGATGATCAAATTGTGCTGGGCGACGGCGGCTTCCACGGCCTGGATCAGTTTTTCGGTGGAGCACGGTTTATTGAGGAAGCGGAAAATGTGCCCTTGATTGATGGCTTCGACCGCGGTGGATTGGTTGACGTAGCCGGTGAGCATGACGCGCACAACATCCGGGGCCATTTCGCGGGCTTTGGCCAGGAATTCGACGCCGTTCATTGCGGGCATGCCCATGTCGGCCACGACGACGGCATAGCCGCGCCCATTTTGCAGGGCCTCCAGGCCCGCGATGGGGCCGGAGGCGGTTTGGACTTCAAATTGTTGATGGAGCTGGCGCTGGATGGCGAAGAGGACGTTCGGTTCGTCGTCCACAAATAGAATCTTTTTCACGCGGCTTTCTCCTCCGGTTGGCCGGCCTGGGCGGGATGAATCGGCAGCCGAATGGTGAAGACCGTGCCGGCCCCGTCCTGGGTTTGAAAGGTCAGCGTGCCATTGTGGCGTCCCACGATCACGTTGCGGGCAATGGCCAGACCCTGGCCGGTTCCTTCGCCCACGGACCGTGTGGTGAAAAATGGATCAAAGACTTTGTCCCGAATCGCCTCCGGAATGCCGGTGCCGGTGTCGGCCACTTGAATCTCAACCCAGTCGCCGTGCTGCCGGGTGGAAATGGTGATGGTGCCTTTTGGGCCGGCGTCTCCGCCGGCCTTCTCCGCGATGGCGTGGGCGGCGTTGACCACCAGGTTGAGAATGACCTGGTTGAGTTCGCCGGGCAGACAGAGGACGCGCGGCAGGCCGGGCTGGAAGTCCTTGACCATGTTGGCGACGTATTTCCATTCGTGGGCGGCGACGACCAGGGTGCTCTCCACGGTCTGGTTGAGGTCAATCGGGACTTTTTCCTCGCTGCCAGGATGGGCAAAATCCCTCATGGAATGGACAATGCGCGTGACGCTGTTGACCCCTTCGAGCGATTGTTCGATGGCCCGGGGCGTTTCCGCCAGGAGAAAATCCAGATCGCACTGGCGCGCGGCTTGTTCCAGACCGGCCACCAGTTCCGGCGTGGGGGCGTTTTGCTTGACGGCGCCCAGGAGGCGCTCGTACTGGCGGAGCAGGGAAGTGAGTTGGGCGAAGGATTGCCGCAAAAATCGGATGTTGTCGCCGATGTACTGCGCGGGGGTGTTGACCTCGTGGGCGATGCCGGCGGCAAGCTGGCCGACGGATTCCAGTTTTTGGGCGTGGCGAAGCTGGATTTCCATCATGCGCCGTTCCTGCTCGGCCTGCTTTTGTTCCAGAATCTTGCGCTGGAGGGACTCGTTGCTTTCCTGCAATTTGGCGGTGCGCTCGGCGACGAGCTTTTGCAGGCGCTCCAGGTGGCTCCTGGCCTGGTTGAAAAGGTTCCATTTTTCGGCCAGGGCGTAGGCCATCTGGCGCACGTCCATGACATTGAGCGGCTTCTTGAGCATGAGCAGACGGTCGGTGTGGCCGAAGCGCTTGATGATGTCGTGCCAGGTGAGATCGGCATGGCCGGTGCAGATGATGATCTGCAAATCGGAGCATTCGCGCCAGATGTGGGTGATGGTTTCGATGCCGTTCCAGCCCGTTTTCATCCGCATGTCCACGAAGGCCATGGTATAGGGCCTTTTCTCGGCCAGGGCCTTGCGCACGCATTCCAGTCCCTCCTCCCCGCCAAAGGCGGAATCCACCTCAAAGACGGGAAAGTCGGCGGCGGCAAAGGCCTCGGCGGGCATGGCCGGAGCGGCGGGCTGGGAGTGGGGGGAGCGGATAAGCCCCCGCGACAGCATGTTGGCGAACAACTCATGAACGCACGCATCGTCGTCAATGATCAGCGTCCGGTAAGGTTCAGTGGCGCTCACAATCGGCACCTCGCGGTTCGTGCCTACAAAAGGCATTCCAGGATGGCGGGAATCCGGGCCAGACTGCGGCCCAGACTGGCCACGGCAATGGTTTGTTCGCCGTCGGTTTGCCCGGCAAACAGGATTTCCCATCCCGCCGACGCCATCCAGCTATCCTTGGGCACTTGGGCATAGTTGCCGCTGTCGCCAATCTTGGTGTGGCGCACCATCAGGTCCGCCACTTCCACCGCCGCCACCGTTCTGGACGGGACGGGCGCCGCGTCGGGATGATGATGAAATTGCGCGACTTCCACAAAAATGTCCGGCAGACGCTGCTTTTTCAGATAGAGCGCGCCCAGTTCGGCGTGGTCCATGCCGAGGACTTCTCTTTCGATTTCCACCAGTTCGCCGCCGCGGTCCGGTTGCGCATAATAAATCGCCCGGAAATGCTCGGGAAAAACCGAGGACATGACGATTTTGCCCACGTCATGGATCAGGCCGGAAACGTAATCGCTCTCCCCTTCGGGCGTTTCGACCAGGTCCACCAGTTCCCTGGTCAGCAGGGCCGTGCCGATGCAATGACGCCAGAATTGACGCCAGGGAAAGCGCCGGTCCGTGGTCAGTTTCTGGAAATCCTCAATGATGGGAGTGACCATGGACAGTTGGCGGATTTGGCGAACCCCCAGGAAGAAAACAGCCTCCTCGATGTTTTTGATCGGATTGGCCAGGCCGTAATAGACCGAATTGACCAGGTGCAACAGGCGGGAAGTCAGGCTCGGGTCGCGCCGGATGATTTCCGCGATCTGCGTGGTGTAGCGCTGGTCGGCGCTCAACAGTTCCTTTAAGGCGCTTTCAATGCTGCTCAACGAGGGCAGGCACGGGGCGCTGCCGAGCCGGGACTCAATCTGCTTGTATTCCAAAGGGCGGCAGGCGCCCTTGGGGCGATATGACAACGAAATCATCATTTCCTTATCGGAAGAATGCGCCCAAAGTTTAGCGCGGATTTTGGCCGGAAACCGGGTCCACGCGTCTGAATGGACGGCTGGTTCAGGCACGATTGGAGACATCAGAATATCTTGATTAGGGTTGATTAGGCTTGATTGGGTTTGATGGGAAAGACCCGCTCTTGTCTCCTAAATTGTTCATGGAAAGGCACTTGCGATGATTCTCCGCAAAAATGCCCAAAAGGCCCAGCGCGGCCAGCCGCGACCAGGGGAATTGAACCATCCTGATTCCGAATCGGGAGAGTCCGCGGATAGAAGGCATTCAACGCAAAGGCGCCAGGCCGCCCAGACGCCAGCCAATGAAAAATTGAAAATTTGCAATTGTAGATTTTCAATTTGTCACCGCCCTTGCGCCTTCGCCTTTTAAGAAAACCTGTGCTCCCGATCCGAATCGGGATGGCAAAAACTCCATAGAAACCGCCCTCATCCTTGTTGAAGATTAGCATTTAAGCGGCGCTTGTCAATGGGAAAACGCGAATTTTTTGCTGATGTTTGCAAAATCCTCATCATTAGCCACTTGCGCAGTTTGAGCGTCGCATAGTCCAAAGCCGGGGCGCGACACTTTCCTAATGGGAGACCGGTTAGACCGGAATATGCGGAAATCCCCGTGCTCCGTGCCAGAAGCGAACAATTTCCAAACTCCGATCTGTCTGGTTTATCCGGTAAATGATCCGGTAGGAACGGAAGATGATTTCGCGCACCTCCGGCCGCCCAAACTCCGGCACCATGCGGCCGCGTTCCGGGAAGCTATGAAGAGATAGTGCCGCGTCGAGCAAATGATTGCCCATCTGCGAGGCCGCGGCGGCGTTGTGAGGCGCAATGAAGGTGACGATGCGCTCCAAATCGCTCAACGCGTCGTCGGAGAGGAACACTTTGAAATCCATTGCGGGATGCGTTTGCGGGCTTCTTCCAACGGGACGCGCCCGCCGCGATCCAGCGAGGCCATGCCGTCCTCGACGGCCTGTCGGAATTCCAACTCGTAAATGGCGTCAACCAGCGTGGCATCCGGCGGCAGCTTTTCCGCGACCTCCAAAAGAATTTCTTTCGCACTCATGCTTGCAAGTTAATCAATTCCCATCCAAATGCCACATAAATCCTCCATCTCTGATGGAGGATCCCTAAATTTTACTGATGTTTGCAAGGCCCTCATCGTTAGCCGCTTGCGCGCATCGCTCCCTCCATAGTACATGATCCTGCGGCCTTGCGAAGAGGCCAAACCTGCATATTTCATGGCTGGGTGGCACGGGCGACTCGCCCGTCCCGCCGGGCCACTGGGCCCGGCGGACTTGTCCGCCATAACTCGCAGAGCGAAGGCGGAAGATCGAAGGCGACTTCTGGCAACAGCGCTGCATCACAACCACAGACCGTCATTCCCGGTTCCGGTCGGCGAGCCGCCGACCGGCACAGGCGGGTCGCCTGTTCCACCCAAGCAAAGGGGGTGCCGGCTATGAAATGTCAGTGTCAAGGGCACATGTCCCGCAGCCCTCCTCACTCCCCAATCCTTACTGTCATTGCGAACTGATGCGGTAGTAGCGACTGGGAAAATTCGTCCATTGTGGATCGCTGAAGGAGCAGGAACCGTTGGCGAGCGCGTTGGTCTGGAGCGGAACCCAAACGGGGCTGGCCAGATTGGTGCAGGCTTCCACCACGACGGAAAGGTTGGTCGCCCACGAGATGGTGAAACCAAAGGCGTTGTTGTGCATGCCCAGGCTGGAGCCGTTGTTTAGGACCATCGGGTTCGGAAGGAACCACGGCGCGGTTGGAAGACCGGCAAAAGTGTTGCTCCAGCCGGTGGTGCCAGGCAAATAATACACGGTCGCGTTGTTGTCATAAGAAAACACAGTTAAATCAGCGGTGGGAGCGTTGCCCGTGAAACAGACGCTGGTGAGGTTCCCGGAGGCCATGAAGGCGTAACTTGCGATATTGGTGACGCGGCCGGGAATGGTGACGCTTTTCAGGCTGAGGCAGTAGTAGAACGCATCCTCCCCAATGGTGGTGACGCCGTTGGAGATAGTGGCGTTGGTCATCCCGGTGCAGTCACAAAAGGCATAAGCCCCGATGCTGGTGACACTGCCGGGAATCGTGACGCTGGTCAGGCCGGAGCAGTTCTCGAACGCATCCGCCCCGATGCTGGTGACGAAGTTGGAAATGACGACAGCTCCCCCGGTGCCGCTGCATTCGGTGAGGGTGATCGCGCCGTTATTGGTCGCGTATGTGAATTGGGCCTGCACCGCCGCCGGCGCGGCCAGGAGCAGCAAACCCAAAAGGACGGGCCATATTGTTCTCATATCGCAATAGCAGCAAATGGCTGAAGGAGGCTCCGCGCGCCATTTTGAGCCTTCGCCAGCATAGAAGACGTGCTTATTGATTGTATCATATCTGGCTAATTGTTAGGAATTGTAACCGGGGGCCATTCCTGCGTCAAACTCAAAAATGACCGCTTCGCGCTCCTCCCAGGGCTGCTCTCAGGTTGCGTCTAAACCACCAGGGGCATGGAAATTCAGCGGCTTTCTGCCGAAAGCCGCTACTCTGCGCCAGTGTAGCGGCGGATGGCAATCCGCCGCCGACTTTTTATGCCGCCGGTGTGCGACGGTGGCGGCACAGCTTTCCAGACTTTTGCAACGTAAGCGCCAACCAGCCGAATAGCGTCCGGACTGGTCGCTTCCCTGACGCACAACTTGACGATGATGGCGGGGTCAAAGTAAGCGTCCATCAGCGGTCACCGCGCCCTTCATCAATCTTGTTCGGAGAAGGCGGGGCAGGATTAGGATTAAGATTAAGATTACGAGGGGAAACCCCAAAAAGTGAAACGCACCGCCCCCCCTCAAGTTTTTGCCGGGGGTGCCGATAGCCTCTGTAACAGAACAGGAACCAGTGTTGATGTTTGCACATCTGCGCCATTGGGCCGGTGCGGGGGCCGTTTTCGCGGGCCTCGCCCTCGGCGTCTTGGCCGCCCCCGGCTATTTGCCGGCGGTTGGCCCGGTCCCCTTGCGCTTCCGCCCCGACGCCCAGCCCGCCACCAATCTGATCCGTATGCCCCTCCCGCCGCCGGATCCGCCTTCGACCAATCTGCCCGATTTTTCTGCTCCATCCGTGCCGTCCGCTGCGTCCGCGAAGCCCGCTCCGGCGCTTCCCGCCGCCGCTTTGCCGGCCACCAACACCCCGGCCGGGGCGGATGCAACTCCCTCCGCATCCGAGCCGAGGATTTCCCCGCAAATGCTCCTCCGCTACTTCAACCGGTCCACCAACGGCGCCGCCGGCGGGATTCTCGCTCCGGTGGACTTCGCGCCGCCGGCGGCGGCAGCCCCTCCTTCCAGCACGGCGACTTATTCCACCGAACCTAAATAAAGCCGCCACCGCATGAAACGCCGGACCTGTCATTTCCTGTTATGCTGCGCCCTGGCCGGCCTGGCGCCGGCGGGCCTGGCGGACGTGTCCAACACAAATTCAAGCGTTTCGCCGGCGGGCCTGGCCGGCGTGTCCAACACAAATTCAAGCGGCCCCGCCGCGGCGGGCGCGCCCCAGGCGGCCGCCAGCCAGCCCGCGCCCGCGGACGCCGGCGCGGCTCCGGCCGCCGCCGCCGGCCCGCCGGCGCCGGCGGAAACCAACTCCAACCCGGCGGCCTGGGCCGAAGAGCCCGCCACCAACACGGATTTTGCAGCCGCTCTGGAATCGGGCCGGCAGGAACGGCACGATAAAATCCTGGTTGGGGCGGCGCAGATTCTGGAAGGCATCCTCACCAGCAACGCCCCGCCCGGCCTGCAGCGCCAGGCCTTGTTCGAGTTGGCGCTGGTCATGCAGGACGACGAGCAACTGGCCAAAGCCCAGCAGATTTGGTCGCAGTATCTTCACCTGTACCCCGACGACCCGGCCATCCCGGAAGTGCTGCTGCGCCAGGGGCTTCTTTACCGCAGGATCGGCGTGGATGCGTTCGCCGTCTCCAAGTTCTATGCCGTGATGTCCAGCGCCCTGAAATTGAAACAGGACAACTTGGCGTATTACAAGAAACTGGTCGTGCAGGCGCAGACGGAGATCGCGGACACTTATTTTCTGGACGCCAAGTTCGAGGAAGCGGCGGACTTTTTCAACCGCATCCTCAAGAGCGGCGACGGGGAGGCCGGCCGGGAGCAATTGGAATGGAAACTGATCCGCTCCCTCTCTTATCTCACCAACCACAGCGAAACCATCGCCAGGGCCCAGTCCTTCCTGACCCGCTTTCCCAAATCATCCAACGTGCCGGAAGTCCGCTTCCTTTTGGCTTCCGCCCTCCAGAAAATGGAGCGCAATGCGGATGCCATGCAGCAGGTTCTGCTGCTCCTCCAGTCCCAGGAGGAAAATGCGGGCAAAGACCCCGAAACCTGGGCCTATTGGCAGCGGCGCGCCGGCAACGAAATCGCCAACCAACTCTACAAGGAAGGGAACTTCGCGGACGCCCTGGAAATCTATCTCAGCCTGGCGGAACTGGATAAATCGCCGGTCTGGCAGATGCCCGTTTGCTACCAGGTGGGCATGGTTTATGAGCAGTTGCAGCAGTGGCAAAAGGCCACCGACACTTACACGGGCATTCTGGACCGCCAAAAGGAACTAACCAATCCCGCGCCCGCGCTCGCCTCCCTGCTGGAAATGGCCCGGTGGCGCAAGGACTACATCGCCTGGATGCAGAAAGCCAAATGGAACGATCTGGCCTTGCGTCCGCAGTCATCCCCCAACCCGGCCCCCTCCGGCCCGCATTGAAATGGAAGTCATCAATTCCCAGTACTGCCTCATTGACGGAGGGGCAAAAGGTAGGGCGGGCAGTCCCCTGCCCGCCGCGGCGCGCACGGAGTGCGCGCCCTACCAGCCAAGACGGAGGCATTCCAAATCCCAATCCCCCCACTCGCCATGACAATGAACCAGGACCTGATCGAAGAACTCAACATCCATCTGGCCGTGTGCCGGGAACTGCTCGCCATCGCCGAAGGGGAGGCGCAGGCCTTGCGCCGCGCCGACCAGCCGTCCCTGTTTGAGTTCTGCCAGCTAAAAAAGAACTTGCTTCCCCGCCTCAATGGGACGCTAGATAGCCTGCGAAAGCAGCGCGTGAAATGGCAGAGCTTAAGTTGCGACGAACGCGCGCGGCAGCCGGAGATCGGCCCGCTCCTGCGCAGAAACCAGGACGTGGCCATGAAGTTTATTCTTCTGGACCGCGAAAACGAGCAGGGCCTGTTGCGCCGCGGGCTGGTCCCGCCGCGCCAACTGCCCTCGGTCAACCGGCAGCGCCCGCACTTCGTCGCCGAACTCTACCGCCGCCAAGGCGCGCTATGAGCTTTCTGCGACATGCCGATTGACAAGATTATTGTGGTGGAGGACGATCCGATTGTCCGCCGCAACCTGGAACAACAACTGCGCCAGCAGCGTTACGAAGTGGCCGCCAGCGGCACCCTCGCCGGCGTGCGCGAGCTGATGGAGCGCGACACCTTCGACCTGATTTTCCTGGATGTCCGCCTGCCCGACGGCCAGGGCACGGAGCTGTTGCTCGAACTGCAATCCCATCCCCAAAAGCCGCTGGTCGTCATCGTCACCGGTTTCGGCTCGGTGGAATCGGCGGTGGAGTGCATGCGCAACGGGGCCTTTGACTACATGCTCAAGCCCTATTCCTCCGACCAATTGCAGGTCATCCTCAAAAAGGCGGAGAATTTCAATCAACTCCTCAAAGTCAACCAGTACTTCAACTACGCGACGGAGAATGAAGCCGGGTTCGAGCTGCTCGGCAAAAGCCAGGCCATGGAACAATTGCGGCAGTTGATCCGCAAGGTCGCCCGCACCCAGGCCACCGTCCTGATTGCCGGGGAGAGCGGGACCGGCAAGGAACTGGTGGCGCGGGCGCTTTACCGGCAAAGCCCCAGGGCCGCCGCCCCTTTCATCCGGGTCAATTGCGCCGCCGTGCCGGAGAATTTGATGGAAAGCGAGTTCTTCGGCCACGAGAAGGGCGCGTTCACCGGCGCGGTTTCCAAGCGCGAAGGCCGCTTCGAACTGGCCCACAACGGCACGATCCTGCTCGACGAAATCAGCGAAATTCCACCCCAGCTCCAGGCCAAGCTGCTGCGCGTCCTCCAGGAGCGCGAACTGGAGCGGGTCGGCGGCAACCGCACCATCAAAGTGGACGTGCGCGTCATCGCCACCACCAACCGGCGCCTGGAAGAAAGCGTCGAGCGCAAGGAATTCCGCCAGGACCTTTTTTTCCGCCTCAATGTCGTCCCCATCCATGTCTCCCCTTTGCGCGAGCACAAGGAAGACGTCGCTTTCCTGGCCCATGAGTTCATGCCCCGCTTTGCCCGCAAACACGGCGCGCGCGTGCATGGCATTGCTGACGCCACCCTCGCCGCCCTGGAAGCCCACCACTGGCCCGGCAACGTGCGCGAATTGCAGAACGTCATCGAGCGCGCCGTCATCCTCTGCGGCGACGCCGGCCTGCTGGAACCCGAACACCTCGGTTTCTCCGGCTCCGGCGGCGGAGCGCCGCCCGCCCCGGCGGCCGCCCCTGTTTCCTCCGCGCCGGCCGCCCCGCCGGAGGAAGGCGGCGGGATGGTTTCCCTGGCGGAGGTGGAGAAGCGCCACATCCTGGCCGCGCTGGAAAAGACCCGCCAGAACCGCACCCACGCCGCCAGGATCCTGGGCATCAGCATCCGCACCCTCCGCAACAAGCTCAACGAATACGGCGTCAAGGGCAAAGACAGCGAGGACGGGACTAACGGACTTCAATGAGTTTTTCGCCCTGGCGCAGCCGGGCTTCGATGTCGGGCAGGCGCGGACCGAGCCAGACCCGGTAGCGCTGCATTAGATTGTTTCCGCCGATGGCTCGCAGTATCGTAATCCCCGCTCCCTCATTTTTTGATTGATCATGGCGTTTTTGGAGGTATATTTCCCGCGAAATCAACCAATTGTGGAAGCGATAAAATCACAGCAAGAGTTTGAATATAAGGTGGATGAGAGAGATTGGAGCGCCGTCAGACTGCTCGTTGAGGAATTGGAGCAGGAATTGGCGGAACGCCGAAATCACCTCTTGTTCAGGATTACCGCTTGGTATTTCGCTTTGAAGGTTTTCAAAAGGGTTGAAAGTGAGAAAGTTGTATTGCGGGAGCCAAATGAAAGGGACAGCAAATATCACCGGGCCATTCTTGCATTTCTTAGGGGGTGCGGGGAGGTCTTGCTTGTTGAGTTAAGTTCACAGCAGGACATTGACACGAAATCCGTTGGAATCAGTTTTGCGGACATGGCCGCGATGGTCGAGGAATTGCGAATGGCCGAACGGGAATTATATGGCGATATGTCACATTCACGCCGGGAAGAGATTTTAACCGATGTCTTCGGACAGACATGAGCTTCTTTCAAAGATTTTAGAAGCCAAGTACGAATTGGAAATCTGCGAAGAGAGCCACAAAGCGAGACTGCTGGCCAACTTGAATTCACTGTTAGATAAAGCCATCGGCAGCCGCAACCTCTCCCGTTACGAATTGATCGAAGCACTTCGAGGCCGGATGGCGGCATATCGTTCCCAGCGCCACAAACAGGAAAGACCCTGGGGTTCAGTTTAATCGGTTATCCGCAGCCAGACGATGCAAGGGGCGGAACGGCTGGCGGAAGCGCCGATGGGGAAGTCCTCCTCCTTGGTGATAAGGACTGATGGTGATGCGGTCGAGGTAGTTCATAACAATATTATTGGTCAGGGTAGCGCAGCGAACCGCGATTGCAAAGGCGGGAATTGTCTGCTCCCACCGCTGCTGTCCCCGGCCATCTTCCCCGAAGGAACCTGGCGGCACAACCACAACTGGCTGCAATTTTGGCCATGTCCGGTTGGCTTTCGCAATTTAAGGCAAGGAATTGGCAAGCGATGGCGAGCGGCATTTTCGCCATCCGATCATTACTTTTAACCTTATGAATACACCCATGCGTTTGCTTGTGCCGGTTTTCTGCGCCGCCCTCGGGATCACTCCCTTGCGCGCGCAAGCTCCGCAAAATCAGTACCCGTATCAGAACCCGAACCTGCCTTTGGAAGAGCGGGTCAACAACCTCGTCTCCCTGATGACGCTGCCGGAGAAAATTGCGTATCTCACCCAGTCGCCCGCCGCGCTGCCGCGCCTGGGCCTGCCCCGGGTGAACTGGGTCGAGGGCCTGCATGGAGTGGCCCAGGGCGAGCCGGGAGGCTGGGGCCGCATGGGCGGGGGCGGAGGGCCAATGCACACGACCACCTTTTCTCAATCCATCGGCCTGGGCGAAACCTGGGACCCCGAGGTGCTGCGGCAGGCGGGCGGGGTGGAGGGCTACGAGGCCCGCTTCCTTGTCCAGAGCGCAAAATATCATCGCGGCGGACTGGTGATACGCGCCCCCAACGCCGACCTGGGCCGGGACCCCCGCTGGGGCCGGACGGAGGAGTGCTACGGCGAAGACCCGTTCCTGAATGGCAGCATGGCCAGCGGTTACGTCAAGGGGCTGCAAGGCGACAACCCGCGGTACTGGCTCACCGCCTCGCTCCTCAAGCATTTCCTGGCCAACAGCAACGAGGACGGCCGCATGAGCAGTTCCTCGGATTTCGACGAGCAGTTGTTCCACGAATACTATGGCGTGCCGTTCCGCATGGCCATTGAGGATGGCGGGGCGCGCTGCTTCATGGCGTCCTACAACGCCGTGAACAAGGTGCCCGACACCGTCCAGCCGGCGATCAAGAACTACGCCATCAAGATGTGGGGCCTGGACGGGATCGTTTCCACGGACGCGGGATCGCTGCCCGCGCTGGTGAGGGCGCATCGCTTCTTCCCGGACGAAGTCCAGGCGGCGGCGGCGGCGGTGAAGGCGGGGATCAATCAATTCATTGACGGCAGTTATCGCAACGACCTGCCGCTGGCTTTGAGCAGCAACCTCCTGACGGAAGCGGACATTGACCAGAACATCAAGGGTGAATTGCGGGTCTTCATCCGCCTGGGCTTGCTCGACCCGCCGGAGATGGTCCCTTATTCCAAAGTCGGCGCCGCCGACGAGCCGGATCCGTGGACGACGGACAAAACCAAGGCCATCGTCAAGCTCGCCACGCAGGAATCCATTGTTCTGCTCAAGAACTCCGCCGGGCTGCTGCCGCTGGACAAAACGAAGGTCAAGACCATCGCCGTGATCGGCCCGCGCGCGACGGAGGTTCAGTTTGACTGGTACAGCTCCGGGCCGCCTTACGCCATCGCGCCGCTGCAAGGCATCACCAACAAGGCGGGGCCGGGCGTGACGGTGACCTGCGCCACCAACAACACCGATGGCCAGGCCGTCAAGCTGGCCCAGGCGGCGGACGTGGCCATCGTTGTCGTGGGCAACAACCCCGGAGGAGGCTTTGGGAGGGTTTCAGGGCCGAGCGAAGGCAAGGAAGGCACAGATCGCAAAGCCATCACTCTGGACCAGAGCCAGGAAGACTTGATCGAGCAGGTGTTCGCGGCGAACCCCAAGACCATCGTGGTGCTGATCTCCAGCTACCCGTTCGCCATTAACTGGACCCAGGAGCATGTGCCGGCCATCGTCCACATGTCGCAGAACAGCCAGGAGTTGGGCAGCGCGCTGGCCGACGTGTTGTTCGGCGACTACAACCCGGCGGGCCGCCTGGTGCAGACCTGGCCCAAGTCGCTCGATCAACTGCCGCCGATGATGGATTACAACATCCGCAACGGGCGGACGTATATGTATTTCAAAG
>JBEKIA010000117.1:0-13086 GCA_050011995.1 Verrucomicrobiota bacterium
TTTCTCATGCGCCGGCTTGAGCAATTGTTTCCGAGCGCGGCCAAGTTTCCAAGGCTGGAGGCCGAGGATCTCGCCGCGCAATATCTCGAATCCAACCCGGCCTTTCCGCCGCAACCCGGTTGTCGGCCTACGACGCTGCCTGATATTTGGCAATTACCCTCCCCGCGAGGCCATGTTCTCTTGCTTTACCACACTAAAAGCCTGTGCGCGGAAACGATAGCCTTGCTCGGGAATCTGCCGCCGGAGATTAACGGGACGGTTCTCGCGCCCGGCGAGGCCGCGGAAGCCTTCTTTTCCACGCCAATCAGCCCACTCCTGCCCGATTGGAAAGTGGCTTTTTCCTGGAAAGACAAGAGGCACATGGACCTGGCGGCGGACGCGCGCATCGCCTCTCTTCTTTGGACGGGCGCTCTGGCCGTCGCCGGCATCATCGCCCTGGGCTTGCTCGCCGCCGGTTTGTTGCGGCGGCAAATGGCGGTGGCGCAGTTGAAGAACGACCTGGTGGCCAATGTCACCCATGAGTTGAAAACGCCGCTTTCCTCCATGCGCCTGCTGGTGGACACGCTGCTGAACGCCCCTTCGCTCGAGGAAAAGACCGCGCGCGAATATCTCCAGCTCATCGCCCGCGAAAATCTCCGCCTCAGCCATCTTATTGACAACTTCCTCGCCTTCTCCCGCATCGAGCGCGACAAATACGCCTTCGACTTCCACCCCGTGCCGGCCCGCGAAATTGTGGACAGCGCCGCCGCCGCCGTCCGCGAGCGCTTCCACTCGCCCGGCTGCCGCTTCACCGTGGCCGCCCCGGCCGATTTGCCGCCCGTCCTGGCCGATGCCGGCGCCCTGGTCACGGCCCTGTTCAACCTCCTGGACAACGCCTGGAAGTATTCAGGCGACGAGAAACAAATCGTATTGACAGCAGAAGCCCGCCACGGCGGCGTCGCCTTCGCCGTCCAGGACAACGGCATCGGCCTGCCGCCGCGCGAAACCGGCCGCATCTTCAAGCGCTTTTACCAGGTGGACCCGCATCTTTCCCGCACCGGGTCGGGCTGCGGACTGGGGCTGAGCATTGTGCAATTCATCGTCGCCGCGCACCAGGGCAGCGTGAAGGTCGAGAGCCGGCCGGGCGCGGGAAGCACCTTCACCATTACGCTGCCCGTGGCGAATCGCGCCCCGTGAAAACAAACCCTCAGTCTTGTGTGGCGGGGCGCTCAACCAACACGGACTGGTTGCTCATGAATTAAAAAAAGGCATGAATCCGCAAACCATTTTGATCATCGAAGACGACCCCGCCCTGTTGCGCGGGTTGAAGGACAATTTTGAAACGCAAGGCTATCTCGTCCGCCTCGCCAACAACGGGCAAAAGGGGCTGGACGCCCTGCTGGCCGAGCGGCCGGATTTGGTCCTGCTGGACCTCATGCTGCCCAAGGTCAACGGGTATGAGATTTGCCGCGCCGCCCGCGCCCGCCAATTGGACATGCCCATCATCATGCTCACCGCCAGGGGACAGGAGGAGGACATCGTGCGCGGCCTGGAACTGGGGGCGGATGATTACGTGACCAAGCCCTTCAGCATTCGCGAGCTGATCGCCCGCGTCAAAGCCTTCCTGCGCCGCCAGGGCGCGGCCGCCCAATATGACTTTGGCCCCTTCCGCCTCGATCCGGCCGCGCACAAATTATTTCGCGATGGCAAGGAGATCGTCCTGACCGGCAAGGAATTTCGGCTGCTGGAATTTTTCCTCCAGCGGGCCGGGCGCGCCCTCACGCGCGACGGCATCCTGGCCGCCGTGTGGGGCCAGGAGGTGGTGGTGACCGACCGCAGCGTGGACCGGTGCGTCACCACCTTGCGCGCCAAGATCGAGGCCGACCCGCATCACCCGATTTTTATTCAGACCATCCGCGACATCGGTTATCGTTTCGAGACGACGCCATGATCGAAGCCCGGCAATTGACCAAGATCTTCCGCGACAAAAAACGCGGGGAAATCCGCGCCGTGGACAACGTAAGCTTCCGTTGCCTGCCGGGGCGGATTTTTGGATTGCTCGGCGGCAATGGCGCGGGCAAAACGACCTGCCTGCGCCTCCTGGCCACCATTCTTCAGCCCAGTTCCGGCGCCGCCACCGTGGCCGGCTACGAGGTGGTCACGCAGCCGGAGAAAGTCCGCGCCAGCATCGGTTTTCTCTCCACCGGCACGGCTCTCTACGGACGCCTCACCGCCCGCGAATTGGTGGAATACTTCGGCCGCCTGCACGGCTTGAGCGATGAGGTTTTGCGCCCGCGCCTGGACGCTCTTTTTGCCGCGCTGGACATGAATGAATTCCGCGACGGACGCTGCGACAAACTTTCCAGCGGCATGAAACAAAAAGTCTCCATCGCCCGCACCCTCATCCACGACCCGGCCGTGATGATCTTCGACGAGCCGACTCACGGGCTGGACGTGCTGGCCGCCCGCGCCGTGGTGCGTTTCATCCGCGATTGCCGCGCGCAGGGCAAGACGGTGATTTTCTCCACCCATGTCATGAGCGAGATGGAGAAGCTGTGCGACACCATCGCCATCCTGCACCGCGGGCGCATCATGGCGGAAGGCAGCCTGGGCCAGTTGCGCGAGCGCTTTGGCTGCCAGGACCTGGAGGACATTTTCGTGCGCGTGGTGGAGGAAACGCCGTGAGCCGCCGCTTCATTGGCATCGTCTATCGCAAGGAACTGCGCGATTTGCTGCGGGACCGGCGCACTCTTGTTTCCATGATTGTCATGCCCGTCATCGTGGTGCCGCTGCTCATGACCGGCTTTGGCCTGGCCTCTGTGAAACTGGGCGGCAAAGTGCGCCAGGAAATCCCCAAGGTGATGGTGCTGGGCGGGGAAGATTCCACCAACACCGTGGCGGCTTTGCGCGCGCTCAAGTCCTTTGCCTTCGTCCCGCCAAGCCCGGATTTCACCAACCTCATTTCCGACAAGAAAATCAACGCCGCCCTCGGCATCCCCACTAACTTCGATGCCGCCGTGCAGGCCGGCGAGCCGGCGGCTGTCACGATCTACACCTACGAAGGCGAATTCAAATCCACCTTCGCCGCGCAATCGCTCGACCAATTTTTCCGGTCGAGGCGGGACCATATTGTCGCCGAACGGCTGGCCGGGCGGCATCTGCCGGCGAACCTGCTCGCGCCCTTCGACATCCGGCAGACCAACGTGGCTTCCCCAAAGAAAGTCAGCGGCAACCTCATCGGAATGATCCTGCCTTACCTGGTCATCGTCATGTGCATGACCGGGGCCATTTATCCCTCCATTGATTTGACCGCCGGCGAAAAAGAGCGGGGCACGATGGAAACCCTTTTGTGCAGTCCGGTGGCGCGCGCGGACTTGGTTTTGGGAAAGGGCCTGGTGGTGCTGACCGTTTCCCTGGCGACCGCCTGCCTCTCGTTATTTTCCAATGGCGCGGCCTTGCTGATGCTCAAAAGACTGGCGGGCAATGCCGTCAAAGGCAATCTGCTGCCGCTGACCCTGGATCCCTCCTCGCTGCTCGCCGTCCTGGTGATGATGCTGCCGCTGGCGATTTTCTTTTCCGGCGCCATGCTGGCCGTCGGCTTGTATTCCCGCAGCGCCAAGGAGGCCAACTCCTATCTCCAGCCGATGCTGATCTGCACCGTCATTCCGGCGTTGGCGGCGGCTCTGCCCGGCCTGGATCTGAATTATGGGCTGGCGCTGGTGCCGGTGTTGAATGTCAGTTTGGCGGGCCGCGAAATCATGTCCGGCCTGTTTCATTGGAACTACATTGCCGTGGTATTCGGTTCCATGTGTCTTTACGCCGCCCTGGCGGTGGCCCTGGCCGCCGCCCTCTTCAAACGCGAGGATGTCCTTTTCCGCACTTGACTCTGATCGCCGTCTGCTCATGGACAGCACCGAGCAAAGGCGAAATCATCTGGCCGGGCAATGGGTCATTTTGAATTTGACCCATAAAAAGGCTACTTATCTGATGCATTACTTCAGCTTCTTTCCATCGAATGGAAACGACTGTTCTCGCCTCCCTGCTGCGAATGCGTATAATCCCCGCCATGCCCAAAGTCAAGCCCGTCATCCTTATTCCTTATCGTTCGCTGTTGCGATCAAACGAACCTGCAAACCAGAATTATTGCCTGGAATGCTGAGTTGGCCAAGCTGGCAGCATTGAGCATAAATAACTGCCATTTCTTTGCATCCCGCAAGGCGGCTTTTGACGCCCTCGCACAGACATCCTCTGGTTTTGGGTGCTGCCTAAACCTCCCCGAACTATAAACCAAAATAGGGGCTGGCAAAAGCCTGAATTCGGCCGAAGAGTTCAAAATGACCCAGTACTTCGGGCGTTCCGGCTTGCCCACGCCAAGTGTTTGCGTTAAGCTGCGAACGTGAAAACATTGACTGTCGGAGAGGCTCAAGGGCAACTGGCTGAACTGATTGCCGAGGCCCATGAGGGGGCGGTCATCGTCCTGACCGATGGCCGGAAGCAGGTCTGGCTCGACACGCGAAAACCGCTGGACTTGGAGGCGGACAGCCCCGAACTCGAGGCGGAATTGCTCAAGGGGATCGCCGGGCCTTTCACTCCGTATTCGTCAGAAGAGATGCGCTCCATCGGGGAACGCATCCTCAAGCGAAAACGGGAGCGATAAGCCGGAGGGGCGAAATCCGCCAAATTTGCTCATGCCGACTGTTTTGCGCTCAGGTCCATATCGTGTGTTCTTCTACGCCGGAGACCGACATGAGCCGCCTCATGTGCATGTAGAACGAGACACCAGCAAGGCGAAATACTGGCTCGAACCTGTCGCGTTGGAGTCCAGCAGGGGTTTCAGCCGGGGTGAACTGATGGCCATTTACAGGTTGATTTCATCGCATCAGGCGGTACTTTTGGAGAAATGGAATGAATACTTTGGTGATTGACAGCGCAGCCAGCAGAGCCACGGCAGTCCGATTGACTGAGGACACTCTGGTGGTTGATTTGGCTGATGGGCGCACAGTTTCCGTGCCGCTGGCCTGGTATCCCCGATTGTTGGCGGGTTCTCCGACTGAACGCGCCAACCACAGGTTTATCGGCGATGGCGAAGGAATTCACTGGCCTGATTTGGACGAGGATATCAGCGTGGAAAACATCCTGGCAGGCAGAGTTTCGGGCGAAGGCTCGAAATCCTTTGGGCGATGGCTCCAAGCCCGCTCAACCCGGTCCGAACGTGCGCCAAAGGCCAGCACCCCCGGTTAACCCGGATATTTCCTAGTCTGGTAGGGCGAAGCTGCTGCTTCGCCCTAATTCAGGGCGGCGCGGCAGCGCCGCCCTACCATTCAGGGTGGGGCTTGGCGCCGAAAGCGGAGCAACGCTCAAAAGACAAACCGAAGTCAGGGGAATGATTGTCAAGTGAATGAGAACATGGAATGTATTTCCTGAAGCGAACTCTTTTTCTGATCCCGTTGCTCCTGGTGATCAGCTTCCTCGCCTTCGCGCTGGTGCGCGCGGTGCCGGGCGGGCCGTTTGATCGCGAACGCAAACCGGCCTCGCCCGAAATCGAGCGCAATTTGCGCGCCCAATACCACCTGGACGAGCCGCTCTGGCAACAATACCTCCGCTACCTCGGCGGCCTTCTCCACGGCGATTTCGGGCCGTCCCTCAAATACCGCAATCACTCGGTCAGCGACATCATCGGGCAGGGATTGCCGGTTTCGCTGACCCTGGGAACGGCGGCGTTTTGTTTGGCGCTGGGCGCGGGGATTCCCCTGGGGTTTTTCACGGCGGCGCGCCGGGGGCGCTGGCCGGATTACGCCGGCAGTCTGGCGGCCTTGCTGGTGATTTGCGTTCCGGGCCTGGTGATTGGCCCCCTCCTCATCATGTTTTTCGCCATCAAACTCCGCTGGTTCCCCGTCGCCCTCTGGGGCACGCCCTGGCACGCCATCCTCCCCACCCTCACGCTCGGGCTCTATTTTTCCGGGCGCATCGCCCGCCTCATGCGCGAAGGGATGCTCGCCGCCTTGCAGGCCGAATTCATCACCACGGCCCGCGCCAAGGGCTTGGGCGAAATCGCCGTCCTCCTCAAACACGCCTTTCCCATCGCCGTCCTCCCGGTGCTCTCGTATTCCGGCCCGATGCTGGCCGACTTGCTCACCGGTTCATTCATCGTGGAAAATCTGTTTCAAATACCGGGCCTTGGCGTGTTCATGGTCAACAGTTCGCTGGACCGCGATTACACCATGGTCGTCGGCCTGGTGCTGCTTTATGCCGTTCTTTTGCTGGCGCTGAATCTGGCCGTGGATTTCGCCTACAGCGCGCTGGACCCGCGGGTGAAATATGAATAGCAACACTCCCTCCGCCGCCGTCCGCCCCGCCGCCATGAACCCGGCCAATCCCTTCAGCCCCAATCAGCGGGCCTGGCGGCGCTTTCGCCGCAACCGGGTGGCGATGGCTTCCGCTTCCCTCTTGGCCTTCCTCGTGGCGGCGATTTTGATCTGGCCGCTCTTCAGCCGGCCCCCTTTGGCGCCGCTTCTCCCGCCGGCCATGACGCATCCGCCCAACGCCATTTCCGACGCCCAATTCCAGCCGCCGGGCGGGCCGCACTGGTTTGGCACCGACGTTCACGGACGCGATTTGTTGAGCCGGGTGTGCGGCGGGGCGCGGATTTCCTTGTTTGTCGGCCTGGTGGGAACAGCGGTCAGCCTGGTCATCGGCGTGTTGTGGGGCGCGATCGCCGGTTACCGCGGCGGACGCTGGGACGCCGTGATGATGCGCTGCGTGGATGTGCTCTATTCGATGCCGTCCATCATATTTGTCATCGTCCTCATCACCACCCTCAACGCCCTGCAGGGCAAATGGCAAAGCGGGCCGGAGCGCCTTTCCGATGGCGCGGTGCAATGGCTGCAATTCACCGCCCTGTTTGGCGGCCTGGGCGCGGTGTCGTGGCTGCCCATGGCGCGGATCGTCCGCGGCCAGGTCCTGTCCCTGCGCCACCGCGCCTTTGTGGAGGCCAGCCGCGCCCTGGGTGCCGGCCACGGGCGGATACTGCTGCGCCACATCCTGCCCAATGTCTATGGCGTGATCATAGTATATTTGACAATGACGGTCCCGTCCATCATTTTATACGAATCCTTTTTGAGCTGGCTGGGCCTGGGCATTCAGCCGCCCCGGGCCAGTTTGGGTTCGCTCATTGCCAGCGGCAGCGAGCAGATCAATTCCATCCGCGTTTACTGGTGGCTCATTGTCTTTCCGGGCGCGATGCTGGCCCTGACCCTCCTCGCCCTGAATTTCGTCGGCGACGCCCTGCGCGACGCCTGGGACCCGCGCGCGGAGGGCCGGGAGGCGGCGGAAAAGTGAATTGGTGACTTTATGGTTGCTTTCTGAGCATCGTTTTGCAAAAGTCGCCAAAAGCCCGAAAACGCGCGCACGGGCGCATTCCCAAAAAGGCAAACACCGAAAAACCATTGTAAATAGGGGATTTTATTGATGTCCACCCCGGAGGAAAGGGGTGGTGGTAGGTGATGGATTCGAACCATCGAAGGCATAAGCCAGCAGATTTACAGTCTGCCCCCGTTGGCCACTTGGGTAACCTACCAGCCAAACTTCCCCTCCTTTGCCGCCAGAGAAAAACCAATTTAACCAAAACGTCCCGCCACATTCAAGTTCAAAACGCCATTTTCCCGGAAGCGGAAGCGCAATTCTCGTTCTTCTTCTTTTGCTGGAATCTGGCGGTGAAGGGTGCGTAAAATCGCGTTTTCAAGCGGAGGGGTTGCGCCGGGGCCGCTGTGAGAACCGTTTTATGGAATCTGACGCGCAGAATCTTGAGGGCAGGCCGACGCCCCAACCGGGGCGGTTCGGCCGGTTCTATTTGCAGGAACTGATCAACAGCGGCGGCATGGCCGACATCTGGGTGGCCACCGACCCGCAAGGCGCGGCCTTTGCCCTGCGCCGCCTGCACGAGGATCTGCGCTTCAATTTCATCGCCCGCCGCCGCTTCCTGCGCGGGTGCAAAATCCTCTCCCAAATTCACCAGCACGACAAGGTCATCGGCTATTGGGAGCACGGGAAAATCAAGGGCACGCCCTATTTGCTCATGGAATATGTGGAAGGATCCAACCTGAAACAATTGCTGGGGCGCAACGATCCGGAGCTGGCGGACAACGTGGCGCAGATTATGATTGACATGGCCGCCGCCCTGGAACACGTCCACGAGAGCGGCTTCCTCCATCTGGACTTCAAGCCGGAGAATGTGCTGGTCAGCCGCAACGCCAGCGTGCGCCTGGTGGACTTCGACCTGGCCCAGCCCAAACCGGAGCGGCCCAAAAAAATGTCGCGCAATCCCGGCACTCCCGCCTACATGGCCCCGGAACAATTGCAGCGCGACGGCATAGACCAGCGCACCGATATTTTCGCCTTCGGCGTGTCGGCTTACGAAGCGGTCACGCTGGCCAAGCCGTTTCCGGGCGATTCGCCGGACGAAATTCTGCGCAAGCAGCTCAATGACGAGCTGATTCCCCCGCGCCAGCTCAATCCCGGCATTCCCGAGGCCCTGGAAAAAGTCATTCTCAAATGCCTGGCCCTGGACCCCGCCGAGCGTTATCCCTTCATGAGCGTGGTGGTGCGCCACCTGGAACAGGCCCTCTGCCTCTGAGAAGATCGGGTTTGACAGAACCCGCCTCCTGCCTGAAATATAACCGTGCCGTGGGCCAGCGTAGCTCAGTTGGTTAGAGCGTGGGACTCATAAGCCTAAGGTCACTGGTTCGATTCCAGTCGCTGGCACCACTTGTTTTTCTGGTTGTTTCCAAAACTCCTTGACAAACCGTCATGGGATTTGATTCGCTAAGTGAATGAAAGCCTTTTCATTCATTTGTGCATTGGCCATGACCGGCATTATTGTTGGCTGCAGTTCGGCTTCCGGAAGACTTGTCATCGGCCGCTCCGACAGCGTTCGGTTTAAACTGCCGCCGGAGGTTTCCTCCGTGCCTCACGAACTCGTCATGCCCTTTGGCATCGAAGTTATAGATGTTTCCGATACAACCCGCCGATACGTTGTTATTGGTCTGGCCGAAGCGGAAACAGCCACCCTTCACGAAGCCGTGGATCGTTTGCGGCAGGAAGCCTCAAGAATTGGCGGCGATGCGATATTGGATATTCTTCCCACTCCCGGCGGCAATGCCACCATGGGAGTTCCTATTTTTGGCGATCTGAGTTTTCGAGCAGGGCGTATTTGGACGGCACGGGTGATTCGCTGGCTTCCGGCCGGCACAACATTAGGAAACGCGCCCAACTCCAAATAATCCGGCGTGTCATCATGGTGCTTTTGCTGCGCGTGCGTTCCCGGCCTCCCGCCCTGCCGCTGACTCCTGCACTGGCGAGCATCGCCCATTTATTTTGAAAGGCGTTATGTCCCAACTCTGTAATCATTGGAGCCGGCAATGAAAATCCGGATGTTTTGCGCGGCATTTGTCGCCGCGGTTTTGCTCTGCGGTTGTTCGAGCGCCAAGTTCACGGAATCTCATGGGCTTGGGGTTCTCCGAGGATCGGGCGGCGAAGTGCGATCCGTTGACGGCATTGACATCTGGGAGAACGGAGAGCCTGCCCGCAAATTCGAAATTTTAGGCTCCGTTGTTGGAATCCCCCGCAGCCCCCGGCTCGGACGCCTCTCCGTTCTTTTCAGTCAAGACCGGGATTCTGCCATCGCCAAAATCGCACACGAACACGGCGGAGACGCCATCATTCTGCTGCACTTAAAACGGGAGCCGTCCGATGAGGACCAGTTTGGCGATGAAAAGCGCGGGCACATCAAATTGGTCGTCATCAGATATGTGAAATGACATCACCAGCCGGGCGCACTCCACTGGGTGCGGCCTCCGCCCGTCTGTTGCGAAGCGATGATCTTCGCCGGGCTTTTCAGCCGAGTTTTTGGTTATGCGGCATCCTCTGCCGAAAGAAATGCATTGTGAAAAAGTGTAAAAGCGTCGGAAATCTTAACACTTTTCCCCATTTTCCCGGTCTCTTATGTAAGGTGCGTCCAGTCAACGCCTTATGGTTTGGCCTTCTGCAATTGGAAGGCTTTTTGTGAAAAACACGTCGGAAAACGTTACATTCCCACGCACAGCGTGATTTAAGGACACGAAATCTTTTTCCTTTCCTTTCATTATAAGTCTCGTTGGCACAATGCAATGTGAATGGCCGGTTAAATGAATCCGGCTAATGTGGCAAACTGGAACAATAAGTGCTGTTTATGCCACGACTTCTCCTGTCTTTTGGCGGCCGGTTTCTGATTTTTTAGGGCGGAGGCAGCCGCGAACTCAGCGAAGAGAACTCCGTCTCCGTCAAACGCGGAGCGGCGAAGCAAGAAAGAAAAGGAAAAACATGAAAGAGAAATCAATCAGACACATGATGGTTCTGGCCGCAGCGAGCCTGTTGACCGGCCTCGGCCTTCCAACTCCAAGCCGCGCCGATTTGACTATCCCGGCCGGGTTTGATTTTTTCAGCACCGACCCAACCAGCACCACGTTTGGCGGGAACCAGTTCGAAGGTGTCCCCATAGGCCCCGGCCAAACCGATACAATCGTACAACGCTTGAGTGCCGTGAATCTGCCCACCGGTGGCAGCGTGAACGTCTCCGTCCTGGTTGACGCTATGCAGCTTCAGAGCCTCGCTTCGATGTTTGGGTCAGAGGATGGATTTCTCACCCTCAATCCAAATGAAACCAGCAGCGGCACGCAAGACATCAATGCCAACGGCACCTTCACCAGCACCCTCAACGTTTATTTTGATGTGTATGCCGGTTCATTGACCGGAACGTCTGAGGGGACTGTGGCGTTCTCACTCAGTGGATCGGGGGATTGGTCCTCGACCCCGGGTGGCTTCTACGAGGCCACGTCCTATTTTACCGTCACGCCAGAAACCTCCCTCGACAACAGCAGTTGGACCGCGGCTGACCAGTCCGGCTATCTGACTTTAGACGGTGTTCCCGATGCGACCTCCACGCTGGCACTGCTGTTATTGCCGTTGGTCATCTTCGCGCTCGGCGCCGCTCGCGGAAGAGTTGCGGGCCGCGTTTGATCGGCGTTTGAAAGATAAGTCTTCTCTCTGGGTGAAAGGGGAAAAACTTCCAGCGCGATGGGGGCGCATGAAAATTAGATATGACCCGTAAAAACAGCACTTGGATTGCGTTTGTGCTCATCGTTGTTATGGCGGCGATTGCGATTCCCAACTTCAGGTCTCGCACTTATTCTTCGCCCAACGCGTGCGTCGAAAACCTCCGGATCATAGACGCCGCCAAACACCGTTGGGCCAAGGAAAATCACAAGCAAAACACCGACACGCCGGCGGCCAGCGACATCCAGCCTTACTTGGGCCGTGGATCCGCCGGCGAATTGCCTGTTTGCCCGGTTGACCCGGCTCAGACCTTTACAACCAGCTATTCCATCAACAACATGGCAACCAAACCGACGTGCAAGATTTGGCCGGCGACACATATTTGTCCATGAGTGGGCGTATTGGTTGGCGGACCTCCATGCTTTCGGTTCTTCAGGCAGTTGGTCAAGCGCAAGGCGGATCGCTCCAGTGACGGGAGCGCCGCCTGACCTTCCCCGGCGCGGCGGGCGGCGGCGTTCTGAACATCGCGAGAACGCAGAACTTGCCTCTCCGGAGATTCACGCCACTCCATCGGCCTGGATGCAAACATCGCCGGAGACTGACCGCGAGGTGTCCGCCGCCGCGACGGCCGCGCGATTTTCATTGGCCCCGGCTTGTGCCTGCGTTCCCATTACGTCGTGGACTTGCTCGCGGGCGTGGCGGTGGCGTTGGCGGGCTGGTGGATGGCCGAAGAATATGGGACATCCACAGCCAACCAGCCGATGCTGTCAACCGAACTTGATGACCGGCAAATTTGACCCTGCTCAACCCCTGGTTTTACGACTCACTTTGCGATATCGCCATAGACAGCGCCACGGCCAAAGAGGCCGACATACACGCGCCCATAAATGCGCGGGTCGCCCGTCAGGCAGTCGCACCGGCCATATTGGTGCTGCGCATCGTTGACGCGAACCCAGGTGGCTCCCACGTCATCGGAACGGTACACTCCCTGCGGCGCGGCGCCGCCGCGAGTGAGGACAAAAATGGCGGGATAGTCTTTGCCCGGCGCGGCTTTGCCAAAGCTGAATGGAACGATGGAACTCGACGCGCCAATCGGCGGATGGTTGGGGATTTCCCTGAAGGTCTGGCCGCCATCGGTCGAATGGCAAAGCGACGGTCCAACCAGCCAAAGGTCTCCCTCCCGGCCCCCAACCGCGACCAGTCGCGCGCCTCCGCCTCCGCCGAAGCCGCCACGCCCGCCGCGCTCGCCGCCACCCGCCGCTGGACTGGCTGCGGGAAGGCCGGTGACCGCGTAGGCGTCTTTGAACGTCGCTCCTTTGTCGGTGCTCAGGTACATTCGATGCGCCGCGGAATCCAGGGCGTAGAACTTGGCGGCGTTGGCCCGGTCGGCGATCGGGTTGAGGCCCGCGGGCAATCCCGCAACATCCTTCCATGTCGTGCCATGGTCAGTGGAAATTCGCACCGTTCCACCCGTGCGCATGAAAACCGAGCCATCCGCCGAAAGAATCACGTTCCCGCCTCCACCCATGCCACCGCCGCCGCCCCGCCTGCCACCGGCGTCAGCCGCTTCGCCGAACGAGAAGGGCTTCCAATTGTGTCCGCCGTCCAAGGAATACCCCATCGTGCCCTCTTTGGGACCGTGATACGGCGTGACTCCCTGGCGGATGACGACGCCGGGATTCATGTAGGCGAAATCCATCCAAGACGAGTTCGCGAACAGCGGGTGCAAATTCGCCCCTTGGGCGGGACTCACGTCCACGTCGTCGTGGGTGAAGCCGCCACAGTCGGAAACGGCGCTAATCAAGTGCGGGCCGGCGGGCAGGCTGATGAGGTTGGCCGTGCAGAATTCCTCAATCCCGTCCGCGCAAGTCGTCCAATGAGTGTCGCCGCCGGAATCGGCGTTGGCCATGTCCATCGTGTTCCACATGATTGTGCCGGTGCAATAAGCAACGTGGCTGGAATTAAAGGGATCAATGGCCAGCGCATCAATCCACCAGCCCACGGAGGCTTCCGGCTTCG
>JBEKIA010000118.1:0-13079 GCA_050011995.1 Verrucomicrobiota bacterium
ACAATAGCGCCATATTTTATTAGACATACCGGCGTAATACGCCAAAAACCAATCACGCCGGCAAATGTCCAATTATCTTCAGCTTAAAAATCTCTGCTTGCAGGGTTGTGATTCCTCTGAATCCTCACCCAGGGTAGCGCGAAGCGCGCAACCCTGGGCTGGACGCTCCAATCGCGTTGCGATTGACAAGACGAACGGCAAGCTCCCCAACATCACTTGGTATTCCACCGAAAACAGCGAGGAACCCGAAAATGCCATCCGAGGTTCGCACAGGACTGATAATGAGGCCGGCGCATTACCGCAGAACCAGTTCGCAACAGGGATCGGCCTTTTCGCCAGGGGCGGAGGGAGAGGGGGTCTGGTCGCGGAGGACGCTGCGCAAGGTGTCCAGAAGCGCGCCCGTTTGATAGGGTTTGCGGAGGAAGATCTGGTCCGGGACGCGCAAGGCGGCGGGGATTTGCCCTGGGGACACGGTGGCGCTGGCCAGCAGGACGATGGCGGGATTGATCCGCCGCAGGGCGCCGAGGGTTTTCTCCATGTCGGGCAGCATGAGGTCCGCCAGCACAACGCCGATTTGCCGCCAGTTGCGGCGGTAGAGTTCGACGGCTTCCTCTTCATCGCAACTGGCCAGGACGCGGTAGCCGGAGGCGGCGAGGACCTTTTGCACCACGGCGGCGAGGGCTTCGTCTCCGTCAAGAATAAGGACCAGTTCGCCGGCGCCGCGGGGCGGTTCGGGCAGGAGCTCGGGCGGCGGGGGCGCGCCGTCGGCGGCGGGGAGATAGACTTTGACCTCGGTGCCGCGGGCCAACTGGCTTTTCAACTCAATGCAGCCGCCGCAACCGTTGACAATGCCCAGGACGGTGGACAGACCCAGGCCGGGGCCTTTGCCCACGGCTTTGGTGGTGAAAAATGGATCGAAGACGCGGTCCAGATTCCGGGGATCAATGCCGGCGCCGGTGTCGGCCACAGTCCAGACCACGTAACGTCCGGCGGCGGCGTTGGGGATGGCGGCGGCGGACTTTTCATCCAGGGTCGCGTTGCGGGCGGAGAGAGTGAGGGAGCCGCCCTGGGGCATGGCTTCGCGGGCGTTGAGGCAGAGGTTGACGAGGACCTGGTGCAACTCGGTGCTGTTGCCCTCGACCATCCAGAGGTCCTTGGGGACGGCAAAATTCAAGGTGATGTTCTTGGGAAAGGTTTCGCGGATGAAGCCGGAGAACTCCTTGAGCAGGCGGGAGGTCTGGAGGGGGGCTTTCGCGCCCCGGGCGCCGCGGGCGAAGGTGAGGATTTGTTTGACAATATCCGCGCCGCGCTGGGCGCCGGCTTCCATGGAGTCGAGCAGGCCGAGGGTGCCGCGGTCCTTGATTTCGGCGCGGAGCAGGGGGCCGATCATCATGACCGGGGCCAGGATGTTGTTCAGATCGTGGGCGATGCCAATGGCCAGAGTGCCGATGCTGTCCATGCGCTGGGCGTGGAGGAACTGGGCCTCGAGTTTCTTTTTCTCGGTGATGTCGGTGTCAATGACAAGGATGGATTTGGGCCGGCCTTCGGGATCGCAGACCAGAGTCCAGCGGCTGTGGACGAGGAAGGGGCGGCCGGTCTTGGAGCCACGGTTCAGTTCGCCGCTCCAGTCGCCCTGCTCGACCTGGGCGCGGGCTTTGCGTTCCTTCTCGGCGTCGTCGGCGCCGGGGCAATATAAGTCGGCGATGCGGGTGCCGAGGACTTCGGCGGAAGTCCAGCCATAGAGGCGTTCGGCGCTTTTGTTCCAATAGCGGATGTAGCCGTCCAGGTCGCGGACATGGATGGCGTCGTGGGCCAGATCGAGCATGCGGGCCTGCTCGCGGATGCGGGCTTGGGCGTCTTTGCGGACGATGATTTCGGTTTGGAGGCTTTCGTTGGCGGAGTGGAGGTCGGTGGTGCGTTTCTGCACCAGTTTTTCCAACTGATCGAGTTTGAGGGCGGCTTCCTGGTGGAGGCGCCATTTTTCGGTGAGGGCGTTGGCCAGTTGCAGGACTTCCATCGTGTCAAATGGTTTTTTGAGGATGACCAACTGGTCGTTGTTGCCCAGGCGGGCGAGCATGCTGTTCCAGGAATAGTCGGAGTAGGCGGTGCAGATGACGATCTGCAAGTCCGGGCAATGTTCCCAGAGGCGCACGGAGGTTTCCACCCCATCCCATCCCGGCGGCATGCGCACGTCCACAAAGGCCAGGGCATAAGGGCGGCCGGCGGCGGCGGCTTGCCGCGTCCGGGCCAGGCCCTCTTCGCCTTGATAGGCGGAATCAATTTCAAAGAAGGGCGTCTGCCGCGCCGCAGCCGGTTCGCCGAAGAGCAGTTCTTCAGCCGCCGCCAGGCCGGGGCCGGATTCCTGGCCGCTGCAAAGGATTTTGCGAAAATCATCATGCACGGCCCGGTTGTCGTCCACCACCAGAATGCGCAAATTCTTTTCCACCACGGGCGGGGTCATAGGGTGGTTTTCCTGGGTTCGACGGGCAGTTCGAGGACGAATTGGGCCCCCCGGCCCAGGCCCTCGCTATGCGCGGTCAAGGCGCCGCCCAATTCCCTGGCGGTGATGGCGCCGCTGTGCAGGCCAAAACCGTGGCCGTCTTTGCGGGTGGTGAAGCCGTGCTCGAAGACGCGGGACAAATGCTCCTTGGGAATGCCAATGCCATTGTCAATCACCGAGACACGGACGTGGTCGGGAACCTGATTTTCCACCCGGACGATGACGCGCTTTTCCGGGGGGGCGCCTTCATCCACCGCGTATTTGGAGTTGTGGAGGAGGTTGATGAGGATTTGCAGGACTTTGTGTTTGTCCACCAGGATGGGCGGGGTGTCGTTGTATTCGCGGATGACCTTGATGGAATGGCGGCCCAAGGCGCCCTTGTGCATTTCCAGGGCGTCGTCCACCAAGTCCGGCAGACGGATGGATTCGACGACGCCGGCGGTGCGGGCGTAGCCCTGCTGGGCGGCGACGATTTCCTTGATGTGTTCGATGTTGGAAACCAGGGATTGGAGTTCGCGCAGCATCTCCTCGCGCTCGGCCGCCAGATGGGTGGCGAGTTCGGACAAGTAGGAGGGCAACGGGCGGCCTTTGGGACTGGCCAGGAAGCCGGGAAGATCGGCGGCGTTTTCCTTGAGAAGGGCGGCGACTTTGGCGACGTTGGCGATCCTGGAATTGCGGATTTTCTCACCGAGGACGGAGGAGGAAACGTTGACACTGTTGAGGACGTTGCCGACGTTGTGGAGAATGCTGGTGGCCACTTCGGCCATGCCGGCGACGCGGGAGGCTTCCACCAGTTGGCCGTGCATTTCCGCCAGCTTGGCCTCCGCCTCCTTGACGGCGGTGAGGTCTTTGGAGATGCCCATGGTGCCGATGATTTTGCCGTCATCGTTGCGCAAGGGCATTTTGGCGGTGATGCACCAGGAGTCCTTGCCCCCTTTCCAGGTCTCCTTCTCAATCTTGCCGACCATGGCCTCGCCGGTGCGGATGATGTTCTGCTCGTCGGCGAAGGCTTGCTGGGCGTGTTCGTCGCTGAAGAAATCGAAGTCTGATTTGCCGATAATCTGGTCGTGGGTCAGGCCAAAGCGTTCATGCACCGCCCGGCTGCAGCGGATAAAGCGCGAACTGAGGTCCTTGAAATAAATGAAGTTCCAGGAGTTATCCATGAGAGCGTGGAGGAAACCTCGTTCGCTGCTCAATTCGGCCTTCTGCCTGGCTTCCTGTTCCAAATGCTGCAGGCCCTGTGAAACATTCTCCGCCAATTCCTCCAGCAGGGAAAGCTCCTTCCCCCCAAAGAAATTCAACTCCGAAGAATACAGGCATAAAACACCCGGCGCGCCTTCAGCGCACTGGATGGGAAAAGCCGCCGCGGCGCCTCTGCCGCCGTTTTTGGCCGACGGCCCGCCGGGGAGGGCCAGGCTGGCGGCCGCATAATCATTCCAGACCACCGTTTTTGACTCGCTCAAGGCTGCCTGGGCCAGGCTTTGGGCGCCCGCTCCCCCGTCGGCTGGCGGCAGGACCTGGTTGGCGTCACACCCGGTCGTCCCACTCCAACAGAGCGGAACCAAGGCGTCTGTCTGCGCATCGCGCCGGCCCATCCACGCCAGCACAAAGCCGCCGTCGTTGACCAACCGCTGGCAGATTTGGAGCGCGACCTTCTCTCCGGACGGCGCGCGAACCATCGCCTGGCTCACCCGGCTGGAAGCATGATAAAGCCGGTTGAGCCGGCGCAATTCCGCACTGGTGGTGTCATTCATTTACAGGATTATCGGCCCGCGGCGAAAAAACTTGACCCGGATTCGCCGATTTTGACAAACCGGCGCCGATGGATATATTATTGCCATGAAATCCTTATCTCCAATCATCGGCCTGCGCGCGACGGCGTGGGCGGCGGCGGCGTTCCTTTCACTCAGTCTGGCTGTCGAAGCCAGGGCGCAAAAGGGGATCCCCCTGGCGCCCGCCGCCCCGGCGCAGAAGCAAACCATCCCGAATGACGGCACCGAGGCGGGATTGCTGCGACAGGCTTACGGATTGCTCTCGTTGGCAGACCACGACTACCAGGGACACCGGGCCAGGGCCATGAAACAAATCGAAGTCGCGGCCCAGCATCTGGGCATCACTCTTCGCGGCGACGGAAAAGGCCATGAAACCCAGGCGACCTCCGACGCGCAGCTTCGCAACGCCCAAGCCTTGTTGGTGCAAGCGAGCGGTGGATTAAAGCCGGGGCAGGGGCTGGCGCATGTCAAGCTGGCCATCGCGCAACTGAACGTCGCGCTGGCCATCCGCTGACGGAAATAAGTCACTTCTGGATGGTAGGGCGGGCAGTCCCTTGCCCGCCGCACAACGTCAGAGCGACGCTGGTTCCTGTGCCAATGCCCGACGGCGGGCAGCGGAGTGCCCGCCCTGCCTTGCCCATGCCATCCAAGGCCGGGGCATTGCCACTGAGGGCGCTATTTTTCCGCGGGAGGCGCGGACGGCGCGGGGCTGGACTTTGCGGCGCTGTCCGGGGCGGCGGATTTTCCGGCTTGGCTGTCCGTTGCGGTTCCCGGCTTGCTTTCTGTTTTGGCGGGCTTTTGCGCCTCGGTTTCCTTCTTGGCGCCGGCTTTGTAATTGTCGCTGCGGTAATCGGTGGCGTAAAAGCCGCTCCCCTTGAAAATCAGCCCGCCGCCCAGGCCGATGCGGCGATGGACCTTGCCTTTGCCCCAGGGCTTCTGCGGGCAGGCGTCGCGCGGGCAGACGGTCAAGGCGCTGGCCTTGATGGACTGAACCTTCTCAAAGGCATGTCCGCACTTGGAGCAAATGTATTCGTAAGTCGGCATAGACGCGGACCAACATATCCAAAACGGCCATTTTTCAAAGGAGAAGTTTGGCGGCAGCAATACGTCAATCGTGGATGGCAGGGCGAGACTCGGTCGAGCCGTGACTTTATGCCAACAAAATCGAGTTACGGCTCGACGGAGTCTCGCCCTACCGTTACGAGCCGCCACTGAACCAGTGGCAGCGGCACGAATTTCAAGGGGCCGTTGGCGGACGGCGGATTTGCAGCCTACTCAGACTTGGCGCCGCCGGGTTGGGCGGCATGTTGCGCGGATGCGCCCGCGCGCTTGAGGCGAACCACCAAATTGGTCAGCTTGACCGGCCACACCACCGGCTCCGGCGTCACCGGTTCTGTCAAGTAACCGTCCGCATGAACTTGCGGCCAGACTTTTTGGCCCTTTTCCCACCACTGCTTTCCGTTATAGGTTGCTCCTTTTTCTGGCATAGGTCCCATTGTATAATTTCTGCCTTCAAACCCGAACCGCCCGCCAAAGAACGTGCTTGCCGATGTTATAAAACCGTTTTTCGCAGGGATCAGACGGCCGCCGGGAATTGTTGGATCGTTTGTGCTGAATTCCAGGGTAAATTCCTTGATCGGCTTGCCGGTTTGATCGTCCACCACCTGCCCGGCGAAGCCGCAGTCGCTCTTCAGCGCGTCGGACGCCTCTTCATACACTCGCAAACGGCCTCCGGTTCTCTCATCGGCTAATTTCCCAAAGTACTTTTCCAAAGCACGAACCAATGGCTCGATGGATCGTTGCAGCGCTACATCGAACACGCCGCCATTGATCTCCCACAGAGAGGTCACCACAAAATAGTCTGGCGTTTCGGCCAATGGCGGGAAGAAAGAGCCGCCAGCATTCTCCCAATGAACCGGGGCCTTTTCTGCCGCCGGAAAGAAATAAAGCGGCATTCCGGGATGAGGCGGGCCACGCAGTCCATGAGGCGGGCCAGGCTCAGTATTGAACGAGATGTTCAAGTTCGTGAAATCAATGCGAAAAAGCGGCTGCTTCGCCTGACCTTGCGGCCATTTGATCTCCCCTGGCTTCCGGTTCAACCGGCAGGTCCAGTCTTCGGGCAGGATGTTGCGCAGTTCCGCGAGGACCGTTTCCGGGCTTTTTGGAATTCGCGCCGCCACGGCTCCTGCCGGCGGGCCGGTTCCTCCAGGCAATGACAAACTGGAATCGGGTCCACCGGAGACAGGCTTTTGCAAGGCGGCGTCCAGTTCAACCGTCGTGGTCTTTCCCGCTTCTGTCTTGATCGCGGATGTGGGAAAGCGAGCTTTCTGGATCGGCTCCCCGTTTGCTACGAAGATCCAACCGCTCGGGATGTCGCCACGAAAACTATTGGCTTTGTAGCCGCCGCCAAGCTCGCGGAAAAGGTTGTAGTCACCGGGCGGCACCTGTTTGAAGACAAACCGTCCTTCGGCGTCGGTGGTGGTTTGGGGAAAGGGATCCTCGAGAAGAAAAAAGCCGCGGACCAACGGATTTTGCAAGCTCAGTCCGACGTTCTCGTTCGTGAGCCGCTTGTTGCCCAGCCGTAAGATTCCCTCGACGCGCGCCCACGGCCGCAGTTGGACTGTCGTGGTTTGCCCGGCTGGCGCGATTGGAACCTGGGCGAATCCGGAGTCGTGGACGGCGACGAGCGTCACGGCCCCCGCGGTGGCGGGCAGGTTGAACCCCCCATCACGGTCCGTGAATGTGGAGGGACTTCTATGCGGATCGGTGTTGGAAAGATGACCCATCTGGACGAGATGAAGTCCTTCGCCCGCCAAGGCTCCCAAGGTCAACAGACCGAACTTCAAACCGAAAGCAACCTGTGCATTGGCAACAGGACGGCCCTTTGTGTCCACCACCTTGCCCTTGAACGCGTTGCCTTTGCGCAAGGCGAAGTTAAGGAGCGAGTTGGTTCCGACCGGCATCATCTCCGGCGCGTAGCCGTCCGCCTCCGCCAAAACCAGCGCGCTGGAACCATCCGATCCAATCTCGACACGATAGGCGCCGTCCTGACCTTGTGCGGCTTGAGCCTTCACCCAAAGCAGCAAGTCCGGCTCCGCCGCGCCCGCATACCCCGGCGTGGCGGTGAAGCTCTTAATCGGTTGCCGTGTTTCCGCATCAACCACGGTGCCGCGCACGGTGACGTTGGCGGCCCCTTTCGTCCGGGGCGCCAGCGCCGGAATCGTGCCTGCCGGCCACTGCAGTTCGATCTCCACAGGATTGCTCACCGCGCGAATTTCCAAACCGCGATTTGGCCCGGCGCGCGGCGCTGCCACCACCGCGAAACGGAACTTGTGCCTGCCAGGCCCCAGCACCAGCGGCGTCAAGCCTTGATGCCACGCCGCGCCGGCGCCGAATTGGAGGTCGCCAAACTCCTCTCCCGCCGCCAGGGAGAGACTCCGCACTTGAAACAATGATGAGGAAAAAGCCCACGAGCACCAAATGCCATCCACCTCCAATTCAACCGGCTGTTGGGTCTGGGCCACCGAAAGGGCCTCGCTGCCTTGGTTGCGCAGGCGGACTTTGAAGCGAGGGATCTGCGGCAATTCCCAAAACGTATTGTCCGCTTGCAACTGCGCCGACACGCCTTCAACCGGCTCGCCCCAGTCCGATTGCGGATTGCGGATTGCGGATTGCGGATTTGGAGAAGTATCGTCAACCCCGCTGCTGCCGGACTGGCCGGTGAGCGCGTTTGCCCCAGGTTTGAGCATATTGGTTTGGACTTCGATCTCCACTGGTCCGCTCACGGCGCGGACCGGGCCTCCGCCTAGACCAGCGACCACGGCCACTCTTACCGTGTGTTTGCCGGGCGGCAGCTTCATTGGCGGATTGTCGGGGTACGTCATCACCCACGAGCCAAACCTCTGAATGGTAACCTCCTCCGGCCCCGCGACCCGCCACGCCGAATCCAGCACGAGCGGCAAATTGGTCCAAGCCTGACCTGGCACAATGTCCAATAACATTGCGAGACCCCCCTCTATCACAAACAGTCCATCTCTGCCCCGGGTTGCTTTGGAATCATAGTCTTTGGAAACGTACCAGTGGCCATCAACTTCTAACTGCCAAGTAAAGGAGTTGGTCGTGCTGACAAACCGCATCGGACCCTGGTTCGTAATGTCCACCAGCAATCGCGGCCACGCCTCCCCTGCCCCGGCGTCAGCCGGCGCGCGCAAGCGCACCTGGAAGCCCTTGACCGCCGTGCCCCAGCCGGGAGTCATATCGAAATTGACAGCAAGCGACTTCAACGCCCGCAGAATATCCTCTTTCGCGGTGGGCCAGTCTTTGAGCGCGTTGGCATCCACGTTGATATATACATGCAGGCGGCCGGCCTGGCCCAGATGCTCACTGGCCGGATTTGTGTCGCCCGGCGGGACGGCGCGCTCGGCGGCAGGCTGATCGGTGAGCCACAACCAAATGACCATTTCGTCCATGGTCCTGTATCCGCTATAAAGCATGATCGCGCGTCCTTCGAGCACTTCCTCATGATTATTCCCCGGCCGCAGTTGGGACATTTTGCCAACCATGTTCGCCAACGACCATCCCTTCGGCAACAACGGCAGCAGACGCCCGACGGGGTCGCCATCGGCATCGGCCGCCGCATCGGCGGCAACTTCAAACGCCAGCTTCCCCGAGAGCGGAAGCCCCTGCATGGAAAAATTGGGCATTCGCATGGGAAATGGCTCGGCGGGCAATTGGACGGAGTAGGAGCCGGGACGGCGCAGGTACCGCCGCTCCGTCAAGTCAAACGGCTCCAACTGGAGGGTCTGGCCCGGAGCCACATTCGTCTCTCGCGTAAAGATTTGTATCGGCCCGCCAATGAACGGCGGCGTTTTGCCTTCCGCATCCAGCAGGATAAGGCTGCCATTAAAGTAAGGAGCAGACGGAACTTGAAAGTTCATGGTCCGATCGCTGGTATTTGTGACTTCAATGTGGATGAGGATTGGCTCTCCGGCGCGGAACTGGCGCTTCGCCGCCACCAACCGCGTGCGCAGCCCGTTGGTTGGCTCGCCCCAATCCGATTGCGGATTGCCGATTGGGGATTGCGAGATGGCGGACAAGGCGGACTGTGGATTTGCGGACTGAGGGCCGGGCGCGGCCTTCATCATCGCCACCGGCACGACGATGGCCGTCAACAAGAGCAATGCCGAAAGCACCGCCCAGCGCGTCACGGCGGCGCGGTTGCGCTTGGTGTCCAGGATGGCGAGCAGCCGGCTTTCCAAATTCGAGGGACGCGCCATTGCGACTCCGCCGCAGTTCGCCAGCCAGCCGGGGGAAAGTCCGGCGGAAATTTCCAGCACTTGCTCCGCGTAATCGGCCGGCTTCGCGCCGTGCCGCAACACGATGTCGTCGCAGGCGCGCTCGCGCTCGGCCACCATCCGCCGCGCCGCCAGCCAGACCAGCGGGTTGAACCAGTAGAGCGCGCAGACCAGGCGGGTGGCCATCAGCGTGAGATAATCGCACCGTTTGGCGTGGGCCAGTTCGTGCAGGAGCACGACGCCGCGGCGAGCAGGCGGCCATTCCCGGGACTCCTCGGGCAGCAGCACTTTGGGACGCAGGACGCCCCACGTCATCGGCATGCGGCGTTGCGCCGCCTTCAACAAAACGACGCGGCGCTGGAAGCCGAGGCGTGTACACAATTGCGCCAGCAAATCGAGCCAGGACGCCGCGGTCTCGCGCCGCGACGCCCGTTCCAGGCGATGCAGGCTCAAGACGCCAAGAACGGCCGGCGCCAGCGCCAGCAAAACACCCGCCAGCCAGGCCAGCAATCCCGCGCGGGACCAATCCATTTTGGCGCGTTCCGGGCCAGGCTTGGGCGGGGCGACGATTTGAATGTATGGCGGCTCTCTGCCGAGAGCCGCTACGCGCGCAACTTGCTTTGGCGGGGTAATTTCTGGAGCCGCGGGGAGCGCGGTTTCAATCGGGCGCGGGGTTGGTGGAATTGCGGACGGGGCGGACGCTGTGGACGGGGTGGTGGACATCGCCGCGCTGGACGGTTCGCGCAAGGCCATCCAGCCCGGAAGCACGCGCCAGCCGGGCAACGCCCACGAGAGCAGCGGCAGCGCCGGCAGGCTGGCCACCGCCAGAAAACAAACCAGATGCCGCGCCGCCGCCGACCGCCGCCTCATGCAAACCGCCGCCACCCCCGCCGCCGCCAGCACCGCGGCGCTCTTCAAACCCGCATCCAGCAAAATCCCGAAAAAATCCCGCGCGGGCGGCAGCCACCGGGCTATGTCAAGTAGATTTGTCATGGGTTCCTTTCCTTGCGCCGCGCCCGGGCGATGAGGGAGGAGAGCCGCCGCAATTCCTCCAGCGGCACCTCCGCCCCGGGATCGCCCAGATAGGCGGCGACGGCCTTTTCCAGCGACCCGTCGAAAAATGTCCGGATGGCGCGCTCAAACGCGCTCTTGCCGGCGCGGTCGCGCGAATGCGTCGGCTGATAAACAAATTCGCGCCCGCGCTTGAAGTGTTTGAGGTGCCCCTTGCCCTCGAGGATGCGCAGCAACGTTCGCACCGCCGTGCGGGTCGGCGGTTCTGAAATGGCCGCCAGGACCTCCGTGGCGGTCGCTTCGCTTTTGCCATAAACGGCGTCCATGATTTGCCGTTCGCGGCGGCTGAGATGGGGGTGCGCGCTCACGGGCAACCCTCCTGGAAAAAGCGGTCATTTTTCATAACAGCCAACTTTTTAGCCTTTCCCCGCCTTTTCGTCAAGAGAAAAAAGCCAATTTCTTGGCTTTTTCTTCGCTCCCGCCCAAAAAGACCATAAATCGCGCGCGGCGATGCGTCGGTCCTGGGTGGCACGGGCGACCCGCCCGTCCCGCCGGGCCACTGGCCCGGCGGAAGGCTGAACGCGACTCTTGGCGAAAACGCTGCGTTAGGACTGCAATCCCGCCACTCCTGGTTCCGGCCGGCGAGTCGCCGACCGGCACAGGCGGGTCGCCTGTGCTACCCATCTGCCGGTCGCAAATATGCGGGCTAAACCGTGGGTTGCGGCTGGTGGCCGGATTTCATCCGCTCCAGGTTCTCCTGATAAAACATCTTCACCGGCGCGCCGCCCAGGGCGATGGCGCACCAGGCCGCCTCGTCCAGCTCCGCCTGCGGGATGCCCATGTCGCGCGCCTTGCGAAAATGCGCCTCAAAACACGGTTGGCAGCGGCTGCCCACCACCAGGCTGAACAGTATGAGTTCCTTGGTCTTTTCATCCAGCGCGCCGCCCGATTGCACCGAGCGCAGCAGCGCGGCAAAGGCCTTTTGCGATTCGGCGGCGGAACCGGACGCGGTTTCGCTCATGTCCGCGCAGCAAACGTCGTGGCGGGCCGGGGAATTTTTCGTGGGTGTTTTCATGGAATCAATTTCCTTTGGTTGAATGGCGGCACTGGATTTGGGAGTTTCCGCCGGGTTTTGGCTGGACGGCGAAAGGAAAATCTGCCCGGGGGCGCCGTCCACGATCCTGCCGATGACAAAATGGCCGGCGCCGCGCCGGGCCAGGGATGAGCGCAATGTTTCCAACCGCGCCGCCGGAACGGCGATCAGCAATCCGCCGGAAGTCTGCGCGTCGAATCCCAGGTTGACCATGGCCTCGTCCACCCCCGGCGCAACGTGAATCGCGCCGCCGGCATACTCGCGGTTCCGCTCAATCGCCCCCGGAATCACGCCTTGCCGCAGGGCGTCCATCGCGCCGTCGAACGCCGGCAGCCCGTCCGCGAAAACTTCCGCGCCAAGCGCGCCCGGCCGCAGCATCCGCAGCAGATGGGCAAAGAGGCCGAAGCCGGTGACATCCGTGCAGGCGGACGCGCCCGCCTCCTTCATCGCCTCCGCCGCCCCCCGGTTCAGCGCGGCCATGGAAACCTCGGCCGCCGCCATGCCGGCCGGATAATCGCGCCCGATTTGGCGGCAGAACGCCAGCACACCCGTGCCGAGCGGCTTGGTCAGAACCAGGACGTCGCCGGCGCATGGTTTTTCCAGCGCGGCGGCCGCGGCGGGATGAATCAGGCCGGTGATGGCAAAGCCGAGTTTGATTTCATCATCCTTGATGCTGTGTCCGCCGACGAGCGCGACGCCGGCCTCCTTGAAAACCTCCATCGCTCCCTCCAGCATCAGATGGATGATTTCCCCCGGCAACGTTTCGGAGGGAAACGCCAGCACGCTCAAAGCCGTGCGCGGCTGGCCGCCCATCGCGTAGATGTCCGACAGGCAATTGGCCGCGCAAATTTTGCCGAAGAGCCGCGGGTCGTCCACGCAAGGCGCGAGCACGTCCACCGTCTGCACCAGGCAAAGGTCCTCCGCGATCCGGTAAATCGCCGCGTCATCGGCGGCGGCCAAGCCGGAAATCACCGCCGGGTCTTCCACCGCCGGCAGCCGGCCCAGGATCGCGTCCAGGTCGGCAGGCGCGATCTTGGAGGCGCAGCCGGCGTTGCGCGCCATTTGCGTCAATTTCACCTGGGAAAGGTCCACCGGGTCCGGCCGTTCGCCCGCGCACGGACAAATATTTTCCTCGCGCAGCGCGTCGCATGGGCAAGGCTGCCGCGCGTCGCAGATGCAATGTCCCAGAAGCTGGGAGCGTTCCATCACCCGGCGGCGTTTGGCAAAATCAATTTTCACGTCAGCAACTTTTTCGCTTCCGCTCCGGGCATCCGGCTGTTTCCCGACCGGACGGTGAAGCGGATTTTGTCCAGGTAATCCACCAGCGGCACGGCGAATTTGCGGCTGACGCCGAGGGCATCGCGGAATTCCATGGTGGAAAAGGCCGGGGCGCGGGCGAAAAGTTTCAG
>JBEKIA010000119.1:0-28675 GCA_050011995.1 Verrucomicrobiota bacterium
TAACACGGATGGCAGGGTCGTCTCGCCGAGACGACCGGACGCCTCGGCGAGGCGTCCCTGCCTGGAATCCGTGAAATCCGTGAAATCCGTGGTTCAATTCTTTTTGGTTGCGGCTGGCCGCGGTGCTCTGCAATCCGGCTAAGTCGCTCATTTTCGCGAAGATTTTACCACGGATTTCACGGATAACACGGATGGCAGGGTCGTCTCGCCGAGACGACCGGACGCCTCGGCGAGGCGTCCCCACCTGGAATCCGTGAAATCCGTGAAATCCGTGGTTCAATTCTTTTTGGTTGCGGCTGGCCGCGCTGCGCCTTCTGTGCCTTTTCGCGGCTAATCCTGAATCCGAAATGAACAGGTTCTTTCTGCCCTACCAAACCCGCTGGATCCGAGACCGCGGCCGCAAGCGCCTGATGGAAAAATCCCGTCAAATCGGCATCAGCCTCGCCACCGCTTACGACCTGGTGGTCAAGACCGGCAAAAGGCGCGGTCCCTTCGACTCCTGGGTCAGCAGCCGCGACGACCTCCAAGCCCAACTCTTCGGAGCGGATTGCGCCCGGTGGGCCGGGCTGCTCCACCTCCGTTGCGGCGAATGCAGTGAGATCCTCATAGACCCCGATCGGAAAATCTCCGCCCATGTTCTCCCCTTCCACAACGGCCGTTCCATTTACAGCCTCAGTTCCAACCCCGACGCCCAGGCCGGCAAACGCGGCCACCGCGTCTTCGACGAATTCGCCCTCAACCCCGCCAACCGCCAGCTTTTTGCCGTCGGCTATCCCGGGGCCATCTGGTCCGGCGGCATGGACATCATCTCCACCCATCGCGGCACCGGCAACTTCTTCAACCAGCTTGTCAACGAAATCAAACACAAGGGCAACCCCAAACAATTCAGCCTCCACACCGTCACGATGCCGGACGCCGTTCAAGACGGACTGCTGGAGAAATTAAAAGGCAAATGGCGCGAGGCCGATCCGGGAGATGACCGTCTGCGTTGGTCCGGCGACGATTTCCTCCAATTCCTGCGCGACGGCTGTCCGGACGAAGAAACCTGGCAACAGGAATTCCTCTGCCAGCCCGGCGACGACGAATCGGCCTTTCTCAGCTACGACCTCATCGCCGGTTGCTATTACAAACCCGTGGAACAGTGGGAAATGGATGTAGCGGCGGTCTATGACCGTCGCCAATTACCGGCGGTCATAGACCGCCGCTACAATCCTCAAGGCCCCCTCTACATCGGCGTGGACATCGGCCGCTTCCACGATCTGACGGTCATCTGGGTCGCGGAGAAAACCTCCGGCGTTCTTTTCACCCGCAAAATAATATGCCTGGAGAAGCAGACTTTCGACGCCCAGGAAAAGGTGCTCTATCCCCTCCTGGCCCTGCCCAAAGTCCGGCGCGCCTGCATTGACCAGACCGGCCTGGGCTGTCAATTGGTCGAACGCGCCAAGAAGAAGTTTCCCCGTTACCGCGTGGAGGGCCTGACCTTCACGGCCCCGCTCAAAGAAAGGCTCGCCTATCAACTCCGTTGCGCCTTCGAGGACCGAACCATCCGGATACCGGACGACCGTCTGCTGGCGCCCGATTTGCATTCCATCCGCAAGACCGTGAGCGCCGGCGGCAACATCCGCTTTGAAGGCGAGCGCCACAAAAACAGCCATGCCGACCGTTTCTGGGCCGCCTGCGCCGCCCTGGAAGCCGCCGCCACCTCCATCGACCCGAGCCGAATCTTTGCGCAATTGATATGAAAATCGAACCCGCATCCGCCCTCCATCCCAATCCTAATCTGAATCGTAATCTTAATCTCCTCCCCTCTAATTTCATCCAAGCCAATCCAAGCCAATCCAAGCCAATCCAAGTCAATCCAAGTAATAAGGCCTATGAAAAAGAAGACCCCCAGCGGCAAAATCTCCAGGCTTCCCCACCCGATTCGCGAGCAAATCAACGTCCGTTTGCGCAACCGCGAACCAGGCAAACCCATCGTCGCATGGCTGAACTCAACGTCTGAAGTCAAGGCGGTGCTGGCAGTCCAATTCGGTGGCCGCCCCATCAGCGAGCGCAATCTGTCTGAATGGAAAAAGCGCAACCACCCGGCCTGGCTCCTCCAGCAAGCCGCCCTGGATCAAACCGCCCATTTCCTGGCCGACTCGCGCCAACTGGCCCAAGCCGGCCAGGGCGCATTGACCGATCACCTGGCCGCCTTCGCCGCCTCCCGTTATGCCCTGGCCGTCCGGCAGTTGGAGGACGAGGTGAACGAGAGCGAGCACTGGAGGCTGCTGCGCAACCTCTGTCAAGACGTGGCGGGCCTGCGCCACGGCGATCAAGAGGCCGAGCGATTGCGCCTGGAACGCGAGCGCCTCCAATGGCGCCTGCTCAAAACCCAGTCCCAAAACCCCAGGCCCGCCCATGACCATTGACATTGCCCATTCACCATTCTCCATTCCAAATGATCCTTCGATGTCCGCGCTTGCCACAGGCCCCTCCTTTTCGCTACCTTCCGCCCGGATGCCTTCCAATTTCGATTCAGCGTTTGAGCAGGTGAAGCGGTTGGCCGCGGACTTCAAGGCCAACGAGCAATTCTATCTCTCGCCGCTGTATCAGGAGGCGGAAGCCCGCCGCGACTTCATTGACAAGTTTTTGATCGCGCTCGGCTGGGACGTGAACCACGACACGCAGAAAAATCCCTACGAGCAGGAGGTCAAAGTCGAGCGCAAGGAACACGGAGTTTCGCAGCGCCGCGCCGATTATGCCTTTTACGCCGCGCCCAACTTTCGGGACGTAAGATTTCACATCGAAGCCAAAAAACCTTTTGCCGATCTCGCCACGCCGGACAATTATTTCCAGACCATCCGTTACGGCTGGAACAGCAAGACGCCCATCGCCGCGCTGTTTGATTTTGCGCAATTCCAGATTGTGGACTGCCGGTTCAAGCCGAACCTGGAAACGGCGCTGCAACGCAACCTCAAGAAATTCCATTACAGCCAGTACGCCGACCAGGAAACATTCTCGGAAATTTACTGGCTGTTCTCCCGCGAAGCGGTGGCGGGCGGCTCCATTGAAAAATACGCCGCGACTCTGCCCAAACAGCGCGGGGCGGCGCAGCGGGGAGTTGCCGGGGACGGCGAGCAACCCGTGGACGAGGCGTTTTTGGAGGACCTGGACGCGCAGCGGGAGGCGCTGGCGCACATTTTCAAAAACCACAATCCCCAGCTCGACGGAGAAACCCTGACCGAAGCCACCCAACGGACGCTGGACCGTCTGGTTTTCATCCGCTTTTTAGAGGACAAATTGATTGAGCCGGAATATGTCCTTGCCCGGTTGGGCGAGCGCGGCAGCGTGTGGGGCGATTTCATCGCCGCGTCCCGGCGGCTGGACGGCATCTACAACGGCATCGTCTTCAAGCAACACGACCTGCTTGACCACCCGGAATTCAAAGTGGACGACGGCCAGTTTGCCAAGATTTGCAAAGCTCTTTGCCACGTCAATTCGATTTATGATTTCAACTCCATTCCGATTCACATTCTCGGCAGCATTTACGAACGGTTTCTCGGCAAGGTGATCGTCGCCACCGACAAGCGCGCGCGCGTCGAGGAAAAACCCGAAGTCCGCAAGGCGGGGGGGGTCTTTTACACACCGGAATACATCTCCCGATATATCGTGGAAAACACCGTGGGAAAGCTCATTGCAGGCAAGACGCCCGCGCAGATTGGCGAAATGAGATTTGCCGACATCTCCTGCGGCAGCGGCTCCTTTTTGCTGGCCATGTTTGATTTGCTCATACGCCATCACACCAAGTATTACAACGACAATCCCGGCAAGGCGAAAATGGGAGAAGTGGTGGAGCGCGACGACGGGCTGAACCTCTCTCTGGAAAAGAAGCGGGAAATTCTCCTCAACAACATTTATGGCGTGGACATAGACCGTCAGGCCGTGGAAGTGGCGCAACTGTCCCTCTACCTGAAATTATTGCAGGATGAAACCCCCTCCTCCGCCCGCGCCTACCAATTGGAATTTCATGAAACGCTCCTGCCCGCGCTCGGCAACAACATCGTCTGCGGCAATTCGCTGGTCGGCACGGACATTTTGACCGGCCAGCTTTTCGCGTCGGAGGAGGAAAGGAAACTCAACCCGATGGATTTTGAGCAGCGTTTCCCCCAAATCTTCTCTCCCGGCACTGGCGGCGGCGTGCTGCGCGAAACGGCCACGACGCTGGATTTCGATTGGGGCGGGGCGCCGTTGCACGGTTCTTTCAGCTACAAAAAAAAGCACCTTCTGAAACACAGGCGTCCGCCTAAGCTGGAATGGCATGGCGGCTTCGACGCGATCATTGGCAATCCGCCCTACCGAATGCTGCAGCCGCACAACACCGGAGCCGGAACGCTCACCTATTTGCGCAAACACTATGTTGCGGCCGAATTCAAAATCGAATTGTTTCACCTTTTTCTGCAACGTGCCGTTTCCCTCGTCAAGCCCGGTGGTTTTCAAAGTTACATTGTGCCGACAACCGTTCTGAATAATGTCTACGCTGAATCATTGAGAAGATGGATTTTGGAAAGGTGCTCCATAGATCAGATCTGTGTTGCGAGAGGGAGGGTTTTTGCCGAAGCGGATGTTCATACCTCGGTCATGGTCTTCCGGCTTGAACCAGAACGAAGGAAACGCGACCGGAATTGTATTCATACGACGGCGGAATTGGGCCAGGAATTTGCCGGCAGCCCTCACTTTTTGGGGAGAACCAAACAGAACACTTTTACCGGGCTTCCGGGTTGCATTTGGAATATTCTCGTCAACGACAAAAACAAGGCCCTTATTTCACGTCTCACCCATGATTTCGCCCCGCTCAATAAGATCGCCGTTATCAACCGCGGGCTGATCACAGGCAATCGTGACAAGTATTTCGCCGTGGAAAAGAAAAGCAAAGACCATGTGCCGATCATTGCCGGAAGCGATGTGCAGCGGTATTTCGTGGCGGAACCCGGCGAGTTTGTTCTTTTCAGGCGCCCCAGGACAGCGGGAGGCTGCTGGGATGCCGACGTCCATTTTGCTCCGCATAAGCTCGTTGTCCGTCAAATCTGTGAACAACCCACGGCTGGTATTTTGCTCTCGCCCCTGGCTGTCACCGGGAATATTTTCACCGTTCGCGGAACGAGCGTCGAAAATGAGTTTTATCTTCTCGGAATAATCAATTCAAGGTTGTCCGCGTTTTTCTGGAGGACAATGTTCAGCGACTTTAAAGATTCCTTTCCCCAAGTTACAATATTCAGCTTGGAGCAGCTACCGATTCGGGTGCTCGACCTTTCCATTCCATCCGAAAAATCCCGGCACGACCGCATGGTTGAGCTGGCCGGGCAAATGCTGGGTTACAAGAAGAGACTGGCCGAAGCCCGGACCGACAAGGACAAGGATTATTACACCAACCGCTGCGACGGCATTGACCGCCAGATTGACGCCCTGGTCTATGAGCTGTACGGCCTTACTCCTTCCGAAATCCAAATTGTGGAAGGCGCAGTCAAATGAACGTTTTTGAATTTCACTATTCACCATTCTCCATTCATTATTGCCCTTTATGACTGGCGACGCGCCCATCTTGCCACCGGATCACCTGCTCAACCGCGAGTTGAGCTGGCTGGAGTTTAATCATCGCGTCCTGGAGGAGGCGATGGACCCGGCCACGCCCCTCCTGGAGCGGGTCAAGTTCTTTTGCATTTTCAGCTCCAACCTGGACGAGTTCTTCGAGGTGCGCGTCGCCGGACTCAAACAACAAATGGACAGCCCCATCGTGGAGCGCACGCCCGACGGCTTGACCGCGACGGAAAACCTGCGCGCCGTCATCCGCCGCGTCCGCCAACTGGTGGAGCGTCAATACATAAGCTGGCGGGAGGATTTGCGGCCCGCGCTGGCCGCCAATGGCATCCGTTTCCTCTCCTTTGCGGAGCTGTCCGCCGCGGACCGCGAGTGGGTGGAGAACTTTTATCGCACCCAGGTGCGGCCCGTTCTGACGCCGCTGGGTTTGGACCCGGCCCATCCGTTTCCGCAGTTGCTCAACAAATCGCTCAACAGCATCGTGCAACTGGAAATCCGGCAGGAGGGGGAATTGCGCCGGCGCCTGGCCGTGGTGCAGGTGCCGCGCGTGCTGCCGCGCCTGGTCAAGCTGCCCCGCCCCGACTGGTCCCAGCAGGATTACTTGTTCCTGGGGGCGCTGATCGGGCATTATTTGGCCGACCTGTTTCCCGGCACCACCATTCTCGGCTACTGGCATTTCCGCGTCACCCGCAACAGCGAGCTTTACATTGATGAGGAGGAAACGGCCAGTCTCCTCAAAGCCGTCGAGAATGAATTGCTCAACCGCCGCCGCGGGGAGGCGGTGCGGCTGGAAGTCGAATACGGCTGCCCGCTGGAAATCCGCGCCCAGCTTCTGGAAAACCTCGGCCTGACGGAGGAGGACCTGTTCCTGATTGACGGGCCGGTCAACCCCATCCGCCTGGCCGCCATTGTCGAAGGCGACCATTCGCCCGAGCTGCGCGATCCGCCCTTTGTCGCCCCGGTGGCCGCGCCGCTGCGCGAGCATCCCAACGTTTTCGCCGCCATTCGCGAGCGCGACCTGCTGCTGCACCATCCTTACGAGAACTTCAGCAGCGTGGTGGATTTTCTCCAGCAGGCCGCCGCCGACCCCAATGTGCTGGCGGTCAAACAAACCCTCTACCGCACCGGCGGGGATGCGCAAATCGTCGGCGCCTTGATGGAGGCCGTGCGCAACGGCAAGCAGGTAACGGCTGTAGTCGAACTCAAGGCCCGTTTTGACGAAGCCAACAACATCCTTTGGGCGCGGCGTCTGGAGGAGGCCGGCGTCCATGTCCTCTATGGCCTGGTCGGCTGCAAAATCCACGCCAAGATGTGCCTGGTGGTGCGCAAGGACAGCGACGGCATCCGCCGTTATCTGCATCTGGGCACCGGCAATTACAATCCCGCCACCGCCCGCTTCTACACCGACCTGAGCCTGCTCACCTGCAAACCGGCCTTCGGCGAGGACGCCACCAATCTGTTTAATCTGCTCACCGGCGTCTGCCAGTTTCAGGGAACCAAAAAGCTGCTGGTCGCCCCCTTCCAGCTCCATCAGCGCATGATCTCCCTGATCGAGCGGGAAACGGGCCATGCGAAAAAGGGCCTGCCCGCGCGCATCATCGCCAAGATGAACGCGCTGGTGGACCCGGCCATCATCGCCGCCCTCTGCCGCGCTTCGCAGGCGGGCGTGACCATAGATTTGATCGTGCGCGGGATTTGTTGTCTGCGCCCGCGCGTCAAGGGAATCAGCGACCGGATCACGGTGCGGAGCATTGTGGATCGCTTCCTGGAACACAGCCGCATCTTCTATTTTGAAAACGCCTGCCAGCCGGAAATCTTCGCCGGCAGCGCCGACTGGATGCCGCGCAATTTTTTCCGGCGCGTCGAGGTCGTTTTTCCCGTGGAAGACGGCAATTTGCGCGAGCGCATCCGGGGCGAATTGCTGGAAACCATCCTGCAGGACAACGTGAAGGCGCGCTTTTTGCAGCCGGGCGGCTCCTACACGCGGCGCCGGCGCCGCGCCGGCCAGGAGGCGCGGCGCAGCCAGAACGAATTCATCAAACTGGCCCAATCCGCGCCGCCGGCCGGCGCGGCCGCCGGCAAGAACGCCGCGAAGTTCGCCCGCTTCAAACTGGCGCCCAGCCCGTTCGCCGCCGCCCCATGAGGTGAACCCATGTTGACAAGCCAATTCATCCCAAAGCGGCGGCAAGCCGCCGCACACCATAGCGAAGGGCAACCATGCTGACCACCCACTTCATCCCCGCCGCCGGACCGCCCAGCCGGCGGCTGATGATCGTGCTGCACGGTTTGGGGGACAGCCTGGAAGGCTGGCTCTGGCTGCCCGGGGCCTTGCGACTGCCCTGGCTGGATTTTCTTCTTGTCAACGCCCCCAATCCTTATTACGGCGGCTGGTCCTGGTACGACATCGAGTCCGGCGAGGGCATCGCGGCGAGCCGCCAATTGCTGTTCCAGTTGCTGGATGGGTTGAAGGATTATCCCGCCGGACAGATCGTGTTTTCCGGTTTTTCGCAGGGATGTCTCATGTCCATTGAAGTCGGGGCGCGTTATCCGCGCCAATTCGCGGGAATCGCGGGCATCAGCGGCTACGTGCATGAGCCGGAGGAATTGATCCGGCAGTTTTCGCCGGTGGCGCGCCGGCAGCGGTTTCTCATCACGCACGGCACGGAGGACCCGTTGATCCCGATCCGGAAGGCCCGCATGCAAATCGCCCTATTGAAGGAAGCCGGGCTGAACATCGAGTGGCGGGAATTTGTCAAGACCCACGCGGTGGCCGGCGAGGAGGAGTTGGCGGTCATTCGTCAATTTGTCCGGGACTGTTATGGTGAGGGTGGAGAGGGGTAAATGTTATGATTAAGATTCGAAGGGATGCACAAAGAAGTCAAGCGCGCCCTGGGCCGGCTTTGCTTGCAGAAAAAGATTGCCCGCCCTCCCCTGCCCTTCTAAGGTGGGGCGTGTCGGTTCATTTCACCATTTTGGGGAGCGGTTCGGGCGGCAATTGCGCTTACTTGGAAACGCCAACCACCCGGCTGCTGATTGACGCCGGTTTGAGCGGACGCCAAATCCGGCAGCGGCTCGCCACCATCGCCCGTTCGCCGGAAACGCTGCAAGGCATCCTCATCACCCACGAGCATTCCGACCACATTGCCGGCCTGCCCGGCCTTTGCGCCCGGCTCCAGCTCCCGGTTTATTGCAACCGCCTGACCGGCGAAGCCATTGAAGCGCAGTTGCAAATGCAAATCAACGCCCGCATTTTTGAGACCGGCGCCTCCTTCGAGGTCGGCGACGTCACGGTGGACACCTTCTCCGTTCCGCACGACGCCAACGATCCGGTCGGTTTTCTCCTCCACACACCCTCCGGCAACATCGGCGTTCTCACCGATCTGGGCCACGCCACCAAGCTAGTGGTCGAGCGCGTCCGCGCCGCCAACGTCCTCCTGCTCGAAGCCAACCACGATCTAAAAATGTTGCAGGACGACCCGCGGCGTCCGTGGAGTTTGAAGCAGCGCATCCTCAGCCGCCACGGCCATCTCTCCAACGATGGCGCGGCGGACCTGGTGGAACAAGTCGCCTCTCCCGGCCTGGCCCGCCTTTACCTGGGCCATCTCAGCCGCGATTGCAACCGCCCGGAATTGGCGTTTCGAGTCGTCAGCGAACGCCTGCGGCGGGTTGGCGCCACGCATGTGCGGCGGGTTGGCGCCACGCATGTTCAGGTCGAGTTCACGTCACAGGACACCCCGTCGCCCACTTTTTTATGGCAGGATCTGTGATGGACCTGGAAGAATCCCGGCCAGGAGAACGGCGAAAGTCATGGCCCTGCGGACACCGGGTCGAATCGGAGCATGGCCGGGTTGGAGGCGCGCCATCAGGCGGGGGCGGCGGCGGCTTGCTTTTCCTGCTTTGCCTCCTGCGGCTTGGCGTCTTCCGCGGATTTTTTCTCGCCGGCCCCGGTCTTGGCTTCGGGGGCGGGTTCTTCCCGAACCGGCACGTCCACAAATTCCAGGATCACCATCTTGGCGGCGTCGCCCTGGCGCTGGGCCTGGCGCCCGCCCAGGCGGACGATGCGCGTGTAACCGCCGCGCCGCTCCTTCTGCGTCGGGGCGATCTCGTCGAAGAGGATTTTGACGGCCTCCTCGTCCTGATGCAAGCGGGCCGCCGCCAGCCGGCGGTCGTGCAGCGTGGCGGCCTTGCCCAGCGTAATCATCTTCTCCGCCACGGAACGGGCGGCTTTGGCCCTGGCCAGAGTGGTGGTGATGCGGCGGTGCTTGATGAGGCTGCAAACCATGTTGGCGAGCATCCGGTTGCGGTGTGTGCCCGTGCGTCCGAGCTTGGCGGTGCGTTTTAAATGTCGCATAAGAGCAAATTATTCGGTCAGCTTGACTTCTTCCTTGGGCGATTCGAGCAAACTCTGGTCAATGTTCATCCCCAGGGAAAGGCCCAGGCTGGCCAGTTTCTCCTTGATTTCGTTGAGCGACTTTTTGCCGAAATTGCGATACTTCAACATCTCGGCCTCGGTCTTCATGGACAGTTGGCCGACGGAGGTGATGTTGGCGTTGTTGAGGCAATTGGCCGCCCGGACGCTCAACTCGATTTCGTTGACGCTCATGTTGAGCAGCTTCTTGAGCTTGGCCTTCTCGTCGTCCTGCTTGGTTTCGGTCTCCTCGAACTCGACGGCATTCTTGTCGTAGTTCATGAAGACATCCAGATGGTGCTGCAAGATGGCCGACGATTGGACCAGGGCGTCGTCCGGCGTGATCCGTCCGTCGGTCCAAATCTCCAGGATGAGCTTGTCGTAATCGGTGCGCTGCCCGACGCGCGCGTTCTCGACGGCGTAGCGGACGCGGGTGACGGGCGAAAAGAGCGAATCAATGGCGATGACGCCGATGGGCTGGTCGGGCTTCTTGTTTTCGTCGCCGGGGCAAAAACCGCGGCCGACCTTGACCTCCAGCTCCATCTCGAACTTCTTCTTCCTGTCCAGCGTGCAGATGCGCTGGCCGGGGTTGACCAGTTCGACGTTCTGGTTGAGTTCGATGTCCCCGGCCGTGACTTCGCCCTCTTTGTTGACGGAGAGCAGCAGGGTCTGGGGATCGCGGCTGTGGGCCTTGAAGAGCACTTTCTTCAGGTTCAACACGACATCGGTCACATCCTCCACCACGCCGTCAATGGTGGCGAATTCGTGCTGCGCCCCCTCCACCTTGATGGAGGAGATGGCCGCGCCTTCCAGGGAGGAGAGGAGCACGCGGCGCAACGAGTTGCCGATGGTATGGCCGTAGCCGGTTTCAAACGGCTCGGCGAAGAACTTGGCGTAGGTGTCGGTGGCGGTCGCGTCCTCCTTGGTCAACCGCTTGGGCATTTCAAAACGTCCTAGACGTACTGGCATAGTTTCCTTTCAACAATTGTAATCTGGCCCCTCCGCTTCTTCCCGCCGCGGAGCGGCCCGTGTAATTGTTTTTGTCCCGCGCGGGCGGGACGGTTTCTGGGTCAGCGGGAATAAAATTCGACGACGGCCTGCTCATTGGCGACGGGCTGGATTTCCGCCCGCGTCGGAATGCGCAGCACGGTTCCTTTGCAGGCTTCCTTGGCCAGCGTCATCCAATCCGGCACCACCCGGCTGGTGGCCATCTCCAGATTCTTGGAGGCCAACTGGCGCGAGACGCTCCGGTCCTTGACCTCCACCACGTCGTTGACCTTCAATCCGTAGGAGGGAATGTTGACCTTGCGGCCGTTGACCTTGATGTGCCCGTGGCTGACCATCTGGCGCGCGGCGGCGCGCGTGCCGGCAAAGCCCAGGTGGTAAACCACATTGTCCAGCCGGGTTTCCAGAATCTGCAGCATCTGCTCGCCGGTGACGCCGCGGCGCTTGAGGGCGCGCTCATAGACGCCGCGAAACTGCCGTTCCATCAGACCGTAAAAATAGCGCAGCTTCTGCTTTTCGATCAGCCCCAGCCCGTATTCGGTATGCTTGCGCCGGGACTTGGGTCCGTGAACGCCGGGGCCGTAATTGCGCCGTTCCAGGTATTTGTCCGGGCCGAACATCGGGATGCCGAAGCGGCGGCTGATGCGGGTGCGGGGTCCAGTGTAACGAGCCATATAAAGGATTGTTGGATTGCGGATTAAACGCGGCGTTTCTTGCGCGGGCGGCAGCCGTTGTGGGGAACCGGGGTGATATCCTTGATGGCGCTGATTTCCAGGCCGATGGCTTGGAGCGCGCGAATCGCCGATTCCCGGCCCGATCCGGGGCCTTTGACCCGCACTTCAATTTCCCTCATGCCGTGCGACATCGCCTGGCGGGCCGCGTCCTGCGCCACCTGCTGCGCCGCAAACGCCGTGCTCTTGCGCGAGCCTTTGAAGCCGACCCGCCCCGCGCTCGACCAGCCCAGCACGTTGCCCTGCATGTCCGTGATGGTCACATTGGTGTTGTTGAACGTCGCCAGGATATTGGCGATTCCCACCGCAATGTTCTTCGCGCCCTTGGCTTTGATGATCTTCCGGGCATTGGCATCTTCGCCCAGCAACTCCGCCGCCGTCGGGGCCGAAACGGCCGCCACAAGGCCGGGGGCGGCCGGGGCGGCGCCGGGAGCGGCAGGAACGGGACCGGCGGCGCCAGGGGCGGGCGCGGCAGCGGGTTTGTCTTTGCCCTCAGCGGGCGCCTCGGCGCCAGCCGCCTTTTTGGGCGCGGTGGAAGCCGGGGGCGCTTCGCCTTCCGGTTTGCCCTCCTTCTTGGGGGCGGCCTTTTTTTGTTTGGGATCGTCAGCCATAGGATAAACTTAGTGAATGCCGGTCTTGGCGTTGGGATTGCGCTGCACGCCCACCGTCTTGCGCGGGCCTTTGCGCGTGCGCGCGTTGGTGGAAGTCCGCTGTCCCCGCACGGGCAGTCCGCGCAAATGGCGGATGCCGCGGTAACATTTGATGCCCTGCAGGCGTTTGAGGTTGATGCCCAATTCCCGCCGCAGATCCCCTTCGATCACGTACTTGCCGTCCTGAATGGCATGGACAATCTGCGACAACTGGTTCTCGTCCAGGTTCTTGGCCCGCAGCGACGGGTCAATCCCCGCCTTGGCCAGAATGACGTTCGCATTGGACGGTCCAATGCCGAAAATGTAACGCAGCGCAATCTCGATGCGCTTTTCACCCGGGATTTCAACTCCGACGATTCGTGCCATAATCTCTTAGCCTTGTCTTTGTTTGTGGCGCGCATTGGTGCAGATCACACGAATGACGCCCTTGCGTTTCACAATTTTGCAGTTCTCGCAAAGTTTTTTGACCGATGCCCGTACTTTCATAAATTTAAGCCGTTCTATTGCAATACACGTCCTTTGGACAGGTCGCAAGGCGACACTTCCACCGTCACCACATCCCCCGCCGATAAACCTTCCGCCGCCCGGCGGCTCCTGCCCGGAACATAAGCCAGCAACCGGTGCCCGTTGGCCAGTTCCACACGAAACCGCAATTTGGCCAGCGCTTCCACTACCCGGCCCTCAACCTGGATGGCATCTTTGCGGGCCATGTCAAAATCTCCGGTTCCGCCTCGGTGATCAACACCGAATGCTCGAAATGAGCGGACAGTTGACCATCTTTTGTGACCACTGTCCAGCCATCATTCAGCACCATCACTTCCGGCCCTCCCCCGTTGACCATCGGCTCAATGGCAATGGTCATGCCGGGCCGCAGTTTCGGCGACGTCTTGTTCTTCTCCACAAAATTGGGCACCTGCGGCTCCTCATGCACCGAGCGCCCCACGCCGTGCCCCACAAATTCCCGCACCACGCTGTAACCATTGGACTCCACAAATTCCTGGATCGTGCGCGAAATGTCCACGACCCGGTTGCCGGGCAAGGCCTGGGCGATCCCCCAGTGCAGTGCCTGCTCGGTGACATCCATCAGCCGTTGCGCCTGCACATCGCACCCCCCCACCGCCACCGTTCGCGCCGTGTCGCCGACAAACCCGCGGTAGAGCACCCCGATGTCCAGGCTGACAATATCCCCAAACTCCAGCCGGCGCGGTCCGGCCAGCCCATGCACCACCTGTTCGTTGACCGAAACGCAAATGTGGCACGGAAACTTCCGGTACCCCAAAAACGCGCTCCTCGCCTCGTAAAACTTGATGCGCGCCGCCGCGAACTCGTCCACTTCCCTCGTGCTCAGGCCCGGCTGGATGAACGACGCCACTTCCTCCAGCACCGTCGCCGCCACCACGCCGGCCGGCCGCATCACTTCCAAGTCGCGTTCGCTTTTTAAAATAATCATCTGATGCGCGGGGGGGTCCGGTCTCCCCGGCACAACCCCGTCCGCTAGAAACGGCCCTTGACCCTGCCTTTCTTCAAGAACCCCGGATATTGCCGAGTCAACAATTGCGCCTCCATCTGTCGCATGGTGTCGAGCATGACCCCGACCATGATGAGCAGGCTGGTGCCGCCAAAGAACTGCGACACCTGGTACGGGATGCTCATCCACGAATTCATGATGATCGGCACCACCGCGATGATGGTGAGAAAGATCGCTCCGGCCAGCGTGATCCGGCTCATCGTCTTGTGCAGGAAATCACTGGTCGCCTGCCCCGGACGCACCCCGGGAACATACCCGCCGCCCTTCTTCATGTCGTCGGCGATCTGGATTTCATTGAATTGAGTGGCCACCCAGAAATAGGAGAAGAACAGGATCATCAAACCGTACAAAATCAAATAGAGCAACGAGCCGCGATTCAGGCTGTCCGCGGTCTGCGTCAGAATCACCCCAAAGCCTTGAATCCATGTGGGGAAGGACGGGGTTTCACTAAAATACCGTCCCAAATACCTCGGGATGAAGGTCAGAAACATGAGGATGGCCGAGGCAAAAATCACCGGCATCACCCCCGCGTAGTTCACGCGCAACGGCATGAAGGAACTGCCGCCCGAATAGGTTTTCCGCCCCACCACCCGCTGGGCGTATTGCACCGGGATTTTCCGCTGCGCCTGCGTCACCGCCACGATGCCGGCGATCACCCCGGCCAGCAACAGCATCATCGCGGCGAAATGAAATATATTGTATTGATACAGGCCCGTGGTGCTGTCCGGCGTCAGGAACATGTCCTTCAAACCCAGCACCATCTGCGGCAGGCGGGCCAGAATCCCGATGGTAATGATAAGTGAAATGCCGTTCCCAATTCCGCGGTCCGTGATCTGTTCGCCCAGCCACATGAGCAAAATGGTGCCGGTCGTCAGGATGAGCGTTGTTTGAATCCGATACCACCAGATGGCGTGGATGAGCACCAGGCCGCCATGCGTTTGATCCGCTCCGCCCTTGAAATTGGGGAACATAGTGCTCGCGCTCGGATGCTCCCAACTGATCGCCATGACCAGACCCTGGATCAGGCACAGGCCCACCGTCAGGTATCGTCCCTGTTGGATCAGTTTGGCCCGGCCGCCTTCTTCCCGCGCCATCTTGCTCAGGGAGGGAATGACCGCCTGCAAGAGTTGGAGGACAATCGTCGCGCTGATGTAGGGCATGATGCCCAGGCTGCCCACCGCGCACTTTTCAAGACCCCCGCCCGTGAACATGCTGTACATGCCCATCAAACCACCGCCCATGTTCTTTCCGGCCGCGGACTGAAAATACTCCGTGAGCGCCCGGCTATCCAACCCCGGCGTCGGGATCAGCGAAGCCAGCCGGCAGATGCCGAGCAACATGGCGGTGAACAGAATCCGCGACTTCAGCTCGGGAATCTTGAAACAGTTGCCAAAGGTGATGAAGATGGATCTGAACATAAGGAATGATCCGCCAATCAGGCCGCCGCCGCCGCCTTCTTCCCGGCTGTCGCGACCACTTCGCACACGCCGCCCAGCTTCTCAATCTTCGCCCGCGCCGACGCGCTGAACGAATGAGCCTTGACGGTCAGCTTCTTTTTCAATTCGCCATCGCCCAGAATCTTGATCCGCTTTCCCCCGTTGGCCAGGCTGGCCCCGCGCAACGCCGCCTCGTCCACTGTCGCCCCGTCCTCAAACCGGTTGAGCGCCGCCAGATTGACCGGCACGTAGCGCGTGGCGAAGTTCGCGTTGCTAAATCCCCGTTTGGGAATCCGGCGGATCAACGGCATCTGGCCCCCTTCAAATCCAATCCGAATCGAACTGCCCGACCGCGCCGTCTGCCCCTTGCCGCCGCGACCGCTGGTCTTGCCGTGTCCGCTGGATTCCCCCTGGCCGAGCCGTTTGCGCCGGTGTTTGGCGCCAGGACGTGGTTTGAGATCGTGTAAACGCATAAAAATCACTGGATCGAGGGCGGAGGCGGGATTGCGGATTGGGGATTGGGACGGGTGCCGCTGCCGGCGCCCCGGGCGCTTCTGCCGCCACAGGAGTGGCGGAATTCAGCCCCTCTCCACCGGGAGGAACTGCGGCCACAGGCGCTGCCGCGGCCCCAGGAGTGGTTGCCGGCTTGGCGGGGGCCGATGCCGGCGCGACGGGCGGCGCGACGGCCTTTTTCGGTATTTCAATTCCCCGGTCGCGATAAATATCTTCCCGCAGACGAAGCTGCTGTAAACCGGCCAGCGTTGCCTTCACGACATTGGACGGGTTGTTAGAACCCAACGACTTGCTCAAAAGGTCTTTGATGCCGGCTGATTCCGCCACGGCCCGCACTGTTTTCCCCGCAATGATTCCCGTGCCGGGCGAGGCCGGACGCAACATGACCTTGGCGCCGCCATAGCGGCATAAAATCTCGTGCGGAATGGTCGCCTCCTTGAGGGAAACGGAAACCATCTGCTGCTTGGCCATGTCGCCGCCCTTGCGGATGGCCTCGCTGACTTCCACCGCCTTGCCCAAACCAATGCCGACACGCCCCTGTTTGTCGCCCGCCACCACCAGGGCGCTGAAGCTGAAACGGCGCCCGCCTTTGACCACCTTGGCCGAACGGTTGATGAACACCACTTTCTCGCTCAATTCCTTCCCGCCTTCCGCCCCGGCGGCGGAAGTGTCGCCGTCCGGGGTCGCCGCCCGGTTTCGGCGCGGACCGCGGCCCGGGCCGCGGTTGCCTCCGCCTCCGCCTCTTGTTGTTCCACCAGATGTTTTGTTTAATTCAGCCACAAGTAATGGGTTCTAAATGTTAAAATTTCAATCCGCCTTCGCGCGCCGCGTCGGCCAAAGCCTTTACTTTGCCATGATACCGCGCCCCGCTGCGATCAAAAACGACGGTGGTGATCCCCTTGCTTTTGGCCGCCTCCGCCGCCATGGCACCGATCTTCTTGGCGCTGGCCGCGTTGGCCGCCAGGCTGCCCCGCTCCGGCGCCGTCTTGTGCAGGGTGGAGGCGGAGGCGAGCGTCGCGCCGGCCCCGTCGTCAATAAACTGCACGTAAATGTTCTCGTTGGTGAAACGCACGCTCATGCGCGGCCGCTCCCGGGTGCCGGAGATTTTCTGCCGGATGCGATAGTGTCGCAACGTCGCCAGCCTTTGTTTTTTGTCGCTTCTCATGGCTCTGGGCCGCGCAAGTTGCCGCGGCCGGTTGATTATTGAACGGTCTTGCCCTCCTTGCGGACGACCTTCTCGCCCGCGTAGCGCACGCCCTTGCCTTTGTAAGGCTCCGGCGGATAAAAGCCGCGGATTTCGGCGGCCACCAGGCCGACCACTTGCTTGTCCGGGCCTTCGATGGTCAGCTTGGTGTTTTCCTCCACCGTGACCTTGATCTGGGGCGGGATGGGATAATTGACCGGGTGGGAATAACCGAGGGAAAGATTGACCTTGTCGCCCTGCACGGCGGCCTTGAAGCCGACGCCCTGGATTTCCAGCTTCTTGACAAACCCCTCGCTCACGCCCTTGATCATGTTATTGACAAGTGCGCGGCTCAGGCCGTGGAGCGATTTGGCTTCGGCGTCCTCCCCCGCCCGGCTGACGATGACGCTGCTCCCGTCCAATTTCGCCGTCATGCGGGGCGGGAGCTGGAGATCGAGCTTGCCTTTCGGGCCTTCGACCGACACCTGCCGGCCGTTAATTTCCACCTTCACCTTTGGCGGCACGGCCACCGGCATTTTTCCAATTCGTGACATATATTATTTTTCCTGCAAGTCCTTTTCCTGTTACCAAACCTCGCAAAGCAATTCCCCCCCCACATTCTTCTTCCGCGCCTGCGCGCCCGTCATAATTCCCTCCGGGGTTGAGAGAATGGAGGTTCCCATCCCCCCCCGCACGCGCGGCACTTTGGCCGAGCCAACATAGCGCCGCAATCCGGGAGAACTGACCCGCCGCAAGCCTTCAATGACCGGCTTGCGCCCGACGTACTTGAGCTTGATTTTGATCTTCTTGACCGGCTTGCCTTCCACCACCACCTCCGACACGTAGCCCTCGCGTTGGAGCAATTGGGCGATGTGCTCCTTCATTTTGGAATGGGGCAGTTCCACCTGCGGGAGGAAAGCCCGGCCGGCGTTGCGCAGGCGCGTCAACAAGTCTGAAATAGGGTCAATCATAATTCGTTACCAGCTCGCTTTGGTCACGCCTGGAATCAACCCGTTCAACGCCGCCTCGCGGAAGGTCAGGCGCGAGCAGGCGAACTTGCGCAAGTAGCCGTGCCGCCGTCCGGACATGGAACAGCGGTTGACCACCCGGCTCGGGCTGGCGTTGCGCGGCAGTTTGCTCAGGCCGGCGTAATCGTGCCGCGCTTTCAACTCCGCCCGCTGCGCCGCGAATTTTTTCACGGTGGCGGCTTTGTGCTTGTTGCGTTCTATCCAGGCTGTTTTGGCCATAAACGGTTTATTGTTCTGGGTGCTCCGCGGTCTTTGGCGCCGCGGTCTTTGGCTCCTCCGGCTTCTGCCCGGCCGGCTTTTGCTCCCCCGGCTTTTGCTCCGCGCTCTTCGGCTCCACTTTTGCTTCGGCAAACGGCAAACCCATCAGCTTGAGCAGGTCCATCGCCTCCCCATCCGTCGGCGCGGTGGTCACGATGGTGATGTCCATGCCTTGATTGCGTTTGATCTTGTCCAGTTCGATTTCCGGGAAAATAGTCTGCTCCGCCACCCCCAGCGTGTAATTGCCCCGGCCGTCAAAGGAGCGCGGGGAAAGGCCGCGAAAGTCGCGGATGCGCGGGAGCGCCGCCGCCACCAGGCGGTCCAGAAACTCATACATTTGTTCCCGGCGCAAGGTGACGCGGCAGCCGATGGACTGGCCCTCGCGCAGCTTGAAATTGGCGATGCTGTGCCGGGACTTGCTGACCACCGGCTTGCGGCCGGTGATCATCGCCATGTCCTTGACGGCGTCGTCCACGGCCCCTTTTTCCAGCGAGGCGCTCACCCCCATGTTGACGACAATCTTCTCCAGCCGCGGAACCTGGTGGACGTTTTGGTATTTCCGCTTCTCCCGCAAGGCGGGGCGCACCTCGTTCAAATACTTCTCGTAAAGTCTTGGTTTCATGGCTGGCAATCAGGCTTTGGCCTCTTCGCTGGAGGGCGCCGCCTTCTCCGGGGCGGCGGGTTCCCCGGGTGCCTTCTCCGCGGCGGGGGGCTCCCCGGCCGCCGTCCGGCCGGCCCGGGCCGCGGCGCGGGCGTCATATTTTTCCGCCAGCATCAAATTGGAAATGTGGACGGTCCCTTCCCGCTCGACAATCGCTCCCTGCGGGTGCGCCTGGTTTTTCTTGGTGTGGCGCTTGATCATGTGCAGCCCCTCCACCACCGCGCGCCCTTTTTTGCCGGCAATCCTGAGGATTTTGCCGCGCTGGCCGAGGGCCTTGCCGGCGATGACCACCACCTCGTCGTCTTTCCTGACATGAAAATGCCGCATAGACTATATGACCTCCGGGGCGAGGGAAATGATCTTCATGAACTTCCGGTCGCGCAATTCCCGGGCCACCGGCCCGAAAATGCGCGTCCCCCGCGGGTTGTTCTCTTTGTCAATGATCACGATCGCGTTGCTGTCGAACCTCAAATACGACCCGTCGGACCGCCGGATCTGCTGGCGGGTCCGCACCAGCACCGCGTCCACCACCTCCCCTTTCTTGACCGTCCCGTCCGGAGCCGCCTCCTTGATGTGCGCCTTGATGATGTCGCCGATGCCGGCGTACCTCTGGTTGCGGCCAATGACCCCGATGGCCGCGGCCCTCTTGGCGCCGGTGTTGTCGGCCACATCTACGATGGATCGAACTTGTAACATAAATTCTTTGTCAAGCCGCCGCCGCCGCCGCCGCCGCCGTCTCGCGCGAGCGCTCCACAATCCGGCTCAGGCGCCAGCGCTTGAGCTTGGACAGCGGGCGGGTCTCGCGGATCAAGACCAAATCCCCCGCCCTGGCTTGGCCCTGTTCGTCGTGGGCGTAAAACCGGGCGTGGGCGGTGACCACTTTCTTATACTTGGCGTGAGAATAGCGGCGCTCGACCTCGACGACGATGGTCTTGGCCATTTTGTTGGAAATGACCCGGCCCAGGCGCTCTTTGCGCTGGCGGCGGGCGATGGGGGTTGTTTCAGGCATAAGGCGTCAAATCGGGCTTGTCAGGGCGCTTTGGAGCGGAGTTGGGCGAGCCGTGTTTCCAGGCGCGCCACATCGCGCCGCAACAGGCGCATCTGGGCCGGATGCTCCAGTTGGCTGCTGGCCTGCTGCAGGCGGAGTTGAAAGAGCTCCTGGCGGAGGTCGCGGCCCTTGACCACCAATTCGGCCGCCGTCAAATCTTTGATCTCGGACATTTTCATAATCGGCTCACGCCATCCGGTGGCGCGAAATAAACTTGGTTCTGATGGGCAGCTTGGCCGCCGCCAGGCGCATGGCCTCCCGCGCCACGGCCGCGGGCACCCCATCCAGTTCAAACAAAACATTGGCCGGGCGGATCACCGCCACCCACGATTCCAAGGGACCCTTGCCCTTGCCCATGCGCGTCTCCAACGGCTTTTTGGTGAACGATTTCTGGGGAAAGATCCGAATCCACACCTTGCCGCGCCGCTTCATAAATCGTGTGACCGCCACCCGGGCCGCTTCCACCTGCTTGGTGTCGAGCCAGCACCGTTCCAGCGCCTGCAATCCATACTCCCCAAAGGCGACCGTGCCGCCGGAATGCGCCAGCCCTTTGCGGCTGCCCCGGTGCATTTTGCGGTATTTAACTCTCTCGGGTATCAATGGCATATCGGTTCCATTCTTTATTTCATCTCCGCGGGGGCGGCGATGGCCGGCGCGGGCAGTTTCTTCTGCACCGCGATGTCCCCCTTGCAAATCCAGCACTTGATGCCCAATTTCCCATACAGGGTGTTGGCCTCGGCGAATCCGTAATCAATATTGGCCCGCAAGGTGTGCAGCGGCACCCGCCCCTGGTGGTATTTTTCCACCCGCGCGATTTCCGCCCCGCCCAGGCGCCCGCCCACGCGCACCTTGATGCCCTCGGCGCCGAAGTCCATCGCCACCTGCACGGCCTTCTTCATGGCGCGGCGGAAGGAGACGCGGCGTTCCAACTGCAAGGCGATGTTTTCGGCGACCAATTGGGCGTCCATTTCCGGCTGCTTGATTTCCTGGATGTCCACATAGACCTCCTTGCCGGTCATCTTGCCCAGCTCCTCCTTCAATTTGTCAATCTCCGCCCCTTTGCGTCCGATCACCACGCCGGGCCGGGCCGTAAAAATGGTGATGCGGCAGCGCGAGGCCGCCCGTTCGAGCTGGATTTTCGACACCGAGGCGCCTTCCAGCTTTGACTTCAAAATCTCGCGGATTTTCCGGTCTTCGGTCAGCAGTTTGCCGAATTCTTTCTTTTCGGCAAACCATTTCGAGCCCCAGTCCTTGTTGACGGCGACTCGCAGACCGATTGGATTGGTTTTCTGGCCCATAGCTTGGTTTATTCGTCTGACAAAACAATTTTTACATGACAGTTGCGCTTGAGAATGGGGCCGGCCGAGCCTCGCGCCTTGGGGGTGAACCGCTTGAGCGTGGAGGCCGTCCCGGCCACCGCGCTCTTGACGCGCAAATTTTCCGTTTTCAAGCCCGCAAAATCCTCCTTGTGCGCCTTGAGGTCCTCGGCGTTGGCGACCGCCGACTTCAAGGTCTTGGCCACGACGCGCGCGCCCTTGCGCGGGACGACCGCCAGGACCGCCTGGGCGTCGGCCGCCTTCATTCCTTGAATCTGCCGCACCACTTCGCGCATTTTCTGCGCGGACATTCGCACGTTCCTGGTGATCGCTTGAACTTCCATAAACAAATCTATTTGGCTTCCGCCTTTGCCGTGTGCGCGCCGTGTTTCTTGAAGGTGCGCGTCATGGAAAATTCCCCCAGGCGGTGGCCGACCATGTTTTCGGTGACAAACACCGGGTGGAAGATTTTCCCGTTATGCACGGCAAAGTTCAGCCCCACAAAATCGGGCGTGATCATCGAGCGCCGCGACCAGGTCTTGATCGGCGATTTGGACTGGGCCGCCTTGGCATCCTGGATTTTCTCCAGCAAATGCCCGTCAATAAACGGGCCTTTTTTAATGGATCTGCCCATAACTTGGTTGGTTTGGATTATTTGCGTTTCATCGGGCGTCCATCGCGGCGCACGACGATGAACCGGTTGGAGTAGCGGCGTTTGTGCCGGGTGCGATACCCCTTGGCCAACAGGCCCCAGGGCGAGGTCAATTGCTGCCAGCCGCCGCCGCTCTTGGATTTGCCGGCGCCGCCGCCGTTGGGATGGTCCACCGGGTTGCGCACCACTCCGCGGCTGATCCCCCGGATGCCGCGATGCCGGGAGCGGCCCGCCTTGCCCAGGACGATGTTCTCATGCTCCAGATTGCCCACCTGGCCAATGGTCGCCGAACAAGAGTTATGCACCCGCCGGATTTCCCCCGAAGGCAGCCGGATTTGCGAGTAGGCCTCGTCGCGCGACATCAGTGTGGCCGCCCCGCCCGCGGTGCGGACCATCTGCCCGCCCCGTCCCGGGGTCAGTTCGATATTATGAATGGCCAGCCCGACCGGGATGCTGGCCAGGGGCAGTGAATTGCCCGTTTCCGGGGGGGCTTTCGGCCCGTTCATCAGCTTGGCGCCGACCTTCAAACCATGGGGCGCCAGGATGTAGCGCTTCTCCCCGTCCTGGTACTTCAGCAGGGCCAGCCGCGCCGTGCGAATCGGATCATACTCAATGCCCAGCACTTCGGCTTCCATGCCCAGCTTCTCCCGTTTGAAATCCACGTTTCGGAAAAACTGTTTGTGGCCGCCGCCGATGCCGCGGGCGGTGACGCGCCCGTAACAGTTGCGCCCGCCCGTCTTCTTCCGGATTTGGATCAGGCTTGGCTCCGGCTTGTGCTTGGTAATCTCGTCAAACGACGCCACGGTGATATAGCGCGTCGAAGGAGTCAGGGGTCTGAAAATTTTTACTGGCATAAAATCGTTCGCGTCAGGTGAGCCGGATCTTGTCCTCCTTGGCCAGGGTGACGATGGCTTTTTTCCAATTGGGCGCGTTGCCGGCCATGGGCGTGCGGCGGCGGCGGGCCTTGCCGCGCACATTCAAGGTGTTGACCTTGATGACCTTGACTTTGAAAAGCTCCTGCACGGCCTGGCGGATTTGCCTTTTGTTGGCGCGCGGATCGGCGACCACGGTGTATTGGTTCCATTGGTCCGATTGGCGCGTGCCCTTCTCGGTCACGCGGATGGTCTTGATGGCGGCAAATGAGTTCATGTTATTCTTGCGCCAGCCGTTGCGCCACGGCGGCAAAGGCGCCGCGGGTGAAAAGCACCTTGTCGCTGCGCAAAACCTGGTAGGTGTTCAGGTCCTCCCCCGTCGTCAACTCGACCTGCGCGACATTGCGCGAGGCGAGGCGCAAATTGGCGTCATCGCCCTGGCCCACGATCAGGGCCGTCCCGTGGAGTTGCAACGCGGACAACACCGCCAGGAATTCCTTGGTCTTGGGCGAATTGAGTTTCAGGTCGTCCACCACCATCACATCCCCCGCCTTGAGGCGCTCGGAAAGGGCCTTGCGCAGCGCCAGGCGTTTGACGGCGCGGTTGGTTTTCCTGGAAAAATCACGCGGCCTGGGTCCAAACACCACGCCGCCGCCGCGCCAGAGAGGGGATTGGAAGGAACCGGCGCGCGCGCGGCCGGTGCCTTTTTGGCGCCAGGGCTTTTTGTTGGTTCCAGCCACTTCGCCCACGTTCTTGGTGCAGGCCGTGCCCATGCGCTGGGCCGCGCGAAAGGCGACCACCGTGTCGTGGACGGCCTGGGTGGCGCTCCCGTTTTCGATGAGGGGGAACGCGACTTCCATTTCACCCTGGTCCTTGCCCTGCATGTCTTTGACCGTGAGCTTCATAAACTATTTTTTGGGGGCGGCGGCCGGAGCGGCGGCCGGTTTGGCCGGCGGTTTGGCCGGCGGTTTGGCCCCCTTGCCGGCCGGGGCGGCCACGACCTTGACCGCCACCTTCCGTTTGGCGCGCTCCGAGCCTTTGGGCAGTTTCTTGGACTCCCGGATCACGACGTAATCGTTGTTCGCTCCGGGAATGGCCCCTTTGATCAGCAATACGTTGTCCGCCTCGCGCACCTGGATGATCTGCAAATTCTGGGCCGTGCGGCGGATCTGGCCCATGTGGCCGGGCATCTTCATGCCCCGCATGACGGTGCCTGGAAAGAGGCGCTGCCCTATGGCCCCCGGCCGCCTCCGCCAGCCTTTGGCCCCGTGCGAGGCGTCGCCGCCGCGGAAATTGTGCCGTTTCATCACCCCTTCAAATCCGCGGCCTTTGCTCACGCCGACGGCATCCACAAAATCGCCCTGCGCAAAAATCGCGGCCCCGATCACATCGCCCGGTTTGACCGGCAGGGAAAAATCCCGGAACTCGCCCACGCGCTTGGTCGGCAAGGCCCCGTGTTTCTTGAAATGGCCCAGCAACGGCTTGGTCATGCGCTGCTCTTTTTGGTCGTCAAAACCCAGTTGCACCGCGTTGTAACCGTCGCTGGCCAGGGTTTTGGTCTGGATGACGCGGTTGGGGCCAACCAGGACAATCGTCACCGGCACGATCACACCCTGCGCGTTATAGACGCTGGTCTGGCCGAGCTTTTTTCCTAACAATCCAAGCATAAATCAAATCTTGATGGTGATGTCCACGCCGGCCGGGAGATTGAGCTTTTTGAGTTCATCCACCGTCTTGGCGGTCGGTTCAATGATGTCGAGCAGGCGTTTGTGGGTGCGCTGCTCGAAAGTCTCCTGTGATTTCTTGTCCGAATGCGGCGAACGCAGCACCGTGAACCGCTCAATGCGCGTGGGAAGCGGGATGGGGCCGGCCACCCGGGCGCCGGTTCGTTTCACCGTTTCGACGATCTCGTGAGCGGACTGGTCAATGACCCGGTGGTCAAAGGCCTTCAGTCGGATTCGTATGCGTTGTCCTGCCATATAAAAAGAACATGGTTCATGGGTTTAGGATCGAGGCCCCGGCCGTTTGCCTGCTTCGTCCAAAATCGCCGTCAGGATACTGACGGGAACCTGCGCAAACGTCAAGGGCTCCATGGAATACGACGCCCGGCCCTTGGACAGCGAGCGGATGGCCGTGGCGTAGCCGAACATCTCCTTCAACGGCACCTGGGCGCCAATGGCCGCCTGCCCGTCCTTGGAGTCAATACTGCGGATGACCCCCCGCCGCCGCGTCAGGTCGCCCGCCAGGTCGCCCTGGTACTCTTCCGGCGTCACCAGCTCCACCTTCATGATCGGCTCCAGCACGATGGGCTTGGCCTGTTTGAACGCGTCCTTGAGCGCGAATATCCCCGCCATTTTGAAAGCCATCTCGTTGGAGTCCACCTCGTGGAACGACCCGTCAATGATCTCCACTTTCATGTCAATGACCTGGTAGCCGGCATAAACCCCGCTCTTGCAGGCCTCCCGAATCCCCTCCATGACCGGCGGAATGAATTCCTTGGGAATGGCCCCGCCCACAATCTTGTTGACTATTTCCACGCCCTCGCCCTTGGCCTTGGGCGTCACTCGCACGCAGGCGTGGCCGTATTGGCCGCGGCCCCCCGATTGCTTGATGTACTTGCCCTCGCCCTCCGCCGCGGCGGTGATCGTTTCCCGGTAGGCGATTTGCGGCGCGCCGGTGGCCGCGTCCACCTTGAACTCGCGTTTGAGTCTGTCCACGATAATCTCCAGATGCAACTCGCCCATGCCGGCGATGATCAACTGGCTGGTTTCCACGTCGGTAAAACAGCGGAAAGTCGGGTCTTCCTCCGCCAGCCGCTGCAACCCCTCCCCCAGCTTCTCCCGGTCCGCCTTGGTCCTCGGCTCCACCGCCATGCTGATGACCGGTTCGGGGAAGGTGGGCGGGAACAGGGTCACCTCAAAATCCTCGTCGCACAAAGTGTCGCCGGTGACGATGTTGCGCAGGCCGACCAGCGCGGCGATGTCGCCCGAAAAAACCGAGTCCACGTCCTTGCGCTCGCTGCCTTGGATGATCATCAGCCGGCTGACGCGGTCGCGTTTGCGCGTGCGGGCGTTGTAAATCGTGTCGCCTTTTCTCAATTGCCCGGAATAAACGCGGAAAAACACCAGTTTTCCGGCGTAGGCATCCGTCCACAGTTTAAAGGCCAGCGAACAGAATTTCCCGTTGTCGTCCGCCTCCACCGAGACCACATTGCCGGTGCCCGGCTCGGTCCCTTCGGCCGGAGGGATGTCCAGCGGGCTGGGGAGATAATCCACCACCGCGTCCACCAGCGGCTGCACCCCCTTTTTCTTGAAAGCCGAGCCGCACAACACGGGGACCAATTCATTGCGGCAGGTCAGCCGCCGGATGGCCGCCTTTAAAACCAGCGGTTCCACCGGCTTGTTTTCAATCACCAGGTGGGCCACCTCGTCATCCTTGTTGGAGACGGCATCCACCAATTCCCGCAGCGCCGCCTGCGCCTTTTCCTTCAGGGCGTCTGGGATTTCCTGGATTTCATACTGCAAACCTTCGCGCACCACCTCGCCGGGGCCCCAGGTGATCGCCTTCTGGTTGACCACGTCAATGACCCCCTCAAAGGCGTCCTCCGCCCCGATGGGCAGGCAAATGGCAAAGGCGTAGGCATTGAGCTTCCGGCGCATGTCGTGGAGGGCGTTTTCAAAATTCGCGCCGATCCGGTCCATCTTGTTGACGAAGGCAATGCGCGGCACCTGGTACTTCGTCGCCTGGCGCCACACCGTCTCGGACTGGGGCTGCACTCCCGCCACTCCGCAGAACACGGCCACGGCCCCGTCGAGCACGCTCATGGAACGCTCCACTTCGGCCGTGAAATCCACATGGCCGGGCGTATCAATAATATTGATGCGGTGGCGGACGTTGGAAAAAAGCTTCTCCAGGCCCTCCTCCGGCTTCTGGGTCCAGTTGCACGTCACCGCCGCCGCCGTGATGGTGATGCCCCGTTCGCGCTCCTGCTCCATCCAGTCGGTCACCGTGTTGCCGTCGTCCACGTCGCCGATTTTGTGAATGAGGCCGGTGTAAAAGAGGATGCGCTCGGTGGTGGTGGTTTTGCCGGCATCAATGTGCGCGGCAATCCCGATGTTGCGCGTCCGCTCCATCGTGTATTGCCGTTTGGGCGAATTCACATTCACATCTTTGCCTTCTAGTATTGCTTCAATCATTTCGGTTCAGAATAAAAATGCCCCGATCCTGAAATCGTCGGGGCGTTGTGCCTTCCAATATTACCAGCGGAAATGGGCGAACGCTTTGTTCGCCTGCGCCATTTTATGGACTTCGTCCCGTTTCCGGATTGCGTTCCCCTGCCCCTGGAACGCGTCCATGATTTCCGCCGCCAGCGCCTCTTTCATCGCCAGCCCTTTGCGCGCGTCCGCCAAATCCACCAGCCAGCGCATGGCCAGGGAAAGCTGCCGTTCCGTCGCCACCTCCATCGGCACCTGGTAGGTCGCCCCGCCGACGCGCCGCGGCTTGACTTCCAGACGCGGCTTGGCGTTGTCCACCGCCCGCTGCAAAATCTCCAGCGGATTGGTGCTTGGATTCTTGGTGGCAATATGATCAAACGCCCCGTACACAATCCGTTGCGCCACCGTTTTCTTCCCGCGGGACATCACCGTGTTGACCAGACGCGAAACCAGCGTGCTGTGATACTTGCTGTCTTCCAGCAGGGGCCTTTTAATTGCTCGACGACGACGGGACATATAAAAATCAGGCTGTTGCTTCGGGGGCCGCCGCGGGCGCCGCGGGCGCCGGGGCCGCTGGCTTGACTCCCTTGGCCGCCTTGGGACGTTTGACGCCGTATTTCGAGCGGCTCACCCGGCGTTTCTCCACCCCGGCGGCATCCAATGCGCCGCGAACGATGTGGTAACGGACACCTGGCAAATCCTTGACGCGGCCCCCGCGCACCAGCACAATCGAGTGCTCCTGCAAATTATGGCCCTCGTCCGGGATGTAGGCGATCACTTCAAACCCGTTGGTCAGCCGCACCTTGGCCACTTTGCGCATGGCCGAATTGGGCTTTTTGGGAGTGCGCGTCATCACCTGGATGCAGACGCCCCGCCGGTAGGGCGAGGTCTGCAAGGCCGGGGCCTTGGACTTGCTGCGCAATTTCCTTCGTCCGAAACGAACCAGTTGATTAATCGTCGGCATTTGAGCAATAACGTTTTACCCCCAAATTTCCCCACCAAGGGAAACGGGAGGCGGAATATAAATAATCGGCCAAACCATTGCAACAGCAAATTGCGAAAAAAATACATTTCCCTGCAATCTCGGCAAAATCAGCCTGTTTTCAGGGCGCAACTTTTTCCGCCTATTAGTAATGGAGGGCCTTAAAAGCCCGCTTAACGTCCTGGAATCTACACCCCTCCACCCCGTGAGCAAGCGAAAAAGCAAAAATAATTAAAAAAACCATTGACAGAACATGGCTGCGCCTTTAGGCTTCGAGCAGGTTACAGGTTTGAAATAGCAAAGAAACATTGGCCCCGAGGCCTTTTCGCACGCGAGAGGGCTGGGGTTAGTGGTGTTTTGTCGTTTATGCACAGTCAGGATGGAGCAATTTTAGCTTTTGCCCATGTAGCTCAGTCGGCAGAGCGCGTCCTTGGTAAGGACGAGGTCATCAGTTCGATCCTGATCATGGGCTCCATGTAACCGAATGAATTGTCGGAATTTTTAACAAAACAAGAAAACACAGGAGAGCTCAATGGCAAAAGAAGCGTTCCAACGGACCAAACCGCATGTCAACATCGGCACCATCGGCCACGTGGACCATGGCAAATCAACC
>JBEKIA010000120.1:0-12998 GCA_050011995.1 Verrucomicrobiota bacterium
TTCCGCCACGGACGCGTCACCGCTGTATTCCAGGAGGAGCCGGCGGCTTTCCCGCAGCGAGGCCCACAGTTGTTGCGGCGTCGGAATTTTATCGCGCGGAATCATCGCCACCGGGCTGGGCGAATGATCTATGTTCAAAACCGCCACCACCACCCACGCCGCGCTCAAGCCCGCGAAATGCCAGCGCAACGACCGCGCAAAATCCCGCCAGGAAACCGTTTCCCGCGCCGGCGGGCGGCCCAGTCCGGCGACCACCCCGGCGCGGAGGGCGTCCAGTTTCGGCGCAATGGCTTCATGTTGTTGCAGCAAGATTTCCCGGGGCGTTTTCATTTCTCCTCCAAAAGTTTGCGCAGCGCGCGTTTGGCGTAATGCAGGCGCGATTTGACCGTGCCGAGGGGCGTCCCGGTGATTTCCGCAATTTGTTCCAGCGAAAAATCCTCCATGAAATGCAGCAGCAACACCGCGCGTTGCGGCGGCGGAAGTTCGTTGACCAGCCTCATAAACTCCGCCTCCTCTTCCCGGCGGATGAGCAACTCGTCCGGTCCGGCGTCCAGATCGGGCGGTGTTTCCGCGATTTCCCCGCGCCAGGCCGCGTCGCGATTTTGCCGGCGCCACAACTGCGCGCATTTTTGGTGCGCGATGCCAAAAAGCCAGCCGCCAAATTTGGCCTCGTCCCGCAGGCTGCCGATGTGGCGGACGGCGGCAATGAAGGTTTCCTGGACGATGTCCAGGCTTGTTTGCTCGTCGCGGGCCAGTTCGAAAACATAAACGTACAAAGGCAGTTGGTAGCGCCGAAACAGAACGCTCCAAGCCTCCGGTTCCCCGGCCTTGGCCTGCCCCACGGGCAATTGTTCACGTTCAGTCACTCCCAGCATTTACAATGAGTGGAATGCCCCGCGCAACAAAAGGTTCAATGGAAGGATAATTGTTCCAACCTACACTTTATACCTGCCGGCCACGTTGTCCCAATTAATCACGTTGAAGAATGCCGCGATGTAGTCGGCGCGGACGTTGTTGTATTTCAAGTAGTAAGCGTGCTCCCACACGTCCAGGCCCAGCAGCGGAACTCACCCCGCCGTGAGCGGCGAATCCTGATTGGGCGTGGATTCCACCTTGAGGGTCTTGCCGTCCAAACTGAGCCACGCCCAGCCGCTGGCGAAAACTTTCGTCGCGGCGTCGGTGAAGGCGGCCTTGATTAAGTTTAATTGACAAACATTCTATCGGTCCCGCCGCAGCAGGTGGGCGGCCAGCGCCTCCAAAGCGCCCGCCCGGCCCTTGAAAATCCGCAGCGCGGCGAAGGCCCGGGCGGTGAGATTCTCCGCCATTTTGCGCGACTTTTCCAGGCCGATGATGGAGGGATAGGTGGCCTTCCGGGCCTGGCGGTCCTTGCCCGCCGTCTTGCCCAGTTGTTCGCTGGTCTGAGTCACGTCAAGTATATCGTCAATGATTTGAAAGGCCAGGCCCACCTTGCGGCCGAAATCGCCCAGGGCCTGGAGCCGGGCGGGCGGGCAATTGGCGCTCATGCCGCCGAGGCGCAGCGAGCCGCGGAGCAACGCCGCCGTCTTTCGTTCGTGGATGTAGCGAAGCTGGGCGGCGGATATTTCTTTCCCTTCGCCTTCCAGGTCGGCGACCTGCCCGGCGATCAGTTGGCGGGAGCCGGCGGCCTCCCACAGTTCCTGCAACATCGCCGGCGGCGGGTAGCGCGGGGCCGCCGCGGCTCTGCCGGCAATGGCGAAAGCCTCCGTCAAGAGGGCGTCTCCGGCCAGAATGGCGATGCCTTCGCCAAAGACCTTGTGATTGGTCAGCTTGCCCCGCCGGTAATCATCGTTATCCATGGCCGGCAAATCGTCATGGATGAGCGAGTAGGTGTGGATGCACTCCACCGCGCACGCCAGCGGCAGCGCGTCGCGCCACGAACCGTGACAGGCTTCCGCCGCCGCCAGACAAAGGGCCGGACGCAGGCGCTTGCCGCCGGCAAAAATGGAATACCGCATCGCCCGGTGAATCGTGGCGGGCCTGGCCGCGGCGGGGGGCAGGAAATCGTCCAGGGCGCGGTTGACCGCCGCGGTTCTCTCCTTCAGATAACCCTCCAAATCAAAAGCCGGTGTCGTGTTCAAATGCCTCCTCTTCTTACCAGGGGCCGTCCACCAAAATGGAAACGGCGTTGCGCGCCAGATCCTCCGCCAGATTGGGCATGGCTTCGCGCTCGCTGCTGGCCAGATCGTTGCCGGCGCGAATGTAAGTGCGGCCCTGCACGATGCGATTAACGTTGGTTTTGCCGCTGGCCGGATCCTGCGCCACCACGCTGGCCGTGAGGGTCAGGGTGTATTCCTGGGGCGTCAAGACATCGTTGGTGGTGTAGGAAAGCGCGTTCCGTTCAAAACGGATGATTTTCCCCGTGACCAAAATGTCCGGCCTGCCGGCGGTCTGGAGGCGGAAAGTGCCGTCCTGCTGAAACTGCCGGCGCAGGGAGGCGCCGAGGTATTCGGAGATGCGCGGCTCGCGGGTATTATTGACAAAAGGAAGGACTTGCACCGAGAGGCTGCCGGCGGGCAGGCCGTTGCTGGGGCCGAGGCGGTAACCCGCGCAGCCGGCCAGGCCCGCGGCCAAAAGGGCGAGGAGCAGCTTGCGCATGTTAATTTGCCGGATGGCGCGCCTGGATGGCGTCAATCCGCTGGCGGGCCTGATCGGCCAAGGGCGTGTCGGCGGCGTTGAGCCTGACCTGATTGTAATAGATCTGCGCCGCGGCCCAGTGCTTGCTCTTTTCGTAGTACTGGGCGATGGAAAAATTGCCGCGCGCCTGCTCCATTTTGAGCAAGGCGATGATCTTCTGCGCCTCCGGGACGCGCGGGTCATCGGGATAAAGCGCCATGAAATCGTTGAAGGCGGAAATGGCCTGGCCGGCGGCGCTCTGGTCGTAATCGGCTTTGCGGGCTTGTTTGTTCCAGGCCAGGGCCACCTTGTAACGGGCGTTGGCGGCGACCTCGGTCTGGACGCTGTAACGGTCCGCCGCCGTTTCATAAGCCTGGACGGCCAGCGGGTAATCCTTTTGCTTTTCCCGCGCCGCCCCCAGGCTCATTTGGGCCGCCGGACCGTAAGGCCCGTAAGGGCCGAAGCGGACAATATCCCCATACATCTCCGCCGCTTTGTCCATGGAGGGAAAAAACGGGATATAGCCAAGAACCTTGATCCATTCCCCGGCGAGAAAGCGGTCGGCGATGGCCATTTGGCGGGCCTGGATTTCCGCGGCGTTGGGCATTTTCGGATACTTGGCCAGCAACTGATCGTAGGTCTTGAAAGCCTTCTCATCCTTCCGGCGCTGTTCGTAGCAGCGGCCCGCCAGATATTGGGCCTGGGGCGCGTAATCGGACAACGGCCAGCTCGCCACCACGCGCAGAGCGGCCTTCATGGCCAGCTTGTAATCTTTCTTGTCGAAGGCCGTCTGCGCCACCGCCAACTGATCCTTGGCGGTCAGCTTGCGCCAGTCCGCCGCCTTGCCGGACGGGCTTTCATAACTCCAGCCTTCACCCGGACGATAAACCAGCGGGGCCGGGGACCTGAACGGAAACAAGAGCACCGCCAGGCAAACCAGGAAAACACGAATGTACCAGCGATTCATGGCCGTGACGGTATCCCAACCCCGCCCGCCAAGTCAAGGCAGGACGTTGAGAATCCTCGCCAGATCAGGGCCAATCTGACGAAGATCTTGGAAACTCCATTCGCTCGATTGGGCATCGTTTCGGACCGCGAAATGGGAAAAGCCCGGCGGAGTGATGCAGTGAATGGAGAGATGGATCGCAGGCATTGTGGTTTAAGAATAGCCTTGATTAGGCTTGATTGGAGTTGATTGGAAAAGCCCCGTTCTGTGCGTAAATGGTTCATGGAAAGGCATTTGGATTGATTCTCCGCAAGAAGGCGCAGAAGGCCCAAACCACCTTTATTGGGATGGTTCGTGCCGGTGGCGGATGCTCCTCCTGTAGCGGCGGTCTATGACCGTCGCAGATGTGCCGGACGCCGCCAGAGGGGGAATGGAGTGGCTCCGCCGTCGCTTCGCGCGCGACAAGGGACTGCTTTTGAACCGCAATCCGTCTGAGTCCTCCTTCGGCCAGCCGCCTTGTCTCCTCTCTTTTCCAGTCTCCATCCTCCATCCTCCATCGTCGTTTTCATTCCTGCTTCGCCGCGCCCCGCCCGCCCCGCCCGCCCCGGCCGCATCCACCCGGATGCCACGCCGCAGCGTGCCTACGTGTCTCACGCTGGTAATTAAACCATAGGTTCTAATTCTTGTCAAGCCCCATTTGGCAAGAAAATCGAGAATCGTGGGAACAGGGGAGTGTTTCCGCCGTCGCTTCGCTTTGGCGCGACAAGGGACTGAAGCGGGGGGGAATTTAGCGGCGCTCTATGAGCGTCGAAGATGGATATTCGACAGAAGGGGGGAAAACGAAGGGCGTAGCGGCGCCCGGCAGAGCGCCGCACGGTTTGATGGTTCGACTTTTTTGAACAGGGCGTGGTTGCGGAAGGCCATTTATTTATTGCTGCCTGGCCCGGTAAAATCTCTTCGCGCCCAGCGGCGACGGATCGGTGTAGAAGATCAGGCTGGAGCTGGCCATGTTCGTGGACAGCGGGGTCCATGTGCCCGAGGAGAGCAGGTTGGTGCCGGCCAGGAAAACATAGTTGCTGCCGGGATTTCCGCGGAAACAAAGCTCGCACAAATCGTTCGCCGTCAATGCGTCCTCTAACTCGAGCAAGGCCAGGTTGGTCACGGTTGTATTGACCACCGCCGAAACGGTGCTGAGGCCGGTGGTGTCCGTGGCGATGGCTGTCAGGGCGAGGGTTCCCAACCGGAGATTGGGGAAGGAAACCTCGTAGGGGGCGTTGGTGGACTGGCCCAGGTAGTTTGTCCCGTTGTTGTAAAACTGGACCAGGGCGACGCCTTGGGGAGAGGTGGCGGCCGCCACCAGTTCGATGGGCCAGCAGTCGCACACGGCCGAATTGCTGGCCGGCGAGATCAGTTGCACCACCGGGGGCGGCAAGGGCACGGAGGTGACGGTGATATTGACCACGGCGGAAGTGGCCATTTGATCGTCGCCCGAAGTAACGACCGCCGTCAGGGCGTGGGCGCCGTCCGGCAAATTGACGGGGGCCGAGTAAGGAGGTTGGTAGAAAGTATCCACTATGTTGGTTCCGTAGTCGTAAACGTCCAGTTCGCTGATGGCGCCGTTGGATTGCGAGGCGGTGGCGCTGAAGGTGAAGCCGGTGTCCAAACAGTTGGCATTGTTGGCCGGGGTGGTGATGCTGGCGGTTGGCGGGGCGAGCGGGAACGAGGCCGTCATTACATAGATGTTCCCTTCGTACATGAAGAGAATGTCTTCCGTGGCTGGGTCCGCCGTCATGCCGTCGAAGCCGGCCTGGCCGGCAGCCAGCATGTTTTCAACGATCGGGACCGAAGTGCCCGGGACTGGGTCGCTGTTGCCATCCAAGGTGTAGCCAATGAACTCAGTAATGCAACCGACGAGCACACCTCCGTTGGGAAAGCCGGGATGGCCGGGCGTCAGGTAGGTGGCGCCTCCCTCCTCGGCGTCGTCTTCCTCAATGTCCACGCCATTGGTCACGATATTGTAAGTGATGCCATCCGCATTGAGGGAAATCTTCATTTCATGCCACTGGCTCCACGAGAATTCTTGGACGTTGAGCCGCCCGGCTCCGGGCATCCCCGAAGGCACGACCGTCAAATTCAAGAGCGACTGAATGCCCATGGAACTCAGCGGCACGATGCGGCTCACCGTCGTGGCGCCCGGGGCAATTTCGCCGATGGCGACGTCATTGACCAGAGTGAAAAAGAGACAGCCGTTTGGCCCGTAAGCCAGGCTGTCCATGATGCCATCGTCGGCCGAACCGGCGTTGGCGACGAACGCGGCCTGACCGGTGAAGCCGGTGAGGTGGTTGCCGGCGCCGCGCGTGACGCCGACCTGATAGATGGCGGCGGACGGGGTGGCGGCATTTCCGCCCAGCAAAAGGGTGTTGGTATCGCCCGCTTTGAAGATCATGCCGCCGTTGGGCAAAGGCACGCCGGGCGCCGGGCCGATATTGCGCAGAGAATAGGTGTTGGTGTATGCGGGATCAATGGTCTGGGAGCGCGCCGGACAAAGCGCCGCGGCGCAGAACGTCAATATCAGGCCCAGTTTTGAGAGGTGAAACCAGGGGAGGCATGGCGGACGTATTTTGGGTCTTGAATCGCCATAAGCGGCAAGGGGCGAAACCGTCTGTTGTCCTGGAGCTTCCCTGTTTCTCCGGCCAAGGAGAACTGCGCATCCGGTTGCTGCGAACGTTTTCATATTATGGTAAGTTCTCTCACAAATTAGAGAATCCGTCAATCCACAGATATTGCTGCTTGATTGACAAAATCCGGTGATCCCTGGCACATACGTTCAGCGGAACTCATCCCAGGCCGCAGGAGGGGTCACCATGACTTTTCCGGTTGTAAAGATGAAGGGTCAATGAAGGGGTGAAGCCCGGAAAACGGAATATGAATACAATTCAGAATTCCTGGCTGACCCCTTCGTAAAAACCGGGGTCGGATTGGAAAAAGGATCGAAAAAAGACTTGTAATCCTGTGGAGCAGGAATAAAATCACACAAAAGGCCCACGCCGGTCGCGGGCATGAAATCAAATGGGAAATGTCAATTTGTTTTATGAAAAAGAAAACCACTATCTGCTTGTTTCTCTTGTTGCCCGCCGTGGCGCAAGCCCAATTCAATTTCATAACGAATAACGGAGGCATCACCATCACGGCGTACACCGGTTCTGGCGGCGCGGTTGTCATCCCCGCTGCGACCAATGGCTATCCGGTGACCAGCATCGGCGGAAACGCATTTTCTATGTGCGGCTCCATAACCAGCCTCACGATTGGCGCCAACGTCACCAGCATCGGCTCCAGCGCGTTCGAGAACTGCACCGGCCTGACCAACATTACGATCCCCAACAACGTCACCACCGTCGGTGACGACGCGTTCCATTGGTGCGACAGCCTGGCTATTGTCACGATTGGCACGAACGTCACCAGCATCGGCGCCTACGCATTCTATGGCTGCGCCAGCCTGACCAGCGTCACAATTCCCAGCAGCGTTACCAGCATCGGCGACGAAGCGTTCGCCTGCATCCCGGATGCGGTTGGCTTGTCCGCCAGTCTGACGGCCATAAACGTGGATGGCGATAATCCCGACTATAGCAGTGTAGCAGGGGTTTTGTTCAACAAAAGCCAAACCACGCTCGTTCAATGTCCGGCGGGCATGGCCGGAAGCTATACTATCTCCAACAGCGTCTGCAACATCGGCGACCATGCGTTCTATTTCTGCAACAGCCTGACCAATGTCACAATTCCCAGCAGCGTTACCAATATTGACATAGACGGGTTCGGCGAGTGCGGCCTGACTAGCGTCGCAATCGGCACCAATGTTATCAGCATTGCCTATGCCGCTTTTTTCGACTGCAACAGTCTGACCAATGTGACGATCCCCGCCAGTGTCACGAACATCGGCGAATTTGCGTTCGCCCCCTGCACCAGCTTAAGAGCCATTAACGTGGACAGCAATAATCCCGCCTATTGCAGCGTGGCCGGCGTCTTGTTCAACAAAACCCAGACCGCACTCGTTCAATTTCCGGGGGGCCTGGCTGGAAGCTATACAATCCCAAGCAGCGTCACCAACATCGGCAACGCAGCGTTCTATGAATGCGGCAGCCTGACCAACATCACTGCCCCATCCAGCGTCACCAACATCGGCGAATACGGCTTCGCCTATTGCTTCGACCTGACGGGAGTCTGCTTCCCAGGCAATGCTCCGAGCCTTGGGTATGACGATTTCTATGCTTCTCCCGTGACGATATATTACCTGCCAAGCACCTCCGGGTGGGTGGGAACAACTTACGGCGGACGCTCACTTGTGCCCGCATATCCACAGATAACCGTCCAGCCCCAAAGCAGCACAAACAGTGTGGGAACGACTGTATCCTTTAGCGTGACGGCAACCGGCGCGGCGCCGCTCGCCTTTCAATGGAGCCAGGATACAATCAACCTGCTCAATACTGGGAGCATTTCCGGGGTGACGAACACCATTTTGACCATCAATAATGTCCAGTTAACTAATGCTGCCAGTTATGCCCTGGTCGTGACCAATGCTTATGGCAGCATGACAAGCTCAAATGCGGTGCTGACCGTGACTCTATCAAGCCCGGTCACCGATTTCGATTACACTACAAACAACGACGGGAGCATCACCATCACCGGTTACCTTGGTTCCGGCGGCTGGGTGATCATTCCTAATCCCATTAACGGGCGGCCCGTGACCAGCATCGCCGGCTTTGCGTTCTACTCCTGGCCCAGCCTGACCAATGTGACGATTCCCAGCAGCGTTGCCACCATCGCCGGCTATGCGTTTTACTCCTGCATCAGCCTGACCAATGCGAACATTGGCGGCGGCGTTACCAACATCGGCACCCAGGCATTCAGCTACTGTTCCAGCCTGGCGTCCATCACCGTGGACGGGAGTAATCCCGATTATAGCAGTCTCGCGGGAGTCTTGTTCGATAAAAGCCAAACCGCTCTCATCCAATATCCCAATGGCTTGGCCGGAAGCTATACCATCCCCGGCAGTGTCACCACCATTAGCGATAGCGCCTTCCAGAGCTGCGCCAGCCTGTCCGGTGTCGTGATCCCGAATGGCGTCACCAACATTGGCAACTCTGCATTTTACTCCTGCGCCAGCCTGACCCAAGTCAACATCACCAATAGTGTCATCAACATTGGCAGCAATGCGTTTTCTAGTTGCACCAGCCTGACAAATGTGAATTTTGGCAGCGGCGTCACCACCATCGGCAGTTTTGCCTTTGGCGACTGCTCCAGCCTGACGGCCATTAACGTGGATAGCGACAATCCCAACTATAGCAGCTTGGCGGGGGTCTTATTCAATAAAAGCAAAACCGCGCTTTTGCAATGTCCCAATGGCCTGGCTGGAAGCTATATGATTCCCGGCAGCGTCACCAGCATCGGCAACTCTGCGTTTGCGAACTGCGCCGGCCTGACCCAAATCACAATCCCTAACAGTGTTAGCGGCATCAGCGATAGTGCGTTTGCGAACTGCACCGGGCTGGCCAATATAATAATCCCCAATAGCGTTACCAGCATCGGCAACTCTGCTTTTTCCTCATGCTCCAGCTTGACCAGTGTCACGATCCCCAACAGTGTCACAAGCATTGGCAATAGCGTGTTCGAGAGCTGCACAGGGCTGACCAATGTAATGATCCCAAACAGCGTTAGCAGCCTCGGCGGCATGGCGTTCTTCTTCTGCTCCGGCCTGACCAGTGTTACGATTCCCGGCAGTGTCACCAGCATTGGTGGCAATGCTTTCGGCTATTGCGCCAGCCTGGAAGGAGTGTATTTCCAAGGCAATGCGCCAAGCGTTCTTGGCGGCATGTACGGCATGGGTGGTGTTTTTAATGGTGACACTTCTGCAATTGCTTACTTCCTGCCCGGCGCCACTGGGTGGGGTTCCAGTTATGGCGGCAGTGGTCCCAATGGCAGTATTCCCGCCACACAATGGATGCTGCCGTATCCGCTGGTTTTGAACAATGGCCCTGGCTTTGGCGTGCAGAACAACTGTTTCAGTTTCACCATCTCTTGGGCAACGAACCTCTCGGTCGTTGTGGTAGCCGCCACGAATCTGGCCAAACCCGTGTGGACTCCGTTGGCAACCAACTCCCTCACCAGCGGCACAAACTGCTTCAGCGATTCCCAGTGGATGAATTATCCCAGCCGCTTCTACCGCGTGCGCTCACAGTAGCGTTCCCGCAAATGCAGCAATCAGATCGGGGTGTGGAGGCAGGGACTCTCCGGGCCTCCTCGGTTTGGTGCGATTCCTTCCGCGCGCGCCACATTTCCACTGTTGAAGTCAGTGATGAAGGGGAAAAAGGCAGGGCTCCCGACAAGTCGGGACTGCCCGCCGCGGCGCGGACGGAGTGCGCGCCCTACCTCCCCGCAAGATACGAGGCCATCTGCTCAATGGTGGCGGTTTGCGCGGAAATGATCCAATTGACCATGTCGCCGATGGAAACCAGCCCCACCATTTTCTCCCCGTCCATCACCGGCAGATGGCGGATGTGTTTATCGGTCATCAACCGCATGGCCTCTTCGATGGTGTGGTGGGAGGTGACGGTGAGGACCGGGGTGGAAATGATTTCACACACGGGCGTCGTCCGCGAGGATTTGCCCTCCAAGACGACCTTGCGGGCATAATCGCGCTCGGAAAAAATGCCGACCAGGCGGTCGCCCGCCATGACCGGGATGGCGCCGATGTTTTTGTCCGCCAAAAGCTCAATGGCCTCATAGACTGTGGCCTTGTCAGAAATGGTCCACACTTTGGACCCTTTGTGGTGCAGGAGCGCGCCGATCGTTCCGTTGGTTGTCATGGTAAGAGGAACCATGCCACAGGATTGCCGGAATGCCAAGCGCAAAGTTTGGGATTTAAGTTTGGCGTTGGCGGAAATTGCGGATACGATGGCCGCTCTGTTGGCCGGCCGCCGGCTGGATGTCTCTGATGTTGAACCTGGAACTTGAATTTTGAACGCGCCCCCATTGCCCACGGCGATCGTCCGCCCCGGGGATGCCGACCGCATCCTGGCCGGCCACCCCTGGATTTACGCCGCCTCCATTCTCCGCCTGACCGCGCCCGCCGCCGACGGCGCGCTGGTGCAAATCAAGGACCATCGCCAGCGCTTCCTCGGCGTCGGCTTCTATAACTCCAAATCCAAAATCCACGTTCGCGTTCTCGCCCCGGAGCGGGTGGAGGTCAATCGCGACTTTTTTGTCGGGCGCATCCGCGCGGCCCTGGCCGTCCGCCAGAAACACCTTCCCCAGGCCTCCTCCTTTCGCGTGGTCAACGCCGAAAGCGATTTTCTCAGCGGCCTGATTGTGGACAAGTACTCCGATGTCCTCGTGGTCCAAATTTCCTCCCTCGGCATGGACCAGCGCAAGGCCCTGATTGTCGAAGCCCTGCAAACCATTTTTTCCCCGCGCGCCATCGTGGAAAAGAGCGAGGCCTCCTTCCGCAAATTTGAGGGCATGGCCGAAAGCAACGGCCTCCTGGCCGGGGCGCTCGACGGCCCGGTGGCCGTGGACCTTAACGGCCTCCAATTCGAGGCGGACATCATAAGCGGCCACAAGACGGGCCTCTACCTGGACCAGCAAAAGAACTGCCAGCTCGTCGCCGCCCTGGCCGGCGGATGCCAGGTGTTGGATTGTTTCTGCTTCGTCGGCGGCTTTGCCCTGCACTGCGCCCGGGCTGGCGCGGCCCATGTCCACGGCCTGGACCAGAGCCAGGAGGCCGTCGCCGCCGCCCGGCGCCACGCCCAGCGCAATGGCCTGGCCGAAAAATGCACGTTTGAAGCCGCCAACGTGTTCGACTGGCTGAAAGCGCAAACCGCCGTCAGGCCCCACGAAAAAGTCATCCCCAAATTCGACCTCATTATTCTGGATCCGCCCAGCTTCACCCGCACCCGCGCCGCCATCCCCGACGCCCTGCGCGGCTACAAGGAAATCCATTTGCGCGCCATCAAACTGCTGCGTCCCGGCGGCGCGCTGGCGACCTTCTGTTGTTCCCACCATGTGGATGCCGTCCTGTTCGAGTCCGTCATCATGGAAGCCGCCTATGACGCCCGGCGCATCCTGCGCCGGGTCGCCTCCTGCAGCCAGTCCCCCGACCACCCCATCCTGCCCGCCGTGAAGGAAACGGAATACCTCAAAGGTTTCATTTACGAACTGGCCCGCTGAGGCGGGAGGGCCATGGCGGAACCAGATGCGGCTGGAATTTCAGCGGCTTTCTGCCGAAAGCCGCTACAGGAGTAGCGGCGGATGGCAATCCGCCGCCATCTTTGCGGGCAGCTCGTCCCGGTGCTCCACGCAGATTTTCCAGAACCCCACTCTTGTCTTGTTCAGCCGCTCAAGCCCCCTTTTTGGCGCGGTCCACGATCCCCGGCCAGTTTTTCTCGAATTCTTCGACCAGGCTTTTGAAGGCCGTCCGTTCCGCGTCCAGGCGGGCGCGATCCGCCGATTCGCTGGAACCCCAGGAGGTGTTGTAACTGGCCCGCTTCTCGCTGGCCTCAAAGGCGGCGTACACAAAGCCGGTCCGCGTGTCCAGCGCCAGCGCGGAGGCGGTAACGTGGACCGAGATGTGCCGGGTCGGCGACAGCCCCAGAGTCACGATGCTCAAAGGAAGCGCGGCATCGTTCTCGTGAAAGGTAGTGTCAAATGTATAGATCAGCATCATCTCCGCCTTGAGCCGGGCCGCGGCCTCGCGCAAATCCTGTTCGGAACGCAAATGCGGCGGAAGCAGAAGCCGGCTGATGCTGATGATACCCGCCACGTCGGGCAGTTTCTCCAGCCGCTCAATATCCGCGTAGTCCTCCGCTTCCTTGACGAGGATGACGGAGTAATTCTGGCCGTTAAAGACGCCGCCCTGCTGGTCGGTGGAATAGCTCCGGTAATTCGGCGCCTGCACACGGATGGCGGCGATCCCGACTGGAAATTGCGCCGTCGGCTTGGCGGCGAAACCCTCCTGAATGGTCGGACTGGTGATGAGTTTAAAATCCGCGCGTCCTCTGGGAGGAATGTAACTGGCGCAACCTGCCAACACGAAACAGGCACCCATGGCGGCAATGGCCGGGGCGGTGAGGACGCTGCGAAATATAATGTGCGCTTTCATAAAATCGTTGGCATGAAACTGGTCACTTTGCATTGTTCTTCTCCCACAATGCGCCTGCCGACAAGGAAAATCCTTCAAAAGAACTATTCTCAATCCGCCTTCCTCCGCTGAACCTGCGGAGGGCAGGCAATCCGCAATTCTTCAGCCCGCACAAGATTCTCCCTCATCTCCAGGGCGTGCAGCAGGACGCCCGACGATCCCATCCCGCCCGCCGTGAAGGAAACAGAATACCTCATAGGTTTCATATAC
>JBEKIA010000121.1:0-12889 GCA_050011995.1 Verrucomicrobiota bacterium
GGTCTTGGGCTGGATGGCAATGGTGGGCGGCGTGACGACCGTCAAGACCGCCACCGCGCTGGTGGCGCTGCCGTAGGTGTTGGTGATCACTATCCAGTAACTGCCCGCGTTCGCCAAAGCCCGGTTGGCCAACTTCAGGGTGTTGGTGGTTGCGCCGGCCACATTATTGGACGCCGCGGTTCCGTTCTTGCTCCATTGATAGTGCAACGGCGCAGTGCCGCTGGCGGAAACCGTCAGCGTCACGTTGGAACCCACCAGGCCGTTGGTGCTGGCAGGCGAAGTGACGATGGCAGGCCCGACCCCCACGGTGACCACGGACACCATGCTCGTGACGGAGGCGTAAAGATTGGACACAATCACCGAGTAACTGCCGCTGTTGGAGCCGAAGGTCGGATAGATCACCAGATTGCTGGTGGCAGACCCCAAGATATTGGGGCCATCCGTCAAATTGACGCCGTCGTCGCGCCATTGATAAGTGAATGGACCGGTCCCGCCGGCCCCGACTGTCAAACTCAGCTCCACGTTTGTTGAAATGTTGACCGGGGTCTTGGGCTGGATGGCAATGGTGGGCGGCGTGACGACCGTCAAGACCGCCACCGCGCTGGTGGCGCTGCCGTAGGTGTTGGTGACCACCACATAGTAACTGCCCGCGTTCGCCAAAGCCAAGTTGACCAACTTCAGGCCGTTGGCGTTTGCGCCGGCCACATTATTGGACGCCGCGGTTCCATTCTTTGTCCATTGATAGTGCAATGGCGCCGTGCCGCTGGCCGAGACCGTGAACACCGCGTTGGAGCCTGCCAGATTGGTCGTGCTGGCAGGCGAAACGAGGATGACAGGCCCGGCCCCCACGGTGACAACCGAAACTTGGCTCGTGACCGAGCCGTAGGGATTGGACACAATCACCGAGTAACTGCCGCTGTTGTTGGCGTATGCCGGGTTGATGACCAGGGTGCTGGTGGCAGACCCCGAGATATTGCCGCCATTCGCCAAAGCGAGGCCGTTGGCCCACCATTGATAGGTGTAAGGACCAGGCCCGCCGGCCACGACTGTTAAACTCAGCTCCGCGAGTTGAGGAATGTTGACCGAGGCCGCCGGCTGGGTGGAAATGGCGGGCGGCGTCTCGACCGTCAACACTGCCACGTCGCTGGTGGAGCTGCCGTAGGCGTTGCTGGCCACCGCATAGTAACTGCCGGCATCCAGCGCCGTCAGAGCCGTGAAAGTCAGGCTGGCCGACGTTGTGCCGCTCACATTGGAGGGCAGCGTCGTCCCTCCCACTTTCACCCACTTGTAGGTCAACGGGGCGGCGCCGCTGGCCGTCACCGTCAGCGTCACATTGTAACCCAGCAGGCCGGTGGTGCTGGCAGGCGAAGTGACGATGGAGGCGGCATCATTGGCTGTGAGACTGAAGACGGTGCCGTTGCCGTTTAGGCCCCCGTTGGGAGCCGTGCCATAAAAGAGGCCCGCGCCCTTGGTCAACCCCGCATAAACAGGGGGGTAGTAGGACATCCCGTTGTAACTGTTTTGCGCGCTCTGTTGCTCGCCCAGCCCCTTGTCAAACCAGACCAGGAAGCCGGTGGCGCCGCCCGGGGTGAATTTGAAGATCGTCCCATCGCCGTTGGCGCCGCCGGAAGCGGTGATGCCGTAGAAAGCGCCGTTGGTTCCCTGCACCATCGCGCCGATGGGGTTATAGCCGTCGAATTGATTCTGATCGAAGGAGTACAACGGGGTGGCAAACCCATTGGTTGTTATGCTGATGATGGCGCCGGCGCCGTTGTCGCCGCCAAATTCCGTGGCGCAGTATAAAGTTCCGTTGCTGCCCTGCACCAATGTGCTCGCGCCGGCCGCGATAGTATCACCGAATTCATCAAAGGCGGGATCAAACGAATAGAGAGTGTTGAGCTGGCCTCCGTTTGCGGGAATGAATTGGAAAACGCTGCCGGCGCCGTTGTCGCCGCCGTATTGGGTAACGCCATAGAAATAACCATCCTTGCCCTGAATCAACGCTCCGGCGCCGACCGGGAATTGATTTCCGTATTGATCCTGCACGGCAGGAAACGAAAATAAGTTAATGAACGAGCCTCCGCTTCCGTTGGGAATGAATTCGAAAATAATGCCGGCGTTGTTGCCGCCGCCGCTGGGCGTGGTGCCATAAAAATTGCCATCCGCGCCCTGGATCAGCGGGTTGCCGCCGTTGGCGCCTTCATCCGGGCCTGCAGCCTGGCCAAACTTGAACAAGCCGGTCAGCTTGCCCGCGGGAGTCAACATGAAGATGGTTCCGTTGGGGTACAGATCGCTGAAGGCCGTGGTGCCATACAGATTACCGTCGCGTCCGGCCACCAGCGTGCTGGCGTCGTCGCTGCCGTCCGGAGAGTTGGTCGCCGTGGTGCCGGAGTAGAGCAGCGTAAAGACGCCCGACTGGGTCAGTTTGAAGAACGCTCCGCTGCCGTTCTCTCCGCCGTATTGCGTCGTGCCATAAAGGTTTTTGTCGGAGGGATTATAAACCACCCCGTTGAGCGAATTTTGCAGATTATTGGTGGGGGAGCCAACAACCGTGAAGGCCACGCCGGGCAGATTCAACTGCGCCTTGAGGTGCTTGAGGAAGACATTTCCCAGGTTCGTCTCCGTCAACCCGGTGATCACCCCGTCCAAAGTTGTGTTGGTAAAACTGTCCCAAATAAAGGCATCGTTGGTGATCACCGGCAGCAAGGACCGCACATTGAACTTGCCGTTGAAGAAGGCCGCCATCGAAACCGTATTACTGGTCAAATCGTTGAGCACATTGTAAAACGCCGCGCCGGGAATGGCGCCGGCGTTTGCCCCGGGTCCGCCGAACGGCGCGCTCATCGAACTCTCCAAGTCCGACAGGAAAATACGAAAATTCTGCTCGTCCGGCAAATCGTTCGTCACCATGTTGAAGAGCCGCACGCCCGCGCGGCGGCTGCGGATGAATTGCGACGCCGCGAAATAACGGTTGATGGCGTTGGTGAAGGCCCCGCCCGCCAGGGCTTGATCGCCGGGGTTGGCCACCGTCAGGAGATTGGGATAATCGTTCATCATCGTTTGAACCGTTAACGATTTGTTATTGGATATCAGGTTGGACACCGCCCCGAATTGCGCGTCCAGATTCCAGGAATGGAGCGTGTAACCAAAAAAGGTGGCGGCGTCCAGAAGGGCCCGCATCATCTGCACGTCCCCGTAATCAATCGTCACATCCGCGAAATGCGTCACGCTGCCCGGCAGGAACATGCCAAAGTTGGTGTCGGTGATCTGCGCCAGATTGGTTTCGGACGCGATCAGCGCCGGCAAAACATTGGTGCGCAATTCCGCCGTGAATTCGTCCGCATCCAGGTTGGCTGCCACCACCAGCTTCCCTTTGCTATTCGTCTCCGGTTTGGCCGTCCAGTCGTAATCATTGCGGCCGGCCGCCGGAAAACCGAGCCGGTTCAGGAAATTGCTCCCCGCCGGCTGATAGGGCAGCGCCAGCAGCCGCGTCAGCGCCAGATAAACATTGGCATCGGCGTTCGCCGGCGTCGCCGCCGCCAGGAAGGAGGCGAGAGCCTGGCTGATGTTGGTTTGCGTCAGGTAATTGGTTCCCGCGCTGTACTGCTGCCCCACCGTCCCGGCCAGCACCGTGACCACCGAGACCGCGCTGGCGGCCGAGCCGAAGGCATTGAAGACGATCACCGAGTAACTGCCGCTGTTGGTGGTGAACGCCGGGGTGATCACCAGATTGCTGGTGGCGGAGCCGAAGACATTGCCGCCATCCGTCAAATTGACGTTGTTGGCGAACCACTGAAAGGCGAGACCGCCGCCGGTGGCCCCGACTTGCAAACTCAGCGCCTGGCCTTGCAAAATACCCACGGAAGCGGCCGGCTGGCTGACAATCGCCGGCGGCGCCATCACCGTCAACACCGCCACCGCGCTGGTGGCGCTGCCGTAGGTGTTGGTGACCACCACAAAGTAACTGCCCCCGTCCGCGAAAGTCAGCCCCGTCACGGTCAATTCGTCCGTGGTTGCGCCGGTCGCATTGGCGGGCAGCGCGGCTCCCACCATCCCCCACTGGTAGGCCAGCGGCGCGCTGCCGCTGGCCGTCACCGTCAGCACCACCGTGGAGCCAAGAAGATTGGACGTGCTGGCAGGCGAAATGGCGATGGACGGGGCGCTGCTGACATTGAGAGTGAACACGGTGCCGTCCTTGTTGGTGCCCCCTTGGGAAGTCGTGCCGTAAAAACCGCCCGTGCCCGCGACCATGCCCATGGGAACAGAAGGATAATAATAATAGTTGTATACGCCGTTGTACGGCCCGTTTTCCTGGTATTCGCCCAGATTCTTGTTGAACCAGACCACGAAGTCAGGGGCGCCGCCAGGGGTGAATTTGAAGATCGTCCCGTATCCGTTGGCCCCGCCGCCAACGGTCATGCCGTAGAAAACGCCCGCGGTTCCCTCCACCAGCGCCCCGGCGGGGTTGAAGCCGTCAAATTGATCTTGGTCAAACAGGCACAACTGGGTGAACAGGCCGTTGGTGGTCAGGCTAAAGAGGGTGCCGTCGCCGCCCCCTATATAGTCCGCATTCGGATTTGCGTTATAGAGATCATTGCCGCCGAATACCGTGGTGCCGTATAAGACTCCATCACGGCCCTGCACCAACGTGTTGACACCGGTCATCAGCGGATTGCCGTAGGCATCGAGAGCATTCAGATACGGAAACGAATGCAAGGTCTTGATTTGGCCACCTTTGCCGGGGATGAATTGGAAAATGCTGCCGCCGCCGTTCGTCCCGCCATTTTGGGTGACGCCATAGAAATAGCCGTCGCTGCCCTGTATCAGCGCCCCGGCGCCGCTCGCGTCGAAATGACTGATGTTGGTGGGAAACGAAGATAAGGTTGTGAATTGGCCCCCGGTTGCTGTGGGGATGAATTGGAAAATAATGCCGCTGCTATCATCGTTTTGGCTGTAGGGCGTGGCGCCATAAAGATTGCCGTCCTTTCCCAGGACCAGAGGGATGCCCCCGATGGAGCCCAGGTCGGCATCCTGGCCAAACTCGTACAAGGTCGTCAGTTGGCCGCCGGGAGTGATCCGGAAAATCGTCCCGACGCCGTAGTCGCCGCCCCATTGAGTGCTGCCATAAAGATTGTTGTCGCTTCCCAACACCAGACCGCTGGGCTGGCCGCCATCCACTGGATTGCCATCCGCGTTGGTGATTGTGCCAAACGAGTAGAGCAGCGTGAAGGCGCCCGACGCGCTCACGCTGAAGAACGATCCGTCGCCATTGGCGCCGCCGAAAGGCGTCGTGCCATAAAAGTTGCCGCCCTGGCCCTGCACCACCCCGTTGAACCAACCCGCATCTAAATCATTGCTAGGAGAACTTAGAACCGTGTAGGACACGCCGGGAGATTGCAACTGCGCTTGGAAATTATGCTTCTTGACGAAGAAACTGCCCAGGTTCGTCTCGGTCAACCCGGTGATCACCCCGCCCAAAGTTGTGTCCGGAAAACTGTCCCAGATAAAGGCATCTATGGAGAAGGCCGGCAGCAAGGACCGCACATTGAACTTGCCGTTGAAGAAGTTCGACAAGGAGAGGGTATGATTGGTGAACCCGCTGATGGCGCCATAAAAAGCCGCGTTGGAAATGGCGCCGGCGCTGGCGCCAGGCCCCCCGAACGGCGCGCTCACCGAGCTTTCCAGGTCCGTCAGGAAAGCGCGAAAATTCTGCTCATCGTTCAAGTCGTTCGTCACCAGATTGAAGAACCGCACGCCGGCGCGGCGGCTGCGAATGAATTGCGAGGCCGCAAAATAACGGTTGATGGCGTTGGTGAAGGCTCCGCCCGCCAAGACTTGATCGCCGGCGTTGGTGACCGCCAGGAGATTGGGATAAGCGTTCAAGATCGCTTCCAGGGATTTATCCGTTTCCACAAGGTTGGACACCGCTTGCATCTGTGCGTCCAGATTCCAGGTGTTGAGCGTGTAACCGAACAGCGTGGCCGCGTCCAGGATGGCCCGGCACATCTGCACGTCCCCATAATCAATGGTCACATCCGCGAAATGCGTCACGCTTCCCGGCAGGAACATGCCGAAGTTGGTGTCGGTGATCTGCGCCAGATTGCTCTCGGACGCGATCATCGCCGGCAAAATATCATTGCGCAATTCCGCCATGAATATGTCGGCGTCCACGTTTGGAATCACCAATTCACGCCTATGATTGCTGTTGGTCGTTTCCGGCGGTTCGGCCGTCCAGTGGTAATCATTGCGGCCGGCCGCCGGAATGCCGAGCTGGTTCAGGAAATTGCTCGCCGCCGGCTGATTGGGCAGCGCCAGCAGCCGTGTCAGCGCCAGATAGACATTCGCATCCGGGTCCGTCGGCGACGCCGCCACCGCGCCGGTGAAGGAGGCGAGAGCCGAGGCGATGTTGGTTTGGGTCAGGTAGTTGATTCCATTGGTGTACTGCTGCCCCAAAGTTCCGGGCTGCACGGTGACCACCGAAACCGCGCTGGTGACGGAGCCGACGGCATTGGAGACGATCACCCGGTAACTGCCGCTGTTGTAGGTGAAGACCGGGGTGATCACCAGACTGCTGGTGGCGGAGCCGTAGATCGCGCCGCCATCGGCCAGATTCGTGTTGTTGGCCACCCACTGATAGGTGAGACCGCCCCCGGTGGCCCCGACTTGCAAACTCAGCGCCTGGCCTTGCAGAACACTCACCACGGCCGCCGGCTGGGTGGTAATGGCTGGCGGTGTCAAATTGAGACTGAACACCGTGCCATTGCCCGCGCTGCCGCCAGCAATAGCCGCCCCATACAGGGTGTTGCCCGATAAAACCAAGTCGTCATACGGCTCCGCTCCGTCGCCGTTGAAACCGTTCGTGTCGGTTGCTGAAAAACTGTAAAGGGTGCTAAACCCGCTGCCATCGGTGTTGACCTTGAACACCGTGCCGTTGCCCGCGCTGCCGCCCCCACTCGCCGTCCCATACAGGGTGTTCCCGGATACAATCAAGCCGGCATCCGGTGAAGCTCCGTCGCTTCCGCCGGTAAAACTGTAAAGGGTCGTAAAACCCGTGCCATTGGTTGCGATGGCAAAGATTGTGCCACTGTACCCCCTGCCGCCCGCGCTGGCCGTTCCATACAGCGTGTTGCCCGACAAAATCAAGCCGGCAAACGGACGCCCTCCATCGCTTCCGTTGGTAAAACTGTAGAGGTTCGTAAAACCCGTGCCGTTGGTTGTGACGGCGAAGATTGTGCCATCGCCAGAACGGCCGCCCTGATATGCCGTCCCATACAGGGTGTTGCCCGATAAAATCAAGCCGGCAAACGGTTCCGCTCCGTCGTGGTTGAAACCGTTCGTGTCGGTCGCTGAAAAACTGTAAAGGTTGGTGAACCCGGTGCCGTCGGTGTTGACCTTGAACACCGTGCCGTTGTTCGAGATGCCACCAGCGTAAGTCGTCCCATACAGGGTGTTGCCCGATAAAATCAAGCCATCCTGGGGAGCCTGTCCGCCGCTTCCGCCTGCAAAATTGTAAAAGTTGGTAAAACCTGTGCCGTTGGTTTGCAGGGCGAAGACGGTGCCGCTGCCAGGGCCGCCCGCAGACGCCGTCCCATACAGGGTGTTGCCCGATAAAATCAAGCCGGCCTGCGGGTTGATTCCGTCGCCAAGATGAAAATTATGCAGCGTTGCAAAACCCGTGCCATCGGTGTTGACGGCGAAAACCGTGCCATCGGCAGCACTGCCGCCCCCAGTCGCCATCCCATACAGGCTGTTGCCCGATATAATCAAGCCGCCCGGAAGCGTTCCGTCGCTGTTGGCTGATGGTTGCGGGAAAGAAAGCAGCGTCGTGAAACCCGTGCCATCGGTGCTGACGGCGAAGACCGTGCCACAGCCCGCGCTGCCGCCCCCATACGCCGTCCCAGACAGGGTGTTGCCTGATAAAATCAAGCCGGCCTGCGGATTAGCTCCATCGGTGTTGAAACCGTTAATGTCCGTCGCTGAAAAACTGTAAAGGGGCGCAAAATCTGTGCCGTTGGTCTTCACGGCGAAGAGCGTGCCATCGCCCGCGCTGCCGCCCCCATTCGCCGTCCCATATAGGGTGTTGCCGGATAGAATCAAGCCGGCTTGCGGCGAAGCTCCGTCGTTTCCGCCGGTAAAACTGTAAAGGGTCGCAAAACCCGAGCCATTGGTTGCGACGGCGAAGATTGTGCCATTGCCCGCCGTGCCGCCCGCGTGTGCCGTCCCATACAGCATGTTACCCGACAAAATCAAGCCGGCCTGTGGAGCCGCGCCGTCGCTGTTGAAACCGTTCGTGTCGGTTGCTGAAAAACTGTAAAGTGTGGTGAAACCACTGCCATTGGTGTTGATCTTGAACACCGTGCCCATGCCCGCCCTGCCGCCACCTACTGTCGTCCCATACAGGGTGTTGCCCGATAAAATCAAGCCAGCCTGGGGAGTCTGTCCGCCGCTGGTGTCGGAGGCTGGAAAATTGTAAAGGTTGCTGAACCCGCTGCCATCGGTGTTGACCTTAAACACCGTGCCATTGCCCGTGCTGCCGCCGGATGCCGTCGTCCCATACAAGGTGTTGCCCGACAAAATCAAGCCGGCCGCCGGACCTGATCCGTCGCTGTTGAAACCGTTGGTGTCGGTTGCTGAAAAACTGTAAAGGGTCCCATAACTTGTGCCATTGGTCGCCAGGGCGAAGACCGTGCCACTGCCCCCGCTGCCGCCCCCGCTCGCCGTCCCATACAGGATGCTGCCTGATAAAATCAAGCCGGCCTGCGGATCAATTCCGTCGTTTCCCGAATTGTTAAAAATGTGAAGGGTCGCAAAACCTGTGCCATCGGCATTGACTTTGAACACCGTTGAATTCTGCCCGCTGTACGAGGCTCCGCCTCCCTCCGTCGTGCCATACAGGGTGTTGCCCGACATAATCAAGCCAGCCTGCGGATCCTGTCCTTCAAACGCGGAAACAGGCGAGAAACTGTGGAGGGTTGTGAACGTCTGCCCCGTCAGCCGAGCCGGCAGCATCCAGCAAAGACCGGCTGCCAGGGCGGTCAGGAGCCATTGATTTTTCATGCGTGTTTTCATGGGCTGGTTCTGTTCCTTTGGTTTTGGGCCACCCTCCACATCTTTGCGGTGAACTCGCGGGAAGGATGAGGGAGGCAAGGCGGCGACAATAGCTTTGCAAGTTTTCATTGGGAAGCAGTGTGAACTGCGGTTGGGTTGGGGATTGGGGAAATGTTGCCGAAAAGGAAAGTGTTCGTGGTGGGAGGCGTGGTTTGCAGGATCAGCTCGCCGGCCTGCGCCCCGGCCACCCGCAAGGTCGCGCTCCCCGCGCGAACTTCGCCGGCGCCGGAAATCCATCGCACCCCGCCGGCCAGTTGCCACCGGTCATTGTCCAAGAACAGGAGGCGTCCGCCTTCCAGTCTGCTGGTGGGGGAGGCCACCAACTTAACCCCGCGCAATTCCAGGTGGTTGCCCGTGTCCCCTCCCAGCCAGGAGCGCAGGCGGGCCAGGTTTTTCGCCGCCAGGGCCGGGTCCTTCACTTCGTAAGTGACCCCTTCCAACACCGCGACGGGCAGCGCGCCGATGCGGAAAAACCCCTTCTTTTCGTACTCGGTATAAACCTTGTCCACGCTGATCACGGCGTAAAGCGTCTTGTCCGCTTCGTTGTAACGGGGAATCGTCAAGTGCTGCGCCCCGCGCGCCGTCTGCATCCAGTCCACAACCGTCTGCCCGCGCGCCGGGAGGAAGACAAAGGCGGCGAATCCGCAGAGAGCCAGCTTAACGATCATGGTCATTGGTTTTTCGAAACCCGTTCGCCAGTGCTCAACTTCATGGGCGACTGAAACACCGCCTGCCCGCCTTTGCAAGCCATTTTTCATCGGTTTTTCCAAACAGTATCACCCGCGCTCGAACAAACTTCACGGGCATTTTATAGCATCGCCTGCCTGCCATTGCAAGCCATAAATGCCTCAAAATGTAATGCGTCAGAAGCTGTGAAAAAATTGAAAACGGCTCTACCCCGGATATTTCATAGTTTGGTAGGGCGAAGCTGCTGCTTCGCCCTAATTCAGGGTGTGGCAGGTCCCGCCAGGGATATGAAATATCCGGGCTACAGCTTCTCCAGCAGGCGGTTGAGATCATCGCCCGAAGCGGGGAGGTTGCCGAGGAGGGTTGAAAAATGCCGGCGCGCCCAGGGCGAAAGGCTGTCGGGCGGCTGGGCCGGCGCTTCCAATCCCAGCAAACGCTGCCATTCTGCGCGATGGCGGCGGTCGTAGTCTTGCAGCGAGTCCAGGCCGGCATGGTCGCGCAGGATGGATTTGAGCTTGCCGGCCAGGTCGGCTGCCTCGCGCAGACCCAGGTTCATGCTGTGCATGCCGGCGGGGCTGGCTTGATGGGCGGCGTCGCCCGCCAGCCAGCAGCGGCCCTCGCCGAAGCGCGGCGCCAGTTGGCGCTCGAACTGGACTTGGGCGATCCAGAGGATGTCCTTGATCTCGAGCTGGAACCAGGGCGCGCGCTCGGCCAGAAAACGGCGCAGGGGGAGGAAACTTTCCCAATCTTTGGGCGGCTGGATGCTGTTCAGGGGAGCGCGGTTCTTTTGCGGAAAATCGGCGGCTGTTTTGGGGGGAACGACCTGGAAACTCCAGCGGCATTTGTTGTCCGCCAGAGGCCACAAGACGTTGATGCCGGAATCCGTCAGAACCAGTTTCATTTCATGGTCCATGGGTCCGACTGTGGCGATTTCATACACGTCGAAAAGCAGTGGATCGCCAGCCCGGGCCAAGCCGATGCCCAGTTGTTGGCGCAGCAGAGAATTGCGGCCGTCGGCGCCAACAACGAAGTCAGCGTGGACCTGGAGGCGGTCCGGCACGGTGGTTTCCAGGTCCGGGATAATGTCACCGCGTCCAGCCGGGGTCAGCTTTTCGATGGCGGCATCCACTCCGCCGGCTCCCCGCTCGATTTCGCGCAGTCGCCGGTGCCACTCTATCTGAACGCCGGCGGCGCGAAGCTTTTCCTCGAGCAATTCCTCCAGGAGGAATTGCGCCAGGGCCACGGCGAACGGATACGGGCCGGGAAGATCGGACAGATCGGCCTGGGCCCGGCGCTCGGGGCCTTCGTAAAGGCCCACCGTCCCGACGTTGCGGCCCAGGGCGAGGACATCGTTCACGATGCCGGCGCGTTGCAGGAGGGAAAGGCTGGCCGGATGCAGGGCGCAAGCGTAACTCCGCGTGGCGGTTCGGGATTCCTGGTCAATAATGCGGGTCCGCACACCCTGTTGCGTCAAGAGCAGGGCGGTCAGCATGCCAACCGGGCCGGCTCCCACCACCAGGACTTCGGTTCGAGCGTTGTCAGGCATAAGTTGTTGTGATGAACAGGCCGCGCACTCCGCGGCGGAGGCGGACGGGCCGCGCATTGGCAAATCCTTCGCAAAAATTCCTCCGGCCCCGGCCTGCCGTCCCGCCGTCACCATAGGCGAGCCACGCCAGGGTGTCAAAGATTCCCGAAACAGAGCCCGCCGGCAGGCATAAAAGGCCGCCCCATGCCGCCCAGGGGTAATGCGTCGGTCTTGGCTGGTAGGGCGCGCACTCCGTGCGCGCCGCGGCGGGCAGAGGACTGCCCGCCCTACCTTTCCCCCTCCGTCACTGACGCATTGCGCCCAGGGTCCATTTTCCCTTTCCCCTTTGCCCCCCCAACCCTACACTCGGCCCGGCATGGCGTTGAAGTTTTTTAATACTCTGTCACGGTCGGTCGAGGAATTTGCCCTGCGCGATCCGCTGGGCAAATCGGTCGGCCTTTATTGCTGCGGCCCCACGGTGCATGACTTCGCCCATATCGGCAATTTCCGCACGTTCGTTTTTGCCGATCTGGTGCGGCGTTACCTGGAATTCAAGGGCTGCTCCGTGCGGCACGTCATGAACATTACGGATGTGGAGGACAAGATCATCCGGCGCGTGCGCGAAACCAAAATCCCGTTGCGCGACTACACCGCGAAATACGAGGCGGCGTTCTTTGAGGATTTCCAGGCGCTCCACTGCCAGCGCCCCCACGACACGCCCCGCGCCAGCGAACACATCGCCGACATTATTTCCCTGATCGAAAAGCTGGCGGCGCGCGGCGTGGCTTATCGCGCCGCGGACGGCTCGGTCTATTTCAGCATCGAAAAATACCAGGCGTGCGGCGGTCATTATGGCCGGTTGCTCCCATTGAACTTCGAGGAAATGCGGCCCGGCCGGCGCGTCAGCAGCGACGAATACGCCAAGGAAGCGGCCGCCGATTTCGCCCTGTGGAAGGCGCGCGTCCCCGAAGACGGCGTCATCTTCTGGCCCAGCCCGTGGGGCGAAGGCCGGCCCGGATGGCACATCGAATGCAGCGCCATGAGCATGAAATCCCTCGGCCCCAGCTTCGACCTCCACCTGGGCGGCGAAGACCTGATCTTTCCCCATCACGAGGATGAAATCGCGCAGAGCGAAGGCGCGGGCGCGCAGGCGGCGGGGGAGCCATTTGTCAAGTATTGGCTGCACGGCGCGCACCTGCTGGTGGAAGGCAAGAAAATGAGCAAGTCCCTGGGCAACTATTTCACCCTGCGCGATCTGCTGGGCAAAGGATTCACCGGGCGCGAAGTCCGCTATTTGTTATTGACGGCGCATTACCGGGAGTCCTTCAATTTCACCCTGGAAGGATTGCAGGGCGCGCGCACGGCGCTGGCTCGGATTGACGAGTGCGTGGGCAAACTGGCCGAAATTGCGGCCTCTTCTCAGACAGGACCGTCAGTACCGGACGTCCTGCATAGATTTACTCAAGCAATGGACGAGGATCTGAACGTGGCTGCGGCATGGGGGGCGATCTTCGAGTGGGTTCGAGAAACCAATAAGCAACTGGCCGAAAACCGCATTGCCTCTGGCCG
>JBEKIA010000122.1:0-12868 GCA_050011995.1 Verrucomicrobiota bacterium
GACCCCATCCAGTCCAAAACACCAGTGCCCGCCCGTCCGGCTGGCGAGGAGGAAATCAACTTGGGCCATGCCGGAGACTCTCGTCAAGGGCAGGGGCATGGAACTGCGCACGGCGGCAGGATCTATTTGATCGGTTCCTGTAAAAATCAAACCGGATTTCTCGGCAATCAGCGTGTGACCGGGGACGATTTTGGGGAGGATTTCCAATTTGCCATCGTGATAGCGGGCCAGTTCGCCATTGTTAGCGCGGAGCCAGACCGCGCCGGTGGCATCTTCGCACGCCGCCCAAACGCCGCCGGCGGGGTTGCCCTTGCCGAAGGCCAGGTCGGTGATCTTGTTGTTTTGGAGGAGCAGCGCGCCCGCGGTTTCCGTGCCGAGCCAGAGGTTGGTCCTGCTGTCCTCAAAAAGGAAGACGATCCGCCCGCTGGGCAGTCCGGGGGTGTTGTGTTCATCGAACACCTTGAATTGCAGGCCGTCGAAACGCACCAGGCCGTTGAGCGTCCCCAGCCAGAGGTAGCCGTCGTGCGTCTGGATAATGGCGATGACCTCATTGTCGGGCAGGCCGTCGCGCGTTCCCCAGGCATCCACATGAAAGCGCGGTCCCGCCGCCGCCAGGGCCGGGGAGCCGGGGCCAAGCCACAGCCCCAGGCCAAGACAGGCAGCCGCCAGCAACCCCGCCAGCCGCCGAGGGTTCTTCCGCATGGGGGTATTGTTTGGAAGAAGGCGGCGGGATGTAAAGATGATTCCCCGGAGGAACCGCCGATGGGGCGCATCTCACTTTTGGGGTATCTTCTCTTCATCTTCATCATAATCATCATCTTAATCCCCTTCCTCCAGCCGGCCTCGGAATATGCTATATTATTACAGCGCAATTTGACGCGACATCTGCTATCAGGAGATCCGCCATGCCATTGTACGAATATGAATTGTGTGAAGGAAATTGCCCGATTTGCCAGGGACGGTTCACTTTGCGCCGCCCGCTCGACGCGCCGGAATTGAAGGTTTGTCCCGCCTGCCGCCGGCCCGTGCGCAAGGTCATTTCCACCTTCAACACGCTCCGCTCGCTTTCCATTTCCGACGCCAAGAAGGCCGGCTTCACCGTCCTCAAACGTGTCAACAAAGGTGAATACGAAAGACAATAAAGGCGCCGGCGGCCCTGCCCCGCGCCGGCAGCGGCCGCTTTCGGAACGCGGCGGGCGGCCCGGTTGCAAACGCGCATGAGCGAGGAATCCGATTCCCCCGCCCACGCCGGCAACCATGGGTTCGAGCCGGGAAACGGCACGGCAGAGGACCCTGCCGCGCCCGCCCGCGCCGGCCGGAGCTGGTTCTCGCCGGGGCGGTTCGCCGTCCTTTTGGCGGTGATGGTTTTTATTCCGTTCCACGACGTGCTGCAAGGACGGCAGACCTTCGCGGTGCGCGATTTCGGGCTGTTTAGTTATCCGGTGGCCGGTTATTTGCGCGACAGCTTTTGGCGGGGCGAGTGGCCCCTTTGGAATCCGCTCAGTTGCTGCGGCGCGCCTTTTCTGGCCCAGTGGAACACCCTGGCGCTGTATCCGCCCTCGCTGATTTATCTGCTGTTGCCGCCGGCCTGGTCCCTGCCGTTTTTTTGTTTGTTGCATCTTTTTCTTGGCGGCCTTGGCATGTGCTTTCTGGCCGCGCGCTGGAGCGGTTCGCGCCTGGGCGGGGCGGTGGCGGGAACCCTCTTCGCCTTCAACGGCCTATCCCTTGATTTTCTCATGTGGCCCAGTCACATCGCCACTTTCGCGCTGATGCCGTGGGTGGTCTGGCTGGCCGGGGAGGCCTGGGAATGCGGCGGCCGGAAAATCATTCTGGCGGCGCTGGCGGCGGCTTTTCAGGCGCTGGCGGGCGGCCCGGAAACGATTCTGTTCACCTGGCTCTTCCTTTTCGCGCTGGCGGCGGCCGGCTGGCGAAAGGCGGCCCTGCCGCGTTTGGTGGTGGCGCGCCGTTTTATTGCGGTGGGCGGGCTGGCTCTTTGTCTGGCGGCGGCGCAATTGTTGCCGTTCCTGGATTTGAGCCTTCATTCCAATCGGAGCACCCAGTATGGCAATTCCGCCTGGTCCATGCCGCCGTGCGGCTGGGCGAATTTTCTGGTCCCCCTTTTCCAAACTTCCCCATGGCAGCAAATCGTGGTGCAAGAGCATCAATACTGGACTTCCTCCTATTACGCGGGGATCGGCGCTGTTTTCCTGGCGGTGATGGCCGTGGTCCGCGGTCGTTCCTGGCGGGTGTGGCTGCCGGGCGTCCTGTTGGGTCTGAGCCTGGTTCTGGCGCTGGGGGACCAGGGTTGCTTATTGCCGCTGCTGCAACATCTATTCCCGTTTTTGGGCCTCTTCCGTTACCCGGTGAAATTCGTTCTGGTCACGCTCTTTGTCCTGCCGTTGCTCGCGGCGGTGGCGATCGGGCAATATGAAAATTGGAAACCGCTCCCGCTTCGCTGGTGGAAGCCGGATTTGTCCTGCGGCGCCATTCTCCTGGTTCTCATTGGACTGATTCTCTGGTTTGCCCGCCTGTCGCCCGCCGGCCGCCTGGCTTGGACGGCGGTGGCCGCCAACGGATTGCAACGGGCCGGTTTCCTGATTCTGATAATCGCCCTCCTTTATCTTCTGGCCGTCCGCCCGGCGGGGCGCGGCTGGACCGGCCTGGCCCTGCTGGCCTTGTTCTGGCTGGATGTTCTCACCCATGAGCCGTGGCAAAATCCCACGGTGGACCCTTCCATTTATCAGCCCGGGCTGGCCGTGGTCCTGAAACCGCGGCCGGTGGCGGCCGGGGAATCCCGCGTTATGATGTCCCCCTACTCCGCCCGGCGGATCTATTACAATCCGACGGCTGAATTAACGGCCAATTATTTGCTGGACCGGTCGGTCTTTTTGGCCAACTGCAATTTGCTGGACGGCGTGCCCAAGGCGGACGGCTTTTTCTCGCTCTACTTGCGCGATATTGACAAAGTGCTTTCCCTTTTCGACACCAACTCCGTCGCCCGGCTCGCCGGATTGGAGGATGTCATGGCGGTCTCCTACACCATTGCGCCGGGAAAAGTTTTCGATTGGGTGCCGCGCCCTTCCTATATTCCGTGGATCACCGCCGGACAGGCGCCCGTCTTTGCCGGCGAGCAAACAACCCTGCAGGCGCTGGCCGACCCCAAAAGTGACTTCCACAAAACCATTTTCCTGCCGCTGGAAGCGCAATCTTCCATCACCGCCCGGCGGCAGGAAGCGGCGCGGGTGCTCATCAAACAATTCGGCTCCGCCAGGATCACCCTGGAAGTCCAAACGCCCGGTCCGGCGATGGTGTCCATTTCACAGGCCTGGTATCACAATTGGAAAGCCAGCATGGACGGCCGCGCCGCGCCGTTATGGCGCGCCAACCAGGCCTTCCAAGCTGTGGAAACCCCGGCGGGCCGGCACGAGATCACCCTGGTTTACCGGGACATGGCTTTTCGATGGGGAGCGTGCCTGTCCGCCCTGGGTTTGATGGTCTGCGGGCTTTGCTGGTTTTGGTTTGGCGCGGCCAAGCCGGGGATGTCGTCCACCCCTTCCGCTGCGTCCCCTTCGGCCCGTTGCCGCCGGTGACAAACTGCCCGCCAGCGTGCTGCCGGACATGGCTTGTCATGCGGCGGTCTTGGGTGGCCGGGCGCGCACACCGCGCCCGCCGCGCAGGGCATGGGCCGTCGCCACGGCTATGGCGCGCGGCGCGGTTCCGCATTGCTTGTGCCGGCTCAAGGCTTAGAATTCGATCATGCGAACTGAATCCCTGGAGTTTCTGGAACGGCTGGTCAACACGCCCAGCCCCTCGGGCCATGAGGCGCGCGGACAGCGGGCCTGGCTGGATTATGCGCGGCCTTTTGCCGACGAAACCTTCACCGACGCCTACGGCAACGCCGTCGCGGTCCTGAACAAGGGCGGGTCGCCCCGGCTCATGCTGGCGGCGCACGCGGATGAAATCTCGATGGTGGTCAATTATATTAACGAGGAGGGCTTTATTTACGTCCGCAAGCTCGGCGGGGTGGACCCCGCCATCAGCAAGGCGCAGCGCATTGTCATTCACGCCCGGGGCGGGCCGGTGCGCGGGGTGGTGGGCAACGTCGCCCCGCATCTGATGAAAGGGGAGGCGGAGGGGAAGACGCCCAAAATCCACGAATTGTTTATTGACATCGGCGCGGCCAGCCGGCGGGAGGCGGAAAGGCTGGTGCGGGTGGGCGATCCCATCACGGTGGCGGATTCCTTCGAATTGCTGCGCAAGGACCTGGCCGTGGCCCGCGCGTTCGACAACCGGGTCGGGACTTTCGCGGTGGCCGAGGCCTTGCGGCTGGCGCGGGAAAGCAAGGGGAAGTTGAAGGCGGAAATCCTGGCCGTCTCCAACATCATGGAGGAAGTCGGCCTGCTGGGGGCGCGGCAGATTGCCTACACGCTCAAGCCGGATGTGGCGCTGGTGGTGGATGTGACGCACGCCACGGATTATCCGACCGTCAACCAGCAGCAGCACGGAGAGGTGAAGGTGGGGCGCGGGCCGACGATTACCCACGGGGTTTGCAATCACCCCGAAGTGATCGCGCGGCTGGAAGCGGTGGCGCGCGCGCAGAAGATCAAGTTGCAGCACGAGGCGACCTCGGCGACCAGCGGGACGGACACGGACGTGATTTTCTGGACGCGCGGCGGGATTCCGAGCGGGCTGATCAGTTTGCCCAACCGCTACATGCATTCGCCGGTGGAGATGATCAGTTTGCGCGATCTGGAACAGATTCCCCGGCTGCTGTGCGCCTTCGCGCTCTCGCTCCGGGCCGGGGAAGAGTTTAAAGTGAAAATTTGAGCCAGCCTCCCGTCATTCCGGCGCGCCGCGACGGCTTGTTGCGGCATCTGGCCGCGGCGGCTGTTCTGGCCGCGGTGTTTTACTGCGCCGCCTTTTGGTGGATTGAGCACCGGCGCGTGGCCAAGGGGCCGTGGGAGATTGTGTTTATGTCCGACGCGGCGGGGCGGCCCTCGTTGCGGATTTCGCAGCCGGCGCTGAAGATTTCGGAGGGATTGAGTTTTCCGGACGATCAAGTGGCGCGGCCCAATCTGGCCGAGCTGGTAAAATTCGGCGAAGCCGCGACGAATCTGCCTTTTGGGGAAATGCTGTTGCAGGACCCGCTCTATTTGCCGGGGACAATTACGATGCGGCTTTTCGGGCACCTGGTGGAGGTGCTGCCGCGGACGCTGGTGGTGGACCAACAGGAGCACGCCTGGAAGGCGGGGGAGGAAATGGTGATCCGGGAGGCGGGAAAGAAATAGGGTGAATCGGCCGGATCGGTCGGATCAGTCCGATCAGTCCGATTGGGGTTTGCTTTCCGGGCACGATGCCCGATATAACCAATAAACATGCAACCTGTTCGCTGGGGAATTATTGGAACCGGCCATATCGCCAACAAATTCGCGGAGGCCTTGACCTCCATGCCGGAGGCCCGGCTGGTCGCGGCGGGGTCCCGCTCCGCGGCGGCCGCGGAAAGTTTCGGCGCGCGCTGGGGAGCGGCGCGCCGCCACGCAAGTTACGCCGCGCTGGCGCAGGACCCGGAGGTGGAGGCGGTGTATGTCGCGGTGCCTCACCCTTTTCACGCGGAGAATTGCCTGCTCTGCCTGGAGGCGGGCAAGGCGGTGCTGTGCGAGAAGCCGTTCGCCCTCAACGCCGCCCAGGCGGCGGAGGTCATCCGGCGCGCGCGGGCCAGGAAGTTGCTGGTGATGGAGGGGATGTGGACGCGGGCCTTCCCGGTGATGGCGCGCTTGCGCCAGTTGCTGGCGGAAGGGGCGGTCGGCCGCGTGCGATTGCTGGCCGCGGATTTTAGTTTTCGGCGCCCGTTTTCCCCGGAAGGGCGGCATTTCAACCGCGCGCTGGGCGGCGGCGCGTTGCTGGATGTGGGAGTTTATCCGGTGTCCCTCGCCTCCATGATCCTGGGGCCGCCGGCGCAAATTTGCAGCGCCGCGGAGATGGGCGCGACAGGCGTGGATTATCAGGCGGCCATGATTTTCCATTACCAAGACGGCGCGGCGGCGGCGCTGTATGCGGGCTTGCGGGCCGACAGCCCCGGCGAGGCGGAGATCCTTGGCGAAAGCGGCTCCATCCAGGTCCATGGCGTCTGGTGGAAACCGAGCCGGATGACAGTGACGCGGAGCCGGGGCCAAAGCGAGCATTTTGACATGCCTTACCCGGGGAACGGCTTTCAATTCGAGGCGGCGGAGTTCATGAATTGCCTGCGGCAGGGGCGGCTGGAGAGCGCCCTGATGCCGCTGGATGAGACCCTTTCCATTATGAAAACGCTGGACGCCATGCGGGCGTCCTGGGGGTTGCGTTACCCCGGAGAGTAAAAAATGCGCGGAAAACGCCAGTTTTCATTGACACCCGGGGGCTGGCCCGGTAAAAACCCAACATCGCGCAAGAAAGAACAAAAGCGACTGAAAAGTGAATTGACGACCTAAATCCAAGAAATCAAGCGCGTTGGATGTTTCAGCCACAGGCTAAACGCGGTAGTCTTCGGGCTTCTCAACTGCTACTACACACATGAACGACACAAGATTATTCATCGGAAACCTGTCTTACAACACCACGGAAGACGATCTGCGGGATTGCTTCGCCCAGGCGGGCGCCGTCAGCTCCGTCAACTTGATGATGGACAAATTCACGGGCAAATCGCGCGGGTTTGCCTTCGTGGAAATGGCCTCGTCCGCCGAGGCTGCCAAGGCCATCGAAATGTTCCACGGCAAACCATTGCAGGACCGCGCCCTGACGGTCAACATCGCCCGCCCGCGCGAGGAGCGCCCCCCCGGACAAGGCGGCCGGGAATCTCGCGGCCGGGAGCGGGAGTCCGGCGGCGGCCGGGAGCCGGGCGGATACGGCCAACGATAGTCCGTCTTCAGTGGCGAAACTGAAACAGGAGACGCCCGCGATCTCTTCCGGGAGATTGCCGGAACTTGGGGTTTGACAGCGGGCGGCGGCAACTTTAGCTTGTCGGCACAAAAGGAAACTATGTCAGAGAATATTCCGAATCTGCCCGGGGGCGCGATGCCGCCCAAACCGGCTGAAGTCACCAAGGTTCAGCCCAAGAAGGAAACCGTCCGCATCAATTTGCCTCCCAAGCCCACGTCGGCCCCGACCATCAAGTTGCCGACGCTCAGTCCAGGCGGCCCGCCAACCGCGGCCGGAACCGCCGCGCCGGCGGCCGCGCCGGCCGCGCCGGCCGCCGCGCCGGCCGCTCCCCGGGCGGCAGGGCCTCCTCCGCCTGCGGCGCCTCCGCCTTCCCGCGCGGCCGCGCCTGCCGCGGCGGCCCGGCAACCGTCTTCGGCCGGGGCCGCTCCCCGTCCCGCTGCTTATATGGGGCCGGGCGCCGGCATTGGCGCGCTGGACAAGGTCCTGGCCATTGTCGCCGTGGTGTTTGTGCTGGCGGCGGTTGGGTCCTGCTTGTTTCTGGTTCTTGGCGGCATTTCCAATCTCACGCCCAACTGACCTTTGAATTATGATGGCGCTTAATATCGTCAAGCTGAACAAGGCAAACTTTGAGCAGGAGGTGCTCAAGTCCCCGCTGCCGGTGGTGGTGGATTTCTGGGCGGAGTGGTGCGGGCCTTGCAAGCAGGTCGCCCCCGTGCTCGACGAACTGGCCGGCGAGTACGACAACCGCGTTCGCATCGGCAAAGTCAACATTGAAGAAGACCAGGAACTGGCTGCGGATTACGGAGTGCGCGCCATTCCCACTTTTCTCCTTTTCAAAGGCGGCGAAGTGGCCGGGCAGATTGTCGGCATGGTCTCCAAGCGCGATCTGAAGGCGCAGTTGGACAAACTGATTGGGTGACATTGATCCTTACGCCCGGGCAACTGAAGCAGCGCGCCGAATTGTATCATACTCTCGGCGCCATGCTCTCAGCCGGGCTGGCCATGCCCAAGGCCCTGGAACACGTTCAGGGCAATCCCCCCTCCCGTTCCCTGCGCGCGCCCATCGCCCAATGGCGGCAGTTTCTGACCGAGGGGGCGTCCGTCGGCGACGCCGTGGCGCGAATGGGCGGCTGGATGCCGGCCTTCGATGCCGCCCTGGTCAACGCCGGCGACCGCAGCGGGCGCCTGGACGCCTGCTTCAAATTGCTCGCCGGTTACTACGAGGAACGGTCGCAACTGGCGCGGAAGGTGATTTCGGATTTAATGTATCCGGCTTTTCTGCTTCATTTCGCGGTGGTCGTATTTGCGTTCATTGATTTTCTCAAGCCGGGACATGGTTGGATGCGGTTTTCGTTCCTGGTCCTGGGGATACTCGTTCCCATCTACGCGGCCGCCGGCTTCCTGGTTTTTGCCGGCCAGGGGCGGCACGGGGAAAAATGGCGCGGTGCGGTGGAAAACATTCTCCGGCCCGTTCCGATGCTGGGCGCGGCGCGGCGCTGTCTGGCCCTGGCGCGGCTGGCGGCGGCGTTGGAGGCGCTGCTCAATGCGGGCGTCCTCATCACCAGCGCCTGGGAACTGGCGGCGGCGGCGAGCGGTTCGCCCGCCCTGGGCCGGGCCGTGCGCGGCTGGAGGGAGGCGGTGGAGTCCGGGGCCACGCCGGCGGAATTGGTCAAGCAATCGCCCCAGTTTCCCGAAATGTTCGCCAGCCTTTACGCGACCGGCGAAATCAGCGGGCAACTGGATGAGACGCTGGGGCGGCTGCACCGGCATTACCAGGAGGAGGGCAGCCGCAAGATGCGCCTCATCGCCGAATGGTCGCCCAAGCTGGTTTATTACATCGTGATGTTGGTGATTGCCTGGCACATTGTTTCTTTTTACTTGCATCTCTACGGACCGGGGAGCGACCTGGACAACGCGCTGAGCGGGAAATAGTACTGACTGCATGGCGGAACATGACGATTGACGAACTGCAAAAGAACGAGGAATTGCGCCGGCACGAGTTTCCGGTGGCGCGCGCGAAAATTTTCCTGGCCCATTCCGCGGCCAGCCCGCTCCCGCGCCGGGTGGCCGAGGCGGTGCGCGATTACGCCCTGCAAGGCTCGCAGGCCGCCCAGGATTCGCCCGTCCCGCCCTCCCGCTTCCAGCAGACGCGCGAACTGGCGGCGCGCCTGATCGGGGCGCAAGCGGAGGAGATCGCGCTGATCGGGCCGACTTCGCTGGCGTTGAGCGTGGCGGCCGCCGGGCTGCCGTTGCGCAAGGGCGACAATATCCTGATCTACTTCGACGACTATCCCTCCAATGTCTATCCCTGGCTGGCGCTGGCGGAAAAGGGCGTCCAGGTCCGCCTGATGAATGTCCGCGAATTGGGGAAAATCCGGCCGGTGGATGTCATGGGCCAGGTGGACGAACAAACCCGCCTCGTCGCGCTGTCCAGCAACCATTTCCTGGCCGGATTCCGCCCCGACCTGGAAGCCATCGGCCAATACCTGCGCGACCGGAACATCCTCTTTGGTGTGGACGCCATCCAAACGCTCGGCGCCTTCCCCATCTCCTGCCGGCATCTGGATTTCCTGGCGGCGGGCGCGCACAAATGGCTGCTGAGTCCCTGCGGCGCGGGCATTTTTTATGTGCGCAAGGCATTGCAGGAGAAACTGGTTCCCAGGATTTACGGCTGGCATAATGTCCGCTCGGCCGGGTTTGTGGCGCAGGAAAAACTGGTTTTTCCGCCCGACGGCCGGCGTTACGAGGCCGGCACCGCCAACTTGCTGGGGCTGGTGGGGATGCAGGCCGCGCTGGAATTGTTGCTGGAGGTGGGGGTGGAAAACATCGCCGCCGAGTTGCTGCGCAAACGCGCCTGGCTCGTTCCGGCCCTCCAGCAAAAGGGCTGGATCGTCCTCCAGGCGGACGCTCCGCCGCTCCACGCCAGCGGGATCATCACCTTTTGCCGGGAGGGCGCGGAGCCGGCGGACCTGGCCGGCTTGCTCCAGAAACTGCGCGCGGCGGGGATCGAGATGTCGTTGCGCGGGGATCGCGCCGGGCGCCAGTACTTGCGGATATCGGCGCATTTTTACAACACGGACGACGAATTGAGGCGAACGCTGGAATGGCTCTGAACCGCGGCGCGCCGCCCGTGGACGCATGCGATTTTTTGGGTGGCAGTTTCCGGGTCTTAATCTTAATCTTGCTCATAATCTTAATCCCAAATCTGGATGCTGGTCGTTTTGGTCAAAGCCCAATCGGATCGCGGCTGCACGAAAGAGATTAGATTCTGACTTTGAAAATCTCGTAAAAATGTCTCTCAGGTTTTGGGCGGCGCGGCAGCGCCGCCCTACCGAAAATTTCAAATGTCTTTGGCTAGGATTATGATTCAGATTAAGACTGGGAGAGAATACCCCCAAAAGTCAAATGCGCCTCCGCCCGGTTTCAGCACACCGTTTTCCTTGAGTTTTCCGCCTTCCGGGGCCATGTTCCTTCCATGGAATTTGTCACCGTCTATACCACCTTGAATCCCGCCGACGCGGAACTCATCCGCGGCCGGCTCGAATCCGCCAACTTAACTGTCAATGTGAAGAACGAGGATGTCGTCCTGGGCGTCGAGACTTCCGGCGGCGTTTTGCTGCAGGTGCCCGAGGACCAGGCGGAAGAGGCGCGGGCCTTGCTCAAATACCAGGACCCCTCCGCCCGGTGAAGGCGCCCTGGACAGGCCCGCTGCGACAGCTCGAAAAACTCCTGCCGGCGGGCGATCTGCGCCTGGACCGCGCGACGCGCCATGCCCATTCCGGCGACAAGTGGTTCGCCGCCCGCCTGCCGGACGCGGTGGCCCTGCCGCGCCGCGCGGATTCGGTCGCGCTCCTCCTGCGATTTGCCAGCCGCCACCGCATCCCTGTGACCGCGCGCGGGGCGGGCTTCGGCTACGTTGGCGGATGCGTCCCGGCGCGCGGCGGCATTGTGCTTTCGCTGGCCCGCATGAACCGCATCCTGGAGATTGACACCGGGGATTTTGTGGCGGTCGTCCAGCCCGGCGTCATCCTGCAAACCCTGCAGGAGGCGGTGGAAAAGAAGGGCCTCTGCTATCCGCCCGATCCGGCCAGCCGCGCCGATTGCACCCTCGGCGGCAACATCGCCACCAACGCCGGCGGGCCGCGCTGCCTCAAATACGGCGTCACCCGCGATTTTGTGCTCGGTTTGGAAGTCGTCCTGGCCGGCGGCGCCAGGGTCCGGCTGGGCGGGCGCACCCACAAGAACAAATCCGGGTTCGATTTGACCGGCTTGTTTGTCGGTTCGGAGGGCCTGCTCGGCGTGGTGACGGAAGCGACGTTGAAACTCATTCCGCTGCCTCCGTTCCAATCGCTGCTGGTGGCGGGGTTTGATTCCATGGGGGCGGCGGCCCGCGCCATCCGCGCGATTTTCGCGGCCGGCTTTTTGCCTTCCGCCCTGGAAGTCGCCGATCAATTCACGGTGGCCGCGGCCCGCCGGCGGACCGGCGGCAAACAACTGGACGGCCTGGGCGCCATGATCATGGTGGAATTGGATGGCCGGGAAGAGTCGGTCCGCGGCGAAACCCCCGCCCTGGAGAACCTTCTCCGCGCCCGCCGCCCCCGGCTTCTGCGGCGCGCTTATGGGCGGGAGAAGTGCGAGGAGCTTTGGCAGTTGCGCCGGGAATTCTCCTTCGCCCTGCGCGACACCGGGCTGACCAAGCTCAACGAGGACATCGTGGTCCCGCGCGGCCGGCTGGAAGATCTTTTTGCCCTCACCGCCCGCCTGCAGGAAAAATCCGGCCTGCCCCTGGCCTGCTTCGGCCACGCGGGCGACGGCAACCTCCATGTCAATGTAATGTTTGACAAGAATTGTCCCGGCGCCCGGTCCCGCGGCCGGGCTGTGGTGGACGAATTGTTCCGGCAGGTGGTGGCGTGGCGCGGGGTCATTACCGGCGAGCACGGCATTGGGCTGGCCAAGAAGCCCTGGTGGCCCCTGGCCGCGTCCCCCGCGCTGCGGTCCTTGCACCGGCAACTCAAGAAAAGCCTGGATCCAAAGTGTGTTTTGAATCCAGGCAAGTTCGTCTAAAGGAACAGACGCGGGCCTGCGTCTGCGCGGAGGCCCGCGGGTTTGACGGAAAATCAGCGATAGCCGCCGCCCCCGCCGCCGCCCCCGCCGCGCCGGTCGCCCCCGCCGCGATACCCGCCGCCGCCCCCGCCGCCCCGATAGCCGCCGCCCCCGCCGCCCCCGCCGCCGCCCGGCGGACGTTCTTCACGAGGCCGCGCTTCATTGACGGTCAAGGGGCGACCTTGAAAGTCTTTGGAGTGGAACATTTGGATCGCCTTTTCCGCGTCTTCCTTGGAAGACATTTCAATGAAGGCAAAACCGCGGGAACGCCCCGTCATCCGGTCTTGCATGATGTTAACCGACACCACCACGCCGGCTTGCGCGAAATGATCTTGCAAGTCGTTTTCTGTCGCGGTGAAGGTTAGATTACCGACGAATAATTTGGCTGACATATAACTTTAACGTTTACCCATCTGTGTGTCGCGCGGTTCCCCGTACAGGGCTTTATTAAACCGGACGTTCGGCTTTGGGCTGCAAGCTGAATGGGGCGAGATTAGGCAAAACCCCGTCCTTTGGCAACCAAAAAATGGCCCCAAACGCAAGTTTTAACATTACAATTAGTTGCCTACGGCGATGGTTTTCGTCAGGCGAATGTCGGCGGAGGAGGCCCCGACCCGAAGCTCAATCCGCCCCGGCTCCAAAACGAAGGCATGCCGGGTCATGTCCCAATGCTCCAACCACTTCGCCGGCAACGGTATTTGGACGGTCTTCCTCTGGCCGGGCTTGAGTTCAACGCGTTGGAATCCCCTCAATTGCTCCGAGGCAAACGCCGAGAGCATCCTGATGCGCAGGTCGGTGTCCGGCTGCACGTCTTTGACGTAGAGTTGCACGACTTCTTCCCCGGCGGCCT
>JBEKIA010000123.1:0-12484 GCA_050011995.1 Verrucomicrobiota bacterium
GTCATTCCCAATCCACCTTCCACCAACAACACCGCCTGGCCCACTATCTTGGCCAGTCATACCCTATGAAGTTTTTCTCATTTTGCTGCGACATCTTTTCTCATTTTGAACTTTCGCCGACATCGTACTATTTTATCGTTGCATTTTGTCGGGCATTCCCTTACATTGCCGGGAATCGGTTGTGTTGCCTGTAAACTCGTCCATGAAAGGAAGCGGGTTGTCTTCTTGGAATCCCTCAGAAGACAAGCCGTTGGCGCTTCCCCAGTGGACCGTGCCGTATTTGTCCAGTTTGACTGCGCTGGCCTTGTTCTGGGCGGTGGAAAACTTCCTCGTTCAGGCAGCGGCGTTCGATCAGCAGCCTACGACCCTTCATCCGCATTTCTATCAGACCATCCGGTTGGGCCTGAACTTCCTGGCGGCGGCCGCGGTGCTGCTTTTCTTTGGCCGGCGCTGGCTGCTGGCGATCCTGGCGGGTGATTTTTTGGTTTCCGTTTTAACCTTGCCTTACGCCCAGTATTTCCATCACGCCCTTTCCCTTGAAGCGACGATGCGGACCGCGGACGAAGGCATGCGTGTTTCGCATTTTGGCCTGGAGGTGATTCCTCCCGCTCTCTGGCTGGCGCTCCTGGGCGCGCTCGCCGTCAAGGTTTATTGGGTGATCCGGATCACGCCCCAACCGGCCTCCTGGCGGCGCGGATGTGCCGCAGCCTGTTTGGCGGCGGAGATGGCCTGCATTCTGGGGCTGCAGTTCACCAGTTTCCGCCTGCCCTCGCTGCGGAGCCGGTCGGTGACGCGCGCCGTGTATGCCTACGGTTACCTGAACGCCTGGGCCGCCGAGTTGTTCTACGGGCCTGACATGAAGGAAATCAGCCAACAACTGATCGAGCTGCAAAGCGCCTCCCCGGACCGGCTGTTGGGGGTGGAAGAACCGTGGCCCGTGAGCAGCCATGTGGTGGTCGTGCAAATGGAAAGCATCGGCTGGGAGGTCCTGAACGCTCGAATCGCCGGCCAGGAGGTGGCCCCTTTTCTGAGCAGCCTGGCCTGTTCCAGCCGCTGTTTCAGAATTCAGGTCTATCATACGTTGGGGAGCGCGGACATGGACTACGCCGTCTTATCCGGCGGCACCCCGAGCAGCGCAGTGGTCAGCTACGATGTGCCGGATGTGACCTATTCCAACGGGCTGCCCGGCTTCATGGAGAAGCATGGGTTTCACACCGTGGCCCTGCATGGCAACGACGGCGGATTTTTCAACCGCCGCGGCAATTTTGAGCGGATGGGGTTCGATGAAATCTGGTTCAAGGAGGACTTCAAGGGCCGCGCGGTCAAACAAAGCTCGTGGGGCGTGCGGGATGCGGAGTTGTTCCAGCTCTCCAGCCGGGAAATACGGCAGGCCGCCCGGCCCCAATTCCATTTTATCATCACCCTCGACAGCCATGCTCCGTTCAACCTCATTGACGATCAGGAAAAGAAAGTATTCCCCAACGCCTGGGCCTGGCGGGAGAATTACTTCAACAGCGCGCGCCGGCTGGACGAGCTGCTGCGCGATTACATCCAATCGCTCCCGCCGGGAACCCTGGTCATCCTTTACGGGGACCACCCCGCGGGCGTGGATTACGAGGGTTTTCACCCGGCGCAGGAGGGAAGCGCTGAATTTGTCCCCTGCCTTGTTCATGTCTGCGGAGATTCCAGCGCTCCTGCGGCCCACGCCTGGCCGCCCGCGTCCCTGCCTCCGGATTTGCGCATCCTGGATATTATCAATTTCATGCGCCACCAGATTGCGGACAGACCCGCGCCGGCGCCGCCCCCCTATTCCCAATCAGGCTTGAGCCAGGCCGTCCCCTCCGCCCGGCGCGCTACAGATCGGATTCAATAGAACCGCAGCCACACGGCGCAGACCGGCTCATCGCGTCCGGGCAACTGGCTCCATTCCTAACCGCTTTTGCGGCAATGGTTTAAGCAAGACGGACTGGCCACTGTCAGTGAAAGTGTCAGTGAATTGAGGCGCGGAACAACTATTCGCCCACAAATCGCCCAGTTGTATTTGCAGCACGCCGACCCGACATTGTGGCGCGGCGCACATGGCAGGATGTCATGGACGCGATGCTGCCGCTCAAGAACGGCCCGACCCAGGCGTGGTGGGCATCCTCCATGAGGGACCGGGCCTTTGATCTCATCCGCAGCCACAAATTGATGGAAACAGCATCCGAGTACTTCTTGCAGGTGTTGAACGCAGGCACGATCTCCACCAACATGTTTTTGCGCCGCCTCCACAATTTCGCGGCAGGGATGCACTGGCTTCCGTCGCCAGTCCTGCCAAAGCTGAATGGCCCGCCGTGGAGCACAAGGAGCGCCGGGCCATCACGGCCGAGGAACACCAGAGAATCATCGAGCGCAAGCACAATCCCGAAATCCGGGCGTATTACCAGCTTTTGTGGCACCTGGGCGGCTCGAAAGCCGACATCGCGGATTTGACGGCCCAGGATATTGACTGGAAACACCGCACCGTTTCTTGCCAGCGGCGCAAAACCGGCGTGCCGGTCATTATCACTTTTAGCGCGGAGGCGGCCAGCGTGCTGGAATCGCTGCCAAAGTTTGGCCCATTGTTTCCGAGCATGGGCCGGATCAAGAAAAACCACCGCGCCAAGATGTTTATCAAACGGCTCAAGACAGTGGGGATCACCGGCATTTCCCTGCACAGCTACCGTTACGCCTGGGCGGAACGGGCCAAGACAGTGGGGATGCCCGAACGGTTCGCCCAGCAGGCTCTTGGGCACAGTTCCAAAGCATTCGTGCGGGCGTATTCCAAAAAGGCCAAAGTCATCGTTCCCTCGTTGGAAGATTACGAACGGAAAATCCTGCCGATGCCTGTGGCCGTCAATCAATGACCATTCCCCCGCTGAGTTTTCCCGTGTCGCCGTAGGCTTGTCGAAGGCGGATCATCCGGCTTGCTCAAGGCAGGAGCGCCAAGCCGAACGCCAACACGCGAAAACTCAGCCCCGACAAGTGCCTGGTCGTGTCGTCATTATCACCAGGATTGCGCCCCGCTGCCCTCGCAACGCTGGTGACAATGCCGCCATCACCAGGAAGGGCTTGCGCCGTTCGTGACCGCTTTTCGGTGAGTGCCGTCTTTGTAATCGCGGCACAAACACAACAAATGCGTTCGCCTGTCGGCCGCATCGTTTCGTTCCGTTAGCAGACAGACGGGACCGAACGGACGTTGCGGGGATCATCGCATTGGGAGGCAAAAGTGGCATCGAAACAGCCCTGTGCCAGAGAATAACCGGAACGGACTGGAAAAAAGTTCTTGCAAACCGGTGGAACAGGAAGAGAATCACGAAAAAGGCCCGCGCGGGTCGTGGGCAAGAAACCAAATGGAAAATCTCAGGTGAAGGCATTCGCGTCATGCGGTCTGCACAGTGCGCAGGTTGAGGGAGAGACGGGGACGTTCCAAGGCAACAGGATATTTCAGCAAGTTCCCGTCGTATCCCGTCTCGTCCTCAAACACCAAAACCAAAGGAAACACCATGAAAATTCCCATTAAAAATCTATTTTTCGTGCCCATGCTGGTTGCCAGTCTCGGCTTGATGCTGGGGGGGCGGGTAGCGGCGCAGACGTACACATTCGGCCCTCAAGTCCAGAGCACGAACACGGCCAGCATCACGTACAATTCCGGCACCGGCATGTTCGAATATATCGACGCCACCAATTCATCAAAAGACAATGCCTATCTTCCTCTCACCGGCCCCGCCGCTAGTTTTATCACGACGTCAAACGGATGGACCGCTTCGCTCGCCGCAAACCTCCCCGCGACATCAATGACCGCCACAGGCACTGAATCGCCTCGTGACGGCTTGGGTCTTGGCGTCATATCCATGAGCCTCAATGACTTTTCGGCTATTTTTGGCTTAGTCCAGGTTAATAACACGGGAAGCACCGCCGAACACTTTCCAAACGACTTTTATGGAACAGTGGCATCGTTCTCATCTCAAACAAATGCGACCGACGATGTCACCACGCCACTGGGCGCTAGTGTTTCTGTTCAGGGGCACAGCGTGCTGGTTTTATCTGGAGGAACAAATACATCGGCTGCGACCGAATCCATCGGCATCGCCAGCGGGATTCTGACCCTCACCTTCGACGCATCAACTGATACTTTGACGGGATATTATGACGGAACTCCTGTCGCCAGCTATTCCATCGCCAGTTGGGGTTCCAATCCGCCGTTGACTTTCGTCGTGGTGGGCTTGTCAGGCAGGGGTGTTGGCGTCCCTGCGGGCGCCAATACGGGCAGTAATTTTTACGCGGGCCTCCTGCCAGAGCTTGCCATTATTAGATCGGGGGCTGATACTGTTATAACGTGGCCAACCAATGGCGCGGGATTCACGTTGCAATCCGCCACCAACCTCCTTACACCGAACTGGAGCGCCGTTTCCGCCGCCCCGGTCGTCCTCGCCACTAATAACGTGGTGACCAATGTCACCTCTGGCAGACAAATGTTCTTCCGCCTGATATATCCGTGATTATATGGCGCTGACGTTTCCAGGCGAACGAATCCTCGCGGAAGCTCAGGCGGGAGTCCCGAAAATTCTCGAAGTGAGCGAGACATCTCTAAGGCCGTCGTATATACGCGCGATTCAGCAAACCGACAACCACGACGTAAGCTATGAGATAGAGCGGACCCATGAAATTCAACATGCGGTCAACGAGGGTGGACGCAAAGGTTTTTCAGGGTTGGCAAACATGGCCGAGCTCGCGGCAACAGGATTCCCCCCCACCGCAACGAGACGCTCGAATTCCGGCAAATACTCCATCAGTTTCGGCAGACGTTCCACCCAGAACTCGACGCTGCAATAGAGCTTGGCCGTGAAATCTTCCGACCACGGTTGGCTCTTGCGCAGGTATTTCCGCTTCTCCGGGGGCGTGTTCGCCAAACGGTAACGCCGCATCGCGAAGTAATTTTGAACAGTCCCGATTCTGAATCGGGATGTTTCCTCCTGTTCAGAAAGTCTGCTTTTGGGCTCTCAATGGGGCGCACCAATTTCGATGCGTCCGCCAGGCCCGGCGCAGGCGCGCGGATTCCCCACGCTCCTCTTTGAAGCGAAACCGCCAGGGGACACCGAAAAGAAAGTCCCCTTTCGTTGTCGCGCCGGAATATGCGCTTTAGACAAGCCCAGCGGAGGCGGCGGGTGGCGCTGGGCGCCACTCCGCCGCAGAACCGGCGAGCAGTGGTGCTCGCTGTCCGGTTCTGCTCGTTCTGCCGTGCTGCTTTGCGTCCTAACATTTTTCATTCACCCGCAAGAATGAATGAAACCGGCGGCCCGGAGTCAGCGAGTAGTGGGAGAGTTAAGCCGAATTGTGACGGAATAGTGACCCGCCGACGCGCGCCCGCTCCACTCAACCGGCCACGGTCCCGGAGCTTGCATGTCAGCCAGCCAGCGTTTAGATTAGCCCCATGAGCACAGCGGAATTAATTTACTCGAAGGCCAAGACGCTGCCCGATTCGGCGCAGACGGCGGTGTTGCAGCTTGTGGAGTTGCTGGCCAAGGAGCCATCTGTCAAGACGCTGGCTCGCATCGAGCCTGGCAGCGCACAGGGGTTGGTCAGCATGGCGGAAGACTTCGACGCGCCGTTGGCGGATTTTGAGGCTTACATGAAATGAACCTGCTGCTGGACACCCACGCGTTCCTTTGGTTCATCGCCAACGATCCCCGCCTCAGCAGCCGGGCGCAATCCTTGATTCAGGATCCTGGAAACCGCCGCCTGTTCAGCATGGCCAGTTTGTGGGAGATAGCGATCAAGGTCAGCCTCGGCAAACTCGCGCTGGCGCAACCTTTCGACCAGTTCATACCCCGCCAGCTTCAATTGAACCAGATCGAGGTGCTCGCCATTGAGTTGCCGCATGTGGCTGCGGTCGTGGCGATGCCCTTTCATCATCGAGACCCATTTGACCGCCTGATGGCCGCCCAATGCCAGATCGAGGACCTTCCAATTGTTAGTGCCGACCCGGCCTTCGACGCTTATTCCATTCGCCGGGTCTGGGCGTAGGGATCATCCATTTGAAACCGGCGGGGACTGTCAGTGAAACTGTCAGTGAAAATACTGAAGCAGTAATGAAGAATAGTGGCGGGTTAAGCCAAATTGTTCTTGATGCTCAGAGGGAAAACCCATATTCTCCCCGTAGCTGAATCGGGGACGCAGTTCGCGTCCCGGCGAAGTGTTGTGGCGGCGGCTTTATTGAAAATACCCCGGATCGGGAAAAGGCGGCGGGCCACCCCCTCCGCTCAAGGGCGCGGCGGGCCGGGAAGCGGATCCAGGGGCAGGGAGATGCGCACCAAGCCGGGCTGCCCGTCCTGGGGCGGGGGGATTTCCATCTTGCCGCTGTGGGTCTGGATGATTTTATTGGTGACAGTCAGCCCCAGGCCCAGCCCGACGTTGCGCGTGGTGAAAAACGGCTTCGAGGCCTTGTCCGCCGCCTCGGCGCTGAATCCCGCCCCGCTGTCCTGCACCTCGATGCGCGCCCAGCGCGAGCCGGCGGCATCGGTTTCAGACCGGGACCGGACCCGCACCTGGCAGGACTGGGTGTTGGCCTGGAGGGCATTCAAAATGATTTCCGCGAAGGCATGGCGCAGGCCCGGCCGGTCGCACGCCACGGTGAGCAGTTCGTTGGATTCGAAATGCAACAGGACCGTGTTGGCCGGATGATAGGAACGGGCTTCGCGGAAGGCTTCTTCGATCAATTCCTTCACCGGCACCGGTTCGGCCAGCTCCATGCGGTCGCGCGCCAGGTAGCGCATCTGGCTGACCAGCCGGGAGACGCGTTTGACCCCCTCCTCCAAGGCGCCGGCCAGCGACTGTTGGAAGTCGGGGTCCTCCATGCGCTCCTTCAACAATTGCTGGTGGGTGGAAATGGGCAGGACCGCGTTGCCAATTTCGTGGGCCAGCCGCTCCGCCATTTGCTGCACCAGCCGCAAATTCGCCGTCTCGACTTCCAATTGCCGCAGGCGGTCCGTCTGGCTGCAATCTTCGATGATCAGCAGCACCGCGTTGGGGGCGGCGGATTGGCGCTTCTTGAAAGGAGTGGCGGTGACGAGAAAATGCTTCTCCGGCAGGCCCGGCGGCTGATAGCGATAGGGAGGCAGGGTCGCCCCGGTCTTGAGCACCTCAAAAACGCGGCTGCCGATGGGCTGGGGCAGATCGTTGAAATCCAAGGCGTCCGGCGCGCCTCCGGCCCGCGGGAAGCAGTGGCGCGCCATCTGGTTGGCATGCAGCACGGTCAAGTCCCGGCCCACCACCACGCAGCCGCTGCTGAATTGGTGCAGGATGTCCGACATCATGTCGTGGTCGAACGCGATCTGTTCGTGCAACCAGATATTCCGGATGGATTGGCCCAGTTGTTCCAGCAGATGAAACAGCAGTTGCAATTCCTCCTGGGTCAGGCTCTCGCCCGTGACGCGCCCGTCAAAGACCGCCAGGCCCACCAGCGATTCGCGGTCCAAGACCGGAATGGCCGCCTGCGCGCTCAACAAGTCGAATTCCTTGCGCATCTGCAAGTCGCGCTCCGCCTCCGGGCCGTCCCGGCGCAGAATCCGTCCGTGGCGGAAGAGATGGCCGCCCAGGCCCGATTCCAGCGACAGTTCAAAATGTTCCAGCATTGCCGGGGCCAGCCCAATGGCGCACGCCAGGTGCAATCGCGGCCCGCCGGCCGGTTCCGGCGTGTCGGCCAGGGACCCCGCCGGCTGCCGGAGGAAAATGGCCGCCCGGTTGACACCGATGATTTTCCGCAGCGAGAGCAGAAACTCCTTGAGCAACGATTCGGCGTTGAAATCGTGCAGCAGGATCGAGGAATAATTGCGCAACAACTCCAGCGTAGGCCCCGGGATCTGGCTCGCCCCGGCCGCGGGCCCCGCCCCGGCGCCAGGGGGCGGTTTGGCCGCGGAAAGTTCCTGCGCCGCCTTGCCGGACAGCAGGCGCTCCAGCACGGCACGGAGCAAACGGGCCCGCACCGGCTTGACCAGGATTTGGCTTGTCCCCAAAACGTAGGCCTCCTCCTCCCATTCCAGGCCCGGGGCCGCCGCGTAAAGGATCAAGGGACAATGAGGCAGAATGCGGCGCAGACGCTCCAGGGCGCGGATGGGCTTGACTGTCGTCAAATCAACCTCGCATATACAGGCGTCCAGGGAGGCGGCGGCGAGCCTCATCTCATCCTCGCTTAAACCGGCCTGCTCGATCACGCGATAGAGCGAGGGATCCAAGGCGGCGCGCACGGCGGCGGCCAGTTCGGACTGGGGCGCGATGACCAGGATGGTGTTCATGCCGGGATGGCCTCCCCGTTGGTCTCCACCTTCTGGCGGAGGCTGTTTGGGGCCGGATGCAGTTTGCTGGGCAAATCCACCTGCACCGTGGCGCCTTTTTTCACCTGGCTGGCAATGCTCAGCGTGCCGCCGTGCAAATGGACGATTTGCCGGGCAATCGCCAGGCCCAGGCCGAAGCCGCGCTTGCCGTCCCCCGTGTTCTTGGTGGTGAAATAAGGGGTGAAAACACGCGGCAGGTGTTCGGCTCTGATGCCTTCGCCGTGGTCAATGATCTTGAGCCGGTGCCAGTCGCGGCTCAACTCGGTCTTGGGCAGCGGGGCCAGTTGGATTTCAATGCGGCCCCCGGGATGCGAAGCGTCCACGGCGTTGGACAGGAGGTTGCAGATCAAGCGCTTGATCAAGACGGCATCCATTTCCACCATCACATCCGCGCCGTTGTCGAAATGGATTTCAATCCCCTTGGCTCCCGCGGCGGGCTGGACCAGGGCGACGGCTTCGCGCACGGTGGCATTGAGCAAGCCGGGCCTGCCCTGCAATTGCGAGGCGCGGGAAAAAAAGAGCGCTTCGTTGACATAAGTGCGGACGGTTTCCAGATTGCGCAGGCCGACGGGCAGCAACTCGTCAATGGTCGCCTGGTTGAGGGCCGATTCGTCCAGGAGTTGCAGAAGGGTTTGCACGGGGGTCAACAAATTATTCAGGTCGTGGGCCAGCCCGCGCGACATCCGGCCCAGCAAATCCTGCTCATACACCACCTGCAATTGGTGGCGCAGCCGGATTTGATTGAGCAACAGCCCCAGGCTGGAAGAAAGCTCGGTCAGCAGGCGCAGGTCGTGCGGCGTGAACAGGTCCCCGCTGGTTTTGGCGCCCAGCAACATGAACCCCACCAGATCGTCCCCGGAAAAAAACGGAAAACAAAACTCCGGCTCGAACAGGCCCAATTGCTGGCGGGCGCCCCGCTGCAGCAGGGATTCGCGGTCGCTTTCATAAAGCGGATTGCACGACAAATACTTCACCCGCGTCTGCTGGAAATAGCGGAAGACAGGCGATTCAATCTGCCAGTCGGAAAGCGACATTTCCGGCCGCGGCGGATGGGAGTGGAACAGGACAAAGCCCCGGGTGGCCTCGTCCAGGAGGATGATCTGATAACTGCGCACCCGGATGGTAATGGCCAGCAGGTCGTTCAACTCCTGCAGGGCCAATTGCGGTTCCGGCAACGAGCGGATGGTCTCGATCACGCTCTGCACCCGGGCATGATATTCGAAGCGGTCCCCCAGGATTCTCCGCTCCAGCCGATCGGTCCCCTTGCCGAAGAATTGCGGGAAAAAGAACGAGGTCACCAGCGCGCTGGCCAGCAGGACCCCGATGGCGGCGCCGAAGGAAACCGGGTCAAAAACCGGCGCGAAATGTCCAATGACCAGGAGGAGCGTCACCCCGGTAAGAAACATGAAGACCAGCCGGACCAGTTGCGCCGCAAAGCGGCTCAGGGTCACATGAATGTCCAGGAGCCGGTGCTGCAAAACACTGTAGCCAATAATGACCACGTAAAACAGGGCGGCCAGGCTTCCCATGGGATAAAACGGGATGTCAATGATGGGATATTTGTCGTAGCCCAAAATGGGCAACAGATCGTTGCTGCCAAACACCCACAGCCCGACAATGGCCAGGAGCAGGGCGCGCAGGCGTGTGCGCTGGGTTGGAGGGCTTGATTTCTGCTTCTGATATAACATCGTCACCAAGGCGATGGTGATAATGATGTAGCAAACCCCATACCATTTGAAGGCCGGTCCCGGCACCGACCAATAGCCGGCCGGAGTCGCGCGCACCCCGACGATGAACCAGCCCAGGAAAAGGCTGGCCGCAAATCCGCCGTGGATGACATAAAGGGCCGGGAGCAGCCAGTTTGTCTTGACACCGGAAATAATGGCGCAGAGGTGGAACAGCGTCACCGGCATGAAAATGACGCCCAACTGCAATACTTTGGCCCAATAAAATGCCGGTTGCTCGTCCGTCATCCCCCGGCTCAGTTGGTAAACGCCCAGATTCCACAGCGTCACCGAGATTCCCCACAGAAGGTACACCCGGTGCATCCTGGATTTCAAGTCCCGTCCGAGCACCAGCAGAGTGAGGGCGACGTTGAAGATCGTCGCCATCAGGGCTGTAATTTTTACTACTTCAAATAATTGCACAGCGGTTTCAGAATCGTTTTAACACAAGACAGGCGTAACGTCCGCCAAAACCGGCGTTCAGGTTAATGGCAACCCGCACCGGATAGGACCGGCCCTGGCTGCGGACATAATCCAAATCACAGCCCTCGTCCGGCTCCTCCAGATTGATGGTCGGCGGAATTTCCTGCCGGGAAATGGCCAGGGCGCTGATGACCGTTTCAATGGCCCCGGACGCGCCCATGAGATGGCCTGTCACCGGTTTGGTGGCGCTGACGGCCAACCGCCAGGCATGATCCTGGAAAACGCATTTGATGGCGGCGGTTTCGATGGGATCATTCAAAGGCGTGGCGGAACCATGCGCGTTGATGTAATCCACTTCGTCGGGGTTGACTTCGGCCTGACGCAGGGCCTTTTCCAGGGACCGTTTGTAGCCCAGGCCGTCCGGGTGCGGATCGGTGGGGTGATACGCTTCACAACTTCGCCCGTGTCCGGCGATTTCGGCGTAAATGCGCGCGCCCCGGCCCAAGGCATGGGAAAGTTCTTCGACGACGAGGAAGGCGGCGCCTTCCCCCAGCACAAAGCCGTCGCGGGAATGGTCAAAAGGCCGCATGGCCCTGGCCGGATCGCCCCCTTGCGCGGTCATGGCTTGAACCCGGCAAAAGCCGACGTGCAGCATCTCCATCATTTCCTCGGCGCCGCCGGCCACGACCGCGTCCACATCGTCACACCGGATCATTTGGGCGGCATAACCGATGGCGTCGTTGCCGGAGGCGCAGCCGGAACAATAGGTCACCGCGTTGCCGTGAATGCCCAGGTGGAGGCTGATGGCGCTGCTGCCTTCGCCGCAGTAGCCGCCCACCACGTTGTAGGGATGGAGGGCGCGGAAATTGTGGTTGCTGGAGGTGAAACTGTCGCGGGCCTTGATGATGCTTTCCGCCCCGCTGATGGTGGTTCCTTCGACGACACCCACGCGGTCGGAATCCATTTTGGCAAGATCAACGCCCGAATCCTTGATCGCCAACGAGGCGGCGGCGACGCCATATTGGACTGACAAATCCAACCGGACCAATTTCCTGCTCTTGACGAAACGGCCCACGTCAAAGCCTTTGACCTCCGCCCCAATTTTGACCGGCAGTTTGCTGGCGTCGAACCGGCCTATGGGCGCCGCCGCGCTGATGCCTCCCCGCACGTTTTCCCAAAATCGGACAAGATCCTGCCCGCAGGGAGAGATGACACCCATCCCCGTAATCACAACCCGGCGCTGCGCGCAGTCAATGCTCATTTGTTTTGATGGCTTCCCGGACTCGGATTTTGGCAGCCGGCCAAATTGGCTCTCCGCGGTCCGAATTGAATGCCGGCGGCAATCCTGGCCGCAGTCTTAAATGCCTGGACTGATTGAATCGTCAGCATGGTATTGATAATAATAATCCGGCCACGGCCATAATCCTTACCATCGGTTGCCAATTCATTCGCTTAAATTGCGCTCCGTTCTGGAATGGAAACCTCCATTTGACCCGCTGCGGAATCTTTTGCCCTCCTGCGGCGCCGTCCGGTGGCGCCAGCATCAAGGCAAAGACCATGAGTTCCGTGGTGAGAAGGCCCGAAGGCGTCCCCTCTTTTTGTCGCCAGTTCCCCATCCCCGTCACCAAAGAATGAGCCAGTGAAACAATTGGCACAGAGCTTGCCAAGGACATTGACTGGCTTCTAACAGATTGAGCGCCAAGGGTCAAGCGATTTATTCACATTTTATTCACCACTTTTTCACACCGGTGGAACCAAGCCGTTGGTGGCGGGATTTTCATGACGCCCGGCGCGGGACAGAATTCTTCATGTCCTTGGTAGGGCGGCGCTGCTGCGCCGCCCAAGATTTTAGGGCAGAGCGGCGGCTCACTGGTGTCCAGCTATCCGGAGAGGAACCTCGTAAAAACCCTTGTTTTTCAAGCATTCTGGAGCGAAGGCCTTGCTATCGACATGAACTTCGCTGCCAACAAATCGTTCAAAAACCAA
>JBEKIA010000124.1:0-12356 GCA_050011995.1 Verrucomicrobiota bacterium
CCTGGAATTTCTTTTTGACTCGAAGAGGCCAGCGCCGCCGGCACGTTGAGCCGCGCGAACGCGGCGCGAATCCATTCGTGCAGGCGCCGGTAGCTTTCCACCGCCTTGAGGCGATGCCACCAGTGTTGCGGCGGAAAAATCAGGCTGTAAGTCCAGTCCGCGTCGTGCGGCACCACGCCCCCGCCCGTGGTGCGCCGCACCAGCGGACGCAGCCGGGTGAGCGCGGCGGCCTGGCTGTATTTTTGCCCGTAACCAAACGTCGCCGCCGGCTCCGTCCAACCGTAGAAGCGCAGCACCGGCCGCGCCAGTTGCGGGGCCGATTCCAGCAGGGCCTCGTCCAGCGCCATGTTGTAAGCGGGCGCTCCCGCTCCGGATTGAAGCAAATACCAGGTTTCCATTGTCAACATCAAATTTTCGCAATGCCTCAGTGAGGGCAGGCAGCGGTAGGGCGAGACTCTGTCGAGCCGTGACTTTTTCCCAAGAAATCGAGTTTCGGCTCGACGGAGTCTCGCCCTACCATCCAAGACTGACGTATTACCGGGTCTTGTCGTTTTCATGCGGAGATGGTATAAGTTGGATTATTTCCGTCTCCCAAAGCGCCGGTGATGCCCGTGATGGCGGATTCAATTCTCACGTTTTAAGTTTGAGCGATTGGGTGGCGAAAGCGAGACACGCCCGCAAATCGTCGCGGTCCAGATCGGGGAATTCGGCCAGCAGGTCTTCAAACGTGTCGCCAGCCGCCAGACATTCAAGCATGGACTCGACCGGATAGCGCGAGTGGCGGATGGCCGGTTTGCCGTGGCAAATCTCCGGGTCAATCGTGATACGGGACAAAAGCTCATTCATGTGCTGAACTATTGCCGCATTGCATGAAAACGACAAGCATTCCATTTCGTCGCACCGATGCTTCCCAACCCCAGATCACCTCGGCGGGTGCGCTTTTATCCACTCGATGGGAGAAACGGCCGTAACATCATGAGCCTTTGCAAAATCGCGGTCATAGGAGACGATGGGGAGTTTTTCGCGGCGCGCCTCCACCATGAGGGCGGCGTCGCAGTCATGAAAGCAAGACACGATCGGTTCTGGCGTCCCAGCCTTGTGCGGACTCGCCGGCGTGATAAATCCCATCCCCTTTCAGGCTGCCGAACAGCGCCTCCAGCGTTGGCAGCGGCTTGATGACGACCTCGCCATTGGTTTTGCTTTCATATTGGATTTGCGAACCCTTGGTGAGGCCCAGGAATTTGCGCACGGCTGCCGGCAGAACGGTGTGTCCATTGTTCGATGATATTCGAGCAGTTGCTTTCATGGCCTTACTGTTGCACAATCGGCATTCTGTTGCAAATCCTAATAACTGGTGGCGCTTGGTGCAATTGTTTCCAGCCTCGTAAGCGCCTTTCCCTTGGATTTCCTTCGACACTACAAAAAAACCAAAACTTTTTTTCCAGCTATTTTCAGCTATTTTCACTTCCAGCCCCGGAGAAAGGGTCGGGCGCCCGGCTGGATAGGCCCGGGTTTATGAGCGCGCCATCGAACATCAAATCCGCCAACGCCGCAGCCAGGGGAGACGCCGCGGCGCGGGAGGCCATTACTTATTTCAATCCGATGGAGGAGCGGGAGGCGGACAAGGCGCCCTTGCAAATGGCGCTGATCCGCCGGATTTTCCGCTACACCCGGCCGAACGCGGCGAAGCGGAACTGGCTGTTCTTCCTAACTTTCACGCGCGGTTTGCAACTGCCGGCGCTGGCCTGGCTGATTGGCCGCACCATCAACGGGCCGATTTCCGGGCGAGATTTGCCCGGCATCCGCTGGTATGCCGCCGGGTATTTCGCCCTCGCGCTGGTGACGGTGGTGACGTTCCATTTCCGCCAGCGGTTCGCGCTGGAATTGGGCGAGGCGGTGGTCCACGACATGCGGACGGATTTGTTCGCCAAACTGATGACGATGCCGATGTCGTTTTTCAACCAGACCAAATTCGGGCGCATCATCAGCCGGCTGACCTCGGACATAGACAGCGTGCGGGCCGGGGTGCAGGACGTGGCGTTTGTGCTGGTGGTGCAGGGGCTTCAAATGGCGGCTTCAGGGGCGCTGATGGCGTGGTATGATTGGAAGCTTTTTTCGTTGATGGTCCTGATGGCGCCGATCATCTGGGCGGTCAACGAACATTACCGGCTGGAAATGGGCCGGCGGCTGCGCAAGGTGCAGGAAACCTGGAGCCGGGTTTCCTCCACCCTGGCCGAATCGGTCAGCGGCATCCGGGTGACGCAGGCCTTCGTGCGGCATGAGGTCAACATGGGCTTCTTCCGAAAATTGATTGACGTGCATGGGGAAAACAACGTGGGCGTGGCCCAGGCCTCGGCGGTGTTCGTGCCGCTGCTGCAATTGAAGAGCCAATTCTTCCTGGGCGCGATGGCCTTTTTGGGGGCGTTTGGCGCCTTGCGCTGGCATGGCTGGCTGCACATGGAGGTGGGCGATTTGGTGATGTTTTTTTTCCTGGCCAACCTGTTCTTCGAGCCGGTGCAAGTCATCGGCAACCAATTGAACCAGGCGCTGATGGCGATGGCGGGAGCGGAACGGCTGTTCCGCATGCTGGACCAGGAACCGGAATGGCGCGACGCGCCGGACGCCAAACCGATGCCGGCCATCCAGGGCCGCGTGGAATTTCAGGGCGTGCATTTTGAGTACAAGCCCGGCCGGCCGGTGCTGATGGACATTTCCTTTGTGGCCGAGCCGGGACAAACCGTGGCGCTGGTGGGGCAGACCGGCAGCGGCAAGACGACCCTGGTGGGATTGCTCCAGAAGCTTTATCCGCCCGCCCAAGGGCGGGTGCTGGTGGACGGCATGGACTTGAAGGAAGTCACCAGCGATTCGCTGCGCTCGCAAATGGGCAGCGTGCAGCAGAACAATTTCCTCTTTTCCGCCTCCGTGCTTGACAACATCCGCTTCGCCCGGCCCGAGGCCGCGGAAAGCGACGTGCGGGCGACGCTGGCCGCGCTGGATTGCCTGGACTTGCTGGAGGCGCTGCCGCAGAACTTGCAGACGCCGGTGGCGGAGCGGGGCGCGTCGCTCTCCTTTGGCCAGCGGCAACTGGTCTGTTTCGCCCGCGCCCTGCTGGCCAACCCGCGCATCGTGGTGCTGGACGAGGCGACCAGCGCGATTGACACTGTGACGGAGGCGCGATTGCAACGCGCGCTGGAGATTTTGCTGCGCGGGCGCACGTCGTTTATCGTGGCGCATCGGTTGAGCACGATTCGCAAGGCCGATTTGGTCCTGGTGCTGGAGCAGGGACGAATCGTGGAACGCGGCACGCATGAAAGTTTGCTGCGGCAGGAGGGCGTCTATGCCAGGCTGCACCGGGAATTTGTCAGCGCCCAGCCGGGGTGAGGGTGGGGGAACAGACGCCGGCAAAATAGTTTGAACGGATTGCAAGGGGCGTCGTCTTATGCTTTGTAATGCAAAGTGAGTGTCCACATCTGCAATGAATGAGGCTGAATTTATGAATGGCCGGAAGCGCTGGCTGGTGGTGTTTGTTTATGCCGCGGCCATGGCCTGGGTCGAGGCGGCGGCCGTGCTCTACCTGCGGACGCTGATGGGCCGCCTCGAACCCTATCAGCCCAATCCCCTGCCTGTCACCGGCAATTTGTCTTCGGTCGAAGTGGCTCGCGAAGCGGCCACCCTGATCATGTTGCTGGCAGTCGGAATTCTCGCCGGCCGCGCCTGGCGAAGCCGCCTGGGTTATGCGGCGGTCGCCTTCGGCGTCTGGGACATCTTTTATTATGTATTCTTGAAGGCAATGTGCGGATGGCCGCGGTCGGCGATGGATTGGGACATTTTGTTTCTCATTCCCTTGCCCTGGTGGGGACCGGTGCTTGCGCCTGTGTTGATTTCACTGCTGCTGATCCTTTGGGGCACGCTGGCCTGTCAGTTGGAACGCGTCCGAACGCCTGTTCTGCCGGAATTGGTGGCGTCCGGCTTCGGCGCGGCCGGCATCGCGCTTGGACTTTGGGTATTCATGGCGGACGCGATAACAGCCGCTCCTCAGGGTGAGGTTGCGATCCGCAACGCACTGCCCGGGAGTTTCAATTGGCCGCTGTTTTGCGGGGCGCTGCTCCTGATGGCCGTGCCTGTGGCAGAACGGATCTGGGCTTGTTTGCAGAGGAGTCCGCAGGATGGAATGCAATGAAATAGCCGCAGCAAGGCCCAGCCCGGCAAGCGGCAACCAAAGGGCTGACGCTGAATTGAAAATTTGTCATTGAGAATTTCTCATTTGTCATTCGAGCTGTGGCTCAGGAAAACATCCTATTGGAATTCCACGGACACGGCCTGATAATATGGCCGCAGGGTCGATGGGCAAGAAAATCGCGGCCACGATTTCACGCAGCGTATCCGCCGCTCTCAGCCGTCGCGAGTGGGGCGAATTTCCGCCCGGCCAGCCCAGGCACTTGACCAAAAACTTGACTTACACTGGACTGATGGGCATCCTCGTTAGCATGAGTTATCAGCCGCAATTTGCCATTACCCCTGCCTTGCTGGCGCGGGCGGAACGAATCGCCGCCCTGCGCGAGCGCATTCTGGCCGCAACGGTGCAGGTGCCGTGGATTCCCGCCTTGCAAAAGGATACGCGCACACGCAACACGCATTCTTCAACGGCCATTGAGGGCAACCCCCTGACATTGGAGCAGGTGCGAGCCGTGGAGGAAGGGCGGGAAATCCCGGCGGTGGCCCAGCGGGCCAAGCGTGAAGTGACAAATTATTTCTCGGGGCTGCGTTTCATTGAAACTCAATCAAGCAAGAAGTCCATTTCCCATGAGGATGGCCTTTCACTCAGAGCATCTCTGTAGAACAATGCGTTGACATTATGGAAGATGCAAACCAACACCAAACGTCACGTCCACCCTCTGTGCCGGCGCAGTCGCCTCCGAACAAGGTTTACATGACAGGGGGCGAGATGCCTAAGACATTCCTTTATGACGTCCTAATGAAGGCATTCACCTGCTATTCGGTTGCTTTGGGCCGAGCAAGGGACGGCCTATTCTCCAGTCTCGGGACCGGGGTGCTTGTGCGGAGGGGAAAGCGATTCGGCATTCTGACCGCTTACCACTGTCTGCACTCCTGCTCCCCTGCGGTCCAATTGGGATCAGACCACGGCGACACGCTTTGGCTCATCCTTAACAGAGGACGAACCGTCGTGGTGCAAGCGCGGGAGGCGCTAGAGCACCCGCTCGCAAAACCACATTCCGCGGAATTTGGCCCTGATCTCTCTTTTATCGAGATATTGTCTATTGAGCGCCTTGGCACGTTCAATGCAGTTGGCTCATTCTGGTCGCTTGACCGGAGCCGACCGCAGATCATGCAGAATTTCGGGATCCCATACACGCCGATTGCCTCAATTGGATATCCTGAGGTTCATTACAACACAATCAAAGACGGAAATGTGGTTCGCCACCAGGTCCGCCATATGGTTTACCAAAATGCCATCCAAACGGGCGATGTGTTTGAAAAAGACGGGTGGGATTACCTAGACACCACAATTTGGTATCCGGGTTCTCCTGACTTGCCTTCCTCTTTTGCAGGTGTCAGCGGAGGACCTGTTTGGGGCATGGAATTGCGAAAACACAAGAGCGACGGCCATATCAGCATCGAAAAATATGCGCTGATCGGGATTACGTTTTACGAGATCTACAGAAAGGGAGACGAAGGACGATTGCGGGCACATTTCATCAACTCGGTTTACGATCTCGCTTGGAGAAATCTGGGCTGAATTGTCTTAATATCGCTCTGAATTCATTAGCACTTGTTGGAGGCTCAAGGGTCTGGAAAATCGGGCAGCGGCGGGGTCGCGCCCTCGCAGGAACAGACATATCGCGCCACCTGGTTGGCCCGGCGGCTGATGGCATCCAGCGGCTTTCCGGCCAGCACACCCAACGCCAGCGCCGCCGTAAAGGCATCGCCGGCCCCGACGGTGTCCTTGACCGCGACGGGCTGGCCGGGATCCTCGGCCCATTGGCCCCCGGCATAAAGCAGGCTGCCCTGCGCGCCGCGGGTCAGGCACACCAGACGCTGGTCGCGCTGCCGCGCCAACTGTTCGATTTGCTGGCGCGCGCTCCCGCGTAAGGCCAGCATTTCCGCCAGCACGGGCAGCTCGGCATCGTTGCATTTGACGATATTGGCCAGGCGCAACGAGGATTCGATGATGTCGCGCGAGAAATAATGCTGGCGCAAATTGAGGTCCAGAATCCGCAACGCGCCGGGGCGAACGGCGGCCACAAGCGCCTGAATCGTGCTCCGCGCCGGCTCGCGCCGCTGGGCCAGGGTGCCAAAGCACACCGCGTTCGCTTCGGCGGCGGCGGCCAGAGCGGTTTTTTCCAGGGCCAGACGGTCCCAGGCAACATTCTCGTGGATGGTGAAGCGCGGCTGGCCATCGGCCGAAAGTTCCACGCTGACCGTTCCCGTCGGGGCGGACGGATCCGCTTGAATCTCCGCAACGGGCAGGCGGAGAGCTTGCAGCCGTTGCAGGATTTCCGCGCCCAGAGTGTCCTTGCCGACGCGCGAAATCACGCGGCTCCGCGCGCCCAGGGCGCGGGCGTGAAAGGCGAAATTGGCCGGCGCGCCCCCCAGTTGTTTGCCGGAGGGCAGGACATCCCAGAGAATCTCTCCGAGGCCGATGACGTTGAAACTCATACCAGAATTGTGCCTTCCGCCCCCGGTCCCGCGCGCCCATACGCCGGCGCCGTGCCGGAAGCCCCGCGATTGAAGCTATGTTCCTGCTTTCCACAATTCAAGCCGAATCACACAGACAGCGCGGCAAGGGCGCAGGACAAAATTCTTCGCCTTCCTGGTAGGGCAGAGCTGCCGCTCTGCCCTAAAGTCTTGGGCGGCGCAGCAGCGCCGCCCTACCAAAGACGTGAAGATTTCTGTCCTGCACCCGCGCGGCAACGAAAAAGCTGGCAAAGGCGCGGAATTAGGCCACCATTACCCGGAGATATTGCGAGAAGCCTGATTTTGCCTTCATTCAGATATGAAAAGAACATGGCGTGTCCTTTTGGGGTGGCTGCTATTGCTCGAACCGGCTGCGGCACAAGCCCAATATGGTTACAGCACAAACGCCGATGGCAGTATCTACACCTACAGCACAAACGCCAACGGCAGTGTCACCATCGCCGGTTACACCGGGCCTCCCTGGGTTGTGGCCATTCCTAGCAGAATCAACGGCCTGCTTGTCAGCAGCATCGGGAATGGCGGGAATTCTGTCTTCTCCGCCAGCCTGGCCAGCGTGACGATTCCTGGCAGCGTTACGAACATTGCAAATTATGCTTTTGACAACTGTTCGAGCCTGACCAACGCCACGATTTCCAATGGCGTCGCCAGCATCGGGGAGTATGCGTTCGGCAGCACCGCGCTGTCCAGTGTCACGATTCCCGGCAGCGTCACCAGCATCGGAAACTATGCTTTCGACAGTTGTTCGAGCCTGGCCGGCGCCACGATGCAATATGGCGTCGCCAGCATCGGGGATTATGCGTTCTACGGCAGCGGCCTGGCCGGCGTCACGATTCCCGGCAGTGTCACCAACATAGGGCAGTCTGTGTTCTTATTCTGTGCCAGCCTGGGCAGCGTGATAATTCCCGGCAGCGTTGCGAGCCTCGGAAACTATGCCTTCGACAACTGTTCGAGCCTGACCAACGCCACGATCTCCAATGGCGTCACCAGCCTGGGGCAGGGGGAGTTCGCGGGTTGCGCCAGCCTGGCCGGCATCACGATTCCCGGCAGCGTCACCAGCATAGGGGACTCTGCGTTCAATGGCTGCGCCAGCCTGACCAACGCCACCATCCAGTTCGGCGTCACCAGCATCGGAGATGAGGCATTCTATTTCTGCCAAAGGCTGGCCGGCATCACGATTCCCGCCAGCGTCACCAACATAGGGGAGAAGGCGTTCCAAGACTGCTTCAGCCTGGCCGGCGTCACGATTCCCGCCAGCGTCACCAGCATTGGGGAGTCTGCGTTCGACGATTGCGCCAGCCTGGCCGGCGTCACGATTCCCGCCGGCGTTGTCAGCATCGGGGCGGCTGCGTTCTCTGAAACCGGCCTGACCAGCGTCACGATTCCCGGCGGCGTCACCAACCTCGGGAACTATGCGTTTTCTCAATGCTCCGCTCTGGCCGGCGTCTATTTCAGCGGCAACGCTCCCGCCGCCAATTCAACCGTTTTCAGCACTGACTCCGGGAGCGGTTATGACCACGCCACGGTCTATTATTTGTCGGGCGCGGCCGGCTGGAGCAACACTTATGCCGGGCTGACGGCCGTGTTGTGGAACCCGCTGATCCAAACCGGCGACGGCAATTTTGGGGTGCGCGCCAATTACTTCGGTTTCGACATCACTGGCACAGCCAACATCCCCATCGTGGTGGAAGCCAGCACTAATCTGGCCGCCCCCGTTTGGACTTCGCTGCAAAGCCTCACGCTGACCAATGGTTTGTTCTATTTCAGCGAACCGGTGCAGGCCGGTATAACAGGCCGCTACTACCGCATCAGCTCGCCCTAAGACAGCGGCGGGTATTGGGTCCTTTCTTTGGGTGGTAGGGCGCGCGCTCCGTGCGCGCCGCGGCGGGCAGAGGACTGCCCGCCCTACCTTTTCGCTACGTCAGTGACGCATTACAGCGGCGGGCAAATCGCCCTTGTCACGCCTAAACTTCGATGGGCGGAAGCATGGGCTCCCCCTTGCCGCGATCACTGCCCGGCGGTGGTCATTCTGTAGAACCGGGCGGTGTTGGATAGGAAGGTGGTTACTGTGAACGTCCAGTTTCCGTTCACGTCCGCGGCGTTGGTAGAGACGGGAATCCAGTTCACTGGCGGGGTGAGACTGGCCGCCGAGAGGAGGACGTACGAGCTGCCCGGGACCCCTTGGAACTGCAATTGCACGCCCTGCCCTCCGATGATGAGGGCGTTCAACGGCTGTAACACGACTGCCAAATCAAAGCTTCTGGACACGCTTCCATAGGGGCTTGACACCACCACGGAATACACCCCGGCATTGGCGGCGCCCACATTATTCAACGCCAGCGTTGCGCCCAGGAAGCCTGCCTTGCGGATGCACTGGTTGAAATAGTCCGCAATGAACAGGTTGCCGGAGGCGTCCACAGCCACGTCACTGGGATAGTACAATGCAGCATTGGTCGGCGCGCCGCCGTCGCCGGAGTAGCCTTGGGTCCCGTTGCCGGTCACTGTGGTGATCATCCCGTTGGTTCCCACTTTGCGGATGCGCTGGTTATACGTATCGGCAATGAACAGGTTGCCGGAGGCATCCACAGTCACGCCAAAGGGATCGTTCAATTCCGCGTTGGCCGCCAGGCCGCCGTCGCCGGAGTAGCCTTTGGTTCCGTTGCCCGCCACCGTGGTAATCAGGCCGTTGGTTCCCACCTCGCGGACGCGGTTGTTCGCGGAATCGGCAATGAACAGGTTGCCGAAGACATCCACAGACACGCCATAAGGACCACTCAATTCAGCGTTGGCCGGCGCGCCCCCGTCGCCGGAGTACCCCGGCCTTCCGTTGCCCGCCACCGTGGTGATAATCCCGTTGGTTCCCACTTCACGGATGCGGTTGTTGGCGGCATCAGCAATAAACAGGTTGCCGAACGCGTCCACCGCCACGCCGTAAGGATAGCCCAACTCAGCGCTGGTCGCCGCGCCGCCGTCTCCGGAGTAGCCTTTGGTTCCGTTGCCCGCCACCGTGGTGATCATCCCGTTGGTTCCCACCTCGCGGATGCGGTTATTGAAATGATCCACGATGAACAGGTCGCCGGAGGCGTCCAGAGCCACGCTAAAGGGACTGTGGAACTGGGCGTTCGTCGCCGCCCCGCCGTCTCCGGAGGAGCCTTGGGTTCCGCTGCCCGCCACCGTGTTGATCATCCCGTTGGTTCCCACCTCGCGGACGCGATTATTGTAATAATCGGCAATGAACAGGTCGCCGGAGGCGTCCAGAGCCACCCCAGAAGGATAGTACAATTCAGAATCGGACGCCGCGCCGCCGTCGCCGGAGAACCCTGCCGTGCCGTTGCCCGCCACCGTGGTGATGACACCGTTGGGAAGATTGGCGCCGTTCCATTGCCATTGATAGTTGAAGGGACCGGTGCCGGAGACTGTTACCGAGAAGGAAGCGCCGCCGCCGGGCGGGACAGATTGGCTGAGCGATTGCGCGGTGATGATCGGGGGCGTGTTGGTGCCGCTGCCGATCATCAGTTGAATCTCATTGGCGGCCAATTGCACGGCATTCGTCACCGGCGTGATCTCGCCAAAGAGAAAGCCGTTGAGGATGGTCTGGCTGGAATTGCCGATGACGATAGCCGCCTGGTTTGCCGCCGGACTGCTGACAAATCCCGCCACGGCGGCGCCGGGGCCGGCCGGTTGCAGGAGTTGGCCATCCATGTTGGCCAGGTCCGTGAAAGCCAGCGGAGCGGTGACGCCGTTGAAAAGCGGGGAAGCGCTCCAGTTGTAAACCGGCATCGGCGTGGTGAGACTGGCCACGGTGGCGGCCTGGAATGCCGCGGCCAGGGCAGGCAGGCTCCCCAAATCCGAGCAACTCAACAAGGCCCGGCCTCCCGCATTGGCGAACGCGGTGACATTGGTGAAATCAAACACCCCATCCGCCGAATCCACGATCACCAGCGAGGCATCCGGGCTGGCGGCGGCGGCGGCCGCGCTGAAGCCGGAGTATTGGCCCGAGGTGAACAACTGGAACGGCAGATTCAGGTTGGTCAGCGCCGCGGCAAAAACGCTGGGCAAACTGTTATCATTGAACAGCAGGATATTCGTGAAGACATTAGAAAACACCGTCAGCATCGCGCTGGCACTCAGGGTCGTCCCGTAGGCGTTGCTGACCAGGCAACTGAACTGGCTGCCCGAATCGGCCAACTGGACGTTGCTGACCGTGCAGCTCTTGGCAGTTGCGCCCGCAATCGGCACGCCGTTCCGGCGCCAAAAGTAGCTGGGCGGGGGGATGCCGGAAGCCGTCACGCTGAAGGTCGCGCTGTTGCCGGCCGCCACAAATTGGGCAACGGGTTGCGCGCTGATCTGCGGCGCCTCTGTGATCACACCGGCCAGACGGAAAACCGTGCCATTGCCGCTGTCACTCGCCCCATTGAAGCCCAGGCCGCCATAGACTGTGGCGCCGTCGAAATTCCCATAACAGTCCTGCAGCAGCGAGGCCCGGGGATCAATGCCGTTGGTGCCTGCGAACGAGAATAAGTTGCTCAATGTGCCATTGGCCGTCATTCTGAATATCGTGCCGTAGCCGTTGGTTCCCCCGGATTCTGCCGTGCCATAGAAATTGCCATCGGCGCCCTGCACCAGCCCGGCGTGAGGACCACTGCCATTCACACTGAAATTGAATGAGGCCAAGGTGGTCAGCGTCCCCTTGGCGGTCATTTTGAAGACCGTGCCGTCGCCGTTCGTTCCGCCGCCGGATGTTGTGCCGTAGAAATTGCCGTCGGCGCCCTGGATCAGTGCGCCGTAAGGATTGCTGCCATTGGTGTCCTGGAAGGAAACCAAGGTGGTGAGCGTGCCATTGGCCGTCACTTTGAAGACCGTGCCGTAGCCGTTCGTTCCGCCTTCGGATGTCGTGCCGTAGAAATTGCCGTCGGCGCCCTGCACCAGAGCGGCGTAAGGGTAACCCCCATTGGTGTAGGCGAAGGAGCACAATGTAGTCAGCGTGCCATTGGTCGTGATTTGGAACACCGTGCCGTCGTAGTCGGTTCCGCCATAAATGGTGGTGCCGTAGAAATTGCCGTCAGCGCCCTGGATTAGCGGGGCGTAAGGCAAATAGCCGTCGTAGTAATCGAAGGAGCACAAAGCGGTCAGCGTGCCATTGGGGGTCATTTTGAATACCGCGCCGTAGCCATTTGTTCCCCCGGATTCTGCCGTGCCATAGAAATTGCCGTCGGCACCCTGCAACAGCGCGCCGTAAGGATAACTGCCATTCAAGGAATCCTCGAATGAGGCCAAAGCAGTCAGTGTGCCATTGGTCGTGAGGCTGAATATGGCGCCCTCGCCGTTCGAGCCGCCGTAAGTTGTCGTGCCATAGAAATTGCCGTTGGCGCCCAGGATCAGCGCGGAAGAACAATTGCCCCCGTCAGGTCCATGGAAAGAGAAGAAAGGACCCGACGCGCTGAAGACGGTGAGCGTCGCGTTGGAAGTGGTGACCGCGCCATAGGAGTTGGTGATCACGCAACTGAACTGGCTGCCGGAATCAGTCAATTGGACGCCGTTATTGGTGTAGGCGGGCTGGGTTGCGCCGGCGATCGGACTGCTGTTGCGCCGCCAGAGGTAGCTTAACGGGGCGGCGCCCCCGGCGTTGACGCTGAAGACCG
>JBEKIA010000125.1:0-12216 GCA_050011995.1 Verrucomicrobiota bacterium
CACCAGGTGCGACCCCAGAAAGCCCGCCCCTCCGGTGACGATGGACACGGGTTGCGCCGGCTTGGCTTTCCTCCCCTTCTGTTGGATGAAGTTGCCCATGCGGCGTCCGTCAGCGCGCTCCCTTTCCCATCAATACCACCGGGATTGTCCGCCAGAGTATCTTGATGTCCAGCCATAATGACCAATGATCTATGTACTCCAAATCCAGCCGCACCCATTCCTTGAAATCGCTGACTTCATTGCGCCCGCCCACCTGCCAGAGGCAGGTCAAACCGGGCTTGACGCTCAGACGGCGCCGATGCGCCAAATCATCGAATCGGTTGACTTCTTCCACCGGCAATGGCCGCGGGCCGACCAGGCTCATGTCCCCCTGCAACACGTTGATGAGCTGGGGAAATTCGTCAATGCTCTTCTTGCGCAGCCAGCGTCCAAACCGCGTCACCCGCGGATCGTTGGCCACTTTAAAAACCGGGCCGGACATTTCATTCAGCGCGGCCAGCTCCTGTTTAAGCTGCTCGGCGTTGGTAACCATCGTGCGGAATTTATACATGGTGAACGGCCGGCCGTTCAGCCCGGCCCGCTTTTGCCGGAAAAATACCGGGCCGGGCGAGGTCAGCTTGATGATGATCGCCACCGGGAGGAAGATCAAGGGCAGGGCAAAAACCAGAAGCAGAAGCGTCCCCGCCACATCAATAATTTGCTTGACCACCCCGGCCCAGGAGGCCAGTTGCGGCCCGGAGCGAAACACCAGCAGCGGCCGCCCGCAAAAATCATCAATCGTGGTTTGCGAGATGCGCGTTTGGAAAAAATCCGCCACCAGCCACGCCTCGATGCCTTCCAACTCGCAAGCCTGAATGGCCTCTTCTATCCGCCCAAAAACCGTGCGCCGCGCGCTCAATACCACGCTGTTGACCGAATGCTCATGCAGAAAGGCAACCAGCGCCGCGGTGGAACTCATGTTCAAATCCAACTCCCCCACCACCTGCAGTTCCGGATGGATCTTCCGCATGTCCGCCCGCAAGCTCCCCGTTTCCGCCCGCTCCCCCACCAAAACCACTCGCTTGGTGAACTGGCCCGCTCCCAACTGGCTCCGCCGCCGTCGCAGCACCAACTCCTCTTTCAGGAACATCAGCAAGAAGCTGCAAAACCCGAAGAGCACTATCACGCCGCGCGATGGCATCCCGCGCACCAGATAGATCGCCAGGATCAGCCCAATCGCCGTTAGAAAGCAGGCCCTGGCCAGTTGCCAGGCCTTCTCCCGCCGCGGGGCAAATATCGCCTGCTGATAAAACCCCTGCGCTTCCAAAATAATCATCCCCATCGGGATTGCCAACAAAGCCAACGCAAAGTACTGGGGATAAAATACGGCGATCGAGTCCACTTGATACCCGTTCGGCACTATCGGCGCCCCCGCCAAATTGTAGCGGACAAAATGAGCCAAATCCTTGACGATGGGCAACTGCCGCAACCACCCGACGACAACATGCCAATTAAAGCGGATAAAATGCGCCAGCCACAAGCCCAGCGCAAAGACCATCCCGTCAATCCCTTTGTGAACCTGAACCCGGATTTCGCGGTCGCGACGCATTATTTTGATTGTCTTAACTCATCAAACGCCGGCGCCCTGCCGCGCGCCTGCCCGGAAATGTTTCCAGCCTGTAGCGGCGGTCTATGACCGTCGCAAGACCCCGGCGCCCTTCCGCGCCCCTGGCTGGAAATGATTCCAGCCTTGTCGGCCGTCATTTGCCGGCCCGCCCGCCCGCCACGGTTTGGAATTCGGGCACGGTCGTCTTTATGAATCTCTGCAATCTCTCGAAAGTAGCAGATTCCTCCCCGGGCTGGCAAGTGGCAAAATAGCTGATATAGGCCCACCGCTCCGTCACCCCTTTCTCCAGCACCGTCTTCCATAGGGACCACAGCCGCGCGCCTTCTTCCGCCGTGATCTTGTCCCCGGAAACAAACCAGTACACGTAAATGCCGTGGATCATCCGCCCGCTGGCCGGCGCCTGCGTGGCGCTGAGTTTGATCGCCGGAATGTCGTAGGCATACGGACGTTCCATTCTCAGGCTAATCCGCTCGGTATGGGTGACCGTCCAGTCTTGGGCTTGGAGGCAGTATTGCGGCTGGTGAATGCTCGTGTGGTCCCTTCCCATCAACACCACGCCCAACTGCGCCGCAAAGCCGCCGTTCCTGTACAACCGCCGCCCAAAAGTGGTGTCTTGGGGCAAGGCCGCCACTTCGTCGGGACCAATCGGCACCGGTTCGGATTGAAAGCCCGGCACATTCGTTGGCAGAACCACGCTTCGAGGCGCAACCAAATCGCCGTCAGCGCCATAAAGCCCAACCGGATCCACCTTGACGCCGGGCTTGCCCAGGTTCATCCGCCCCCGCAGTTCCGTCAACCAACCCGCCGTGGCGGCGATCATTCCCAGCGCCAGGCCAAACGCCACCCACTTGCCCCCCTTCATGGTGGCACGGACAACGGTTTCTCCCGGAGCCACCGCCCGGCCAGCAGCAGCATCCCAATTCCGATCATGTAGGTCACATATCCAAACCACTCGTCCACCAAGTTTCCCGCCGCCTGGCTTCGGTACGCGGCCGCCGCCAGAACGATCGTCGTCAACCGCGCCACGTTGCAAATCAGCGCGATCGGAACGGTCAGCCCGATCATCACCGCCCGTTTCCAAAACAACCTCATTGTCAACACTGAAAAAATCGTCGAAATCGCCAGCAACGCCGTGAAACTTCGGATGCCGCTGCACGCCGCCGCCACTTCAAAATGCCAGCGGCCGCTGAAATCCGCCAGCGTTGTCCCGATTCTGGTGACCCCTATTTGCAACACATCATGCGTGATGAAAGCCGTCACCGTCGCCGAGAAAATCCGCAATGGCAGCGTCAGCCCCTGCGCGAAGGTCCCTCCCATCGGCACACAAAATCCGAAAATGAAGAAGGGGAAAAAAGTCACCTTCAAAGTTTCCCATCCCCACACCAGCCCAACCAATCCCCAGGCCCCGAAGAACAAGGCCACCATGGAGAAGCGCGGCTGCTGCGCCACAAAACCCGCCACATGCAGCCCCAGCGCCAGCCCAACCGCCGGCAAACCCGGCCACCAAACTCCGGCCACCGATTTGGCCAGCCGTTCCCGCCGCGACCAGAGGATGGCCAGCACCACCAACGGGATGAGTTTTCCATGACCGGCATCGTTGGAGGGATCGTCCCATTTGGTCCACATCCAGGAAAACAAGGAACCGGTCCGCCCCGCAATGGTCGTCGTCCACCCATAATACTGGAAAAGCAAAACCCATGCCGCCAGCAAGGCCCCGAACACCGCCTTGTCCGGCAGCGCGCCCCACAAACGCTGCAACTCGGGCAGGAACCCTTCCCGGGAGGGTGTTTCGATTCTTGCGGTCGCGTCCATGGAGATTCAGACCTGCTTCCGCGCCATTCGGTTCAAGTTCCCGAAGCCATTTCCCTTTCAATCCACCGATACGTTTTTTCCATGCCGTCCCGCAGCCGCACCCCCGGCTCCCAGCCCAGGCACTGCTGGATGAGCGTATTGTCCGAATTCCGCCCGTTGACCCCTTTGGGCGCCTTGAGATTATAGACGCGCTTGAGCTTGACGCCGGCGATCTCCTCCACAATATCCACCAGTTGGTTGATCGAAACCAATTCGTGGCTCCCCAAGTTGATCGCATCCACAATTTCACTGGCCATGATGGCCTGGATGCCTTTGAGGCAGTCATCAATATACATGAAGCTGCGCGTCTGATGGCCGTCGCCCCAAATTTCAATCTCCTGTTTCCCCGACCGCTTTGCCTCAATCACTTTGCGGCAAACCGCCGCCGGCGCTTTTTCCCGCCCCCCGTCGTAAGTGCCATGCGGCCCATAGACATTGTGAAAGCGCGCCATCCGCGTCACCACCCCGAAATCCTCCCGGAAATGCCGGCACATCCGCTCGCTGAAGAGTTTTTCCCATCCGTAGCCATCCTCCGGCTGGGCCGGGTAGGCGTCCGATTCCTTCAAAGCCGTCACATTCACATCCCGCTGCTTGTCCGCGTTATACACGCAGGCCGAGGAGGCGTAAAAATAACGCTCCACCCCGAACCGCTTTGCCGCCATGAGCAAATGAGTGTTGATCAGCACCGAGAGCATGCACAGCGCCTTGTTGTTCTCGATGAACCCCATCCCGCCCATGTCCGCCGCCAAATTATAGACCGTTTTCGCCCCCTTGAGCGATTGCTCGCACGCCTTGAGCTTTTTCAAATCCAACTGCCAATTCTCCACGTCCTCAAAACGCTGGTACCACTCCCCCGGCGGTTTGATGTCCACCGCCCGAATCTCCCGGACCCCTTGCCGGCGCAGGTCCGCCACCAAATGACCGCCAATGAACCCCCCGGCCCCGCAGACAACGACTTTGTTTGATTTCATAAATAGAAGCGCACAGTAAAGGAACCGCCCAATTATTCAACCGCAATCTTCGCCATTCCCTTTCCACTTTTCCACGCACGGCGTCAGCGACGGAGGGGAAAGGCAGGCCGGGCCGTCCTCCTCGTGCGCGATAGCTTGGGCGACGGCGCCTGGCCGCCGCGGCGAACACGGAGTGCGCGCCCTGCCAACCCAAGACCGGCGCATTGCCAAAAAGCCGCTCCCCATGGGCGGGGAAACCGCCCCGTGCATCGCAATTCAGGCCCAATAATTGGCAAGATATGAGAAGCCTGGCGCGGGGCGGAAATTGTAGTCTCCAAAAAATATTCAGAATGATGTTGACGAAATGGTCAAGCCTAACGCATAACGCACACCCATGATCCTATGAGCCAAACCACTCAATTCTTGTTGTCGCAGGCGGATATTCCCAAGCAGTGGTACAATCTGCTGGCCGATTTTCCCCAGCCGCTTCCGCCGCCGCTCCATCCGGGCACGCGCCAGCCGGTGTCGCTGGAGATGATGACGAAGATTTTCCCGGAGAACTTGGTGAGGCAGGAAATGTGCCCGGACCGGTGGGTCGAAATCCCGGAACCGGTGCGCGAGGTCTATGCGCTGTGGCGGCCGACGCCGCTGCTGCGGGCGGCGCGGCTGGAGCGGGCGCTGAAAACGCCGGCCCACATCTACTACAAGTATGAGGGCGTCAGTCCCGCGGGCAGCCACAAAGTCAATACCTCGGTGCCGCAGGCTTTCTTTAACAAGGAGGCGGGCACCAAGAGGCTGGCCACGGAAACCGGGGCGGGCCAATGGGGATCGGCGCTGTCTCTGGCCTGCCAGATGTTTGGACTGGAGTGCAACGTCTATATGGTCAAGGTCAGCTACCAGCAGAAGCCCTATCGGCGGATCCTGATGCACACCTGGGGCGCGACGGTTCATCCCAGCCCCAGCGATCAGACCTCCTTCGGCCGCAAAATGCTGGCCGAAGACCCGCAATGCCCCGGCAGCCTGGGCATTGCCATCAGCGAAGCCATCGAGGATACGGTGACGCATCCGGACACCAAGTATTCGCTGGGCAGCGTGCTCAACCACGTTTGCCTGCACCAGACGGTGATCGGCCAGGAAGCCATCCGGCAAATGGAAATGGCGGGCGAGGAGCCGGAATCCATCTATGCCTGCGCGGGAGGCGGCAGCAATTTCTCGGGACTGGCCTTCCCATTCCTGCAAAGGAAAATCAAGGACAAGAAGAATTATCGCATCGTGGCCGTCGAACCCTCCGCCTGCCCCTCGCTGACCAAGGGGGAGTTGCGCTACGATTTTGGCGACACGGCGGGGACGACCCCGCTGCTCATGATGTACACGCTGGGGCACCAGTTCATGCCGCCGCCCATCCACGCGGGCGGCCTGCGCTATCACGGCATGTCGCCCATGGTCAGCCACGCCTTCAAGCTGGGGCTGATCGAAGCGCAGGCGATCCACCAGACCAAGGTGTTTGAGGCCGGCATCCTCTTCGCGCGCACGGAAGGAATCGTGCCCGCGCCGGAATCGGCCCATGCCATCGCGGCGGTGATCACGGAGGCGGAGCAGGCGCGCGAGGCGGGAAGGAAGCGCGTGATCCTGTTCAATCTTTCCGGGCACGGGCTGCTCGACCTGAGCGCCTACGAAACTTACCTGCTCGGCAAAATCCAGGATGTCTAAACCAAATAACTGTCAACACGAACACAAACAATGAAAGATCAAATCAAACCAATGAAAAACCAAATCATTCGCAGTCTCCTCGTCGTCGCGCTGGCGGCCGTTCCCGGCGCAATCCAGGCCCAAAACGACGCCCATTACGGTGTCGGCTTTGAAGGGATCAAGGGCTCGACCCTCCCCCCGCCCGGCTTTTACCTCCGGGACTACAACATTATCTATGTGGCCAATGACATAAACAACGCGGCCGGGCACAATATCGCCCCGGGCAATTTCCAGGGGCTGGTGTACGTCCAGGTGCCGCGCCTTATCTATATCTCCGATATCAAAGTCCTCGGCGGCTACATCGGCGCGGATCTTGTGCCTTTATTCGAATACGTCAGCCTTAAGAACGCCCCGCTTCCTAAACCACCATACGGGCCTGGTGGTTTATTCACTGGCAGCAAGTTTGGAATCGCCGACGCCTACACCGAAAGCACGCTACAGTGGCATCCGGGACAATTCGACATCGGGGCCGCGGTCGGCGTCAATATGCCCACGGGCACTTCCGGTCAGCCGGACTCCCCGGGACTCGGCTATTGGGGGCCGCAACTGACGCTGGGAGTCACCTGGTATCCCGATGAGGCCAAGACCTGGGCGGTTTCGGCGCTGAACCGGTATGAATTCAATAGCGAGGACCGCGACCTTCATGCCTTTCACGTAACACCCGGCGAGGCCTATACCCTGGAATGGGCCGTCAGCAAGACCCTCAAGGACGTCAACCAGACCTTCAAGGCGATTGATCTGGGTGTGGTGGGTTATTACCAGCAGAGGGTCACGGCCAGCACGGGAGACCAGCCGGTTGCGGAGATGTTTTATCCATATAGCCGGGTGGCGGCGATCGGCCCGGAAATCAACGTGGATTTTCCATTCGTGATGGCCTCGCTCCGGTATAACTATGAGTTCATGGCGGACAACCGCATGCAAGGGAACACCATCACGCTCACGCTGACAAAGAGATTCTAACCCGGATATTTCATATCCTTGGCTGGACATGCCACACCCTCAATGGTAGGGCGGCGATGCCGCGCCGCCCTGAATTTGGGCGAAGCAGCATTTCCGCCCTGCCAGACTATGAAATTGCGGGCTAATGGGGATGGCCGCCCGGTTTCCCGGTTTCAATGCCGGGAGGCCAACCTACCCCGCCCGTCCCTGCCAAGCCCATGGCAACCCGGCCAGTCCTTGGGCGGGCGAAGGCAGGCAGGGCGGGCAGTCCCCTGCCCGCCGCGGCGCGGTGTGGATGGACGCATTGCAATCCATAAGGCCGCAAGGCCGGTGAGTCCGCCAAATTCAGCCTAGTAAATCCCAAATAATGGTTAGCCATTCACCTGCACTCTTGTTTTGCTCAAAGCATGATTATTGGCATTCATATCGCAAAAAAGGGGCAGCCATTCCTGCCCGGAAATGCCGCCGCCTGGTCTCGGTGGTGCGAACTTATGGCCAGGCTGCGCCGGGCCATCGAGGCTGCCGTCCAAACCCATGCGCCGCTGGGGTACCAGAATGAGACGGGGTTTCATTTCGGGGTGGAAGCCCTTCCTTTTCTTTCCGGTTGGAGCATTTGAAGGATCCTTGGGAAATCTCGCGGGTTTGGCAGCATGGGTGGTTTGGCTCCGCGGGAGCGTCGCCCTGCCTTCCCCGACTCGGCGACGCTCCCGCGGAGCCATCTCCATCCAGAGGCTGGTACCCACAAGAAGTGTCGAAGATGCTTCTGCACGCATTGCGTTTTGACGGCCTGTTGATGCGGCCTGAATGGATGGATTGGCGCGGTCTTGGGGTTGCGGCGGCCGGACCGCTCGCGGACTTGTTCGATCTCCACCAGGATGTCCGCCATTGGGATGTCAAAGATGCAATTTAGCAGGGTGATGAAACAGCCATTTTTTGCAAAAGCCGCGGGAGAATAGCGATTGATAACCAACAACCGGCATAAGATATAGTTGACACACAATGGGTTTTTTAACGCCTTTTTTTAGATGCTCTGAAAATAATCATACCGGCATTGAAGTCTTGCAATGCCGGTATGATTATTTTAGCAACGCAGCCGGGCGTGTCGAGAAAAAAGTTTGGGGACAGCAAAGCCAGCCGCGCCTTTTACTTGCCGGCGACGGTCACGGCGAGCGGCTGGGCGCGGCAGGCGGCCAGTTGCTTGACGTAACTTTCCCAGCCGCTCGCGTTGGTAAAATCTCCGCTGCGGTCCGAACAGGCGCCAAAGTAATAGACCAGCGGCTGGCCCACTTCGGCCCGGGTGATGGCGAGCATGTTGCGGATGGGCGGCGCGCCCTCCACCGAGGGCCGGGTCAGCGGCGCAAAGGCGCTTTCGGGCAGATTGGGGTTGTCATTGGTGAAGGCCGTGATGCTGCCGGGCTTGAGAATGATGGCGACTCCCATGGCGCCTTTGGGCTTGTCTTCGGGCTGCCAGCAGGAAACCCAGCCCGCCTTCAGATCGAAGGCGGCCTTCTCGCGGCCGGGCCGCTCGGCCAGGACCACGGCCATGGTGAGGGGCGAGTTGTCTTCGCTGGTGAAGGTGGTTGCCACGCGGCTGAACCAGGAGTTGGCGTCAATGCTGATGCGCTCGGTCATGGCCACTTTCCGCCCGGCCGCATCGGCGGCCCAGGCATCGTAGGTCAATTCAAACTCCGAGCGGACCGGCCCGGTGGTGATGAGGCGCCAATTGCGGTAGTTGCTGGAAACGTAAAGTTTTTTCCCGTCCCAGATCCCCGTGCCGCCGCGGGCGCGGCTGTTGCCGGCGCGGTAATCGTCCATCTTGGCGCCGATATCCATCTTGACCGGCGGCGGCGGCGTGGCGGGCAAGGCCCAGCCGGGAAATAGATAGTATTGACGTGTCTCGCCCGGCGCCAGGTCCACCTGGAAAACCAGGCTGTCCGGCCTTTGCCCCGGGTCCGGGTCCGGCGCGGACACGTAATGTTGCGAATCCAAAATGCGCGAAGAAACGCCGTCCATCACGGCGATGTGGGTCTCGGCGGGTCCGGTCAGTTCCAGGGACTGGAGGATCATCTGGGCCGGGTCCCGGTCATTGAGTTCCACCGTTTCGCAATCGCGCCGGAAGGCCGACGGATTGGTGACCTGGACCACCGCGGCCTGGAACTCGTTGTTTTCCAAAACCGCCAGGCGATAGACTTCGCTGCCGGCCAGCAAATAGGCGCCCACCCCAAAAATGTCGGTGGAGGTTTCCGGAAATGTTTTTGGATCCGCCCCAACAGGCTGGACGCCCTTCAGCTTTCCGTCCGCCTCCACGCAGCCGTTGAGGGCATTCCACGCCTTCTCGACGGCGGGTTGGAAGGCCGCGCGATCCAGCAAACCCTGGTTCACGCCCCAGGCCAGCGCGCAGGTGTAAAAGCCCGAGCCGCTGGTTTCCTTTTGCGGATACTCCGACGGATCCAGCAGGCTGGCGCGCCAAAGGCCGTCGGATTGCTGGCAGGCCAGGATTTTCGCGGCCATTTCCTGAAACATCAACTCGAAACGCGGACGGCCCGGATGATTCATCGGCAGGTATTGCAGCACGCGCGCCAATCCCGCCATGACCCAGCCATTGCCGCGGCTCCAAAAGACCTTTTTGCCGTTGGCTTCCGTTTTTTGAAAATAAGTGCTGTCGCGGAAAAAGAGATGTTCCTGCTTGTCATAAAGGTAATCCGCCGCGCGCCACCAATTCGTCACCGCAAAATTCATATAACGCTCGTCGCCGGTGGCGGCGTAGAGGCGCATCCAGGCCGGCGGCGCCATGAAGAGGGCGTCGCACCAGGACCAGTTTTCCCTGGCGCGCGCCTGCGGATTCACAAAAGCCAGATTGGTCGCTTTCGTGGGTTTGGCGAGAATGGCGTCGAACCGCTCGCGCAGCGGTTTGATCATGCGCGGTTCGCGGTAGAGCAGGTAAAGCTCGGCGTAGGTCTGGCCAATGCACTGGTCGTCCGCGTCATACATGGCGGGGCCGGGCTGCCATTGATTGGTTTCGCCGGCCGCCAGCATCGCCTCGCGGTATTTGGGGTTGCCCGAAATGCCGGCCAGCGCCATGAAGCCGGCATCGCCCGCGGCGCAGGTCCACTCGGTGCGGCTGTGCGGACTGGGGTGGGCAAGCTGCCAATCGGCCACGCGCTCCATCGAGGCCAGGACGGACGCCGGCGTGATGGGCGGGGCGTCAGCGGCCTGAACCAGCCCGCCGACGCAACAAGCGCCCACGATCGCGAGGAAGGGGATGACACCCATCGCGGATTGCGGATTGCGGATTGCGGATTTGCACCCATCGCCCACGGCCGCGAGGAAAGAGATGCCACGGGGGAACGAGCGACAGGAAAATATAAACTTCATGGAAAACGCATTCCACTTTTTGGGCCATCCTCTCCTAATCTTAATCATAATCATAATCTTAATCTCTTTCGTGCGCCAGCAATCCGAATGGGCCTCTATGAAACCCGCCGGCATCGAGATTTAGGATTAAGATTAGGAGCGAGATTACGATCAAGAACCGGAAAACGCCACCCCAAAAAATCACATGCGACCAGGCGCAGAATTCAATTGAAAACGCGGCGGCGGGAATTATGATGCAAAAACCATGATCCAGAACACCATTCGCCGAATGCCGCGCCCGCCGGAAGCCGCGCGGATGACCACCGAAGAATTGCGCGACACATTTCTCCTGTCCGGCCTCTACGAGCCGGGCGAACTCCACGGCCTGTTCACCGATTTGGACAGGCTGGTCGTAGGGGGGATTGTGCCCTCGCGGGAGCCGGTGGATCTGCCAAACCATCACGAAACGGGCCGGCCTTTTTTCCTGGAACAGCGCGAATTGGGCGCGATCAACACGGGCGGCCCGGGCCTGGCGCGCGTTGACGGCAAAACGCTGGCGGTGGATTCCCTGGCCTGCCTGTATGTCGGCGCTGGCGCGCAAAAAGTGGCCTTTGCCAGCAAGGACCCGGACAATCTGGCGAAGTTTTTCTTTTTGAGCTGTCCCGCCCACGCGGCCTTTCCGGCGGCGGTGATGACGCGCGGCGAGGCGGCGGCGGTGGCCTTGGGAGGCCAGGCCGGCGCCAACCTGCGCACGATCCGCAAGTACATTCATGCGGGCGGCATCCGCAGTTGCCAGCTCGTCATGGGCTATACCGAACTGGCCGAAGGCAGTGTCTGGAACACCTTCCCGCCGCACACCCATCATCGGCGGACGGAGGTTTATTTTTATTTCGACCTGGACGAGCGCGTGCTGGTTCACTTTTTGGGCGAGCCGGCGGCCACGCGGCATTTGTTCATCCACAATGAGCAGGCGGCTCTCTCGCCGTCGTGGTCCATCCATGCCGGCTGCGGTTCCGGCAACTACAAATTCATCTGGGGCATGGCCGGCGAAAATCAATCCTTCGACGACATGGACCATGTGAAGCCCGGCGATTTGCGCTGAAGAAAAACCAGGAACCCCCCATCTGTGAAACCATTCGCCAACAAAGTCATAGTCGTCACGGGCGCCAGCCGCGGTTTGGGGCAGGCCATCGCCGTCGCTTTCGCGCGCGAAGGCGCCAAAGTCGCCGGGGTGGCGCGCAGCGACCAAAGCCATACTGCCGCGCAAGCCCGCGAGGCCGGGGGCGAGTTCCTCGCCGTGGCGGCGGACCTGGGCCGCGGCGGGCAGGCGGACGCCGCCGGCCTGATCCAAACGGTCTTGCGGCAAACCGGGCGGATTGACGCGCTGGTCAATAATGCCGGCATCATTCGGCGCGGGGCCGCCGTGGATTTTTCCGAGGCGGACTGGGACGAGGTTCTGCGCACCAACCTGAGCGCGCCCTTTTTTCTTTGCCAAGCCGCGGCCCGTTGGTGGATTCATGGCGGGCGCGAGAAATCCCCCGCCGGTGCCAGGCTGAAAATTGTCAACATCGCCTCCATGCTTTCTTTTCAAGGGGGCGTCTTTGTGATTTCCTACACCGCCGCCAAACACGGCCTTGCCGGCATCACCAAGGCCCTGGCCAACGAATGGGCCAGGGAGCGCATCAACGTCAACGCCATCGCCCCCGGCTACGTTGCCACCGAGAACACCCGCCCCCTGCGCGAAGACCCCAAGCGCAACCAGGCCAT